>JANJTK010000149.1 GCA_024711155.1 Burkholderiaceae bacterium
TTGCAGCGGCCGCGCCCGCGGTGGCCGCGGTGGCCGCGCCGCGCGCGGCGCGCATCGGCACTACCTCGTGCGTGGCGCCAGCGGCGGCCCGGGGCGTGCGCACCACGGGCTTCGCTGCGCGCGCAACGGCTGCGCTCGAGAGGTCGAGCAGGGTGGCAGGTTTGCCGGGGGGCTTGGGAAGCGGCATGGGCGGCGGGGCGGGCGGGTTGGATCAGGCGCCGAGGGCGCGCACGGCTTCGAGAACCTCGTCGACGTGGCCCGGAACCTTGACGCCGCGCCACTCGCGCGCGAGTCGGCCGGACGCGTCGATCAGGAAGGTGGCGCGCTCGATGCCGCGCACCGGCTTGCCGTAGAGCTTGCGGGCGCGGATCACGTCGAACAGCGCGCACAGCGCCTCGTCGGAATCCGAGAGCAGGTCGAAGGGCAGGCCGAGTTTCGACCTGAAGCCGGCATGCGACGCGAGACTGTCGCGCGAGACGCCCAGCACGACCGCGCCCGCGTCGGCGAAGGCCGCGTGCCGGTCGCGGAAGTCGCCCGCCTCGGCAGTGCAGCCGGGCGTGTTGTCCTTCGGATAGAAGTAGAGGACGAGCTTGCGCCCCTTCAGATCCGACAACCTGAACTCGCCGCCGGTTGAAGCGGCGCTGAACGCGGGAACCTTGCTGCCGACCTCGATGCTCAACGAATCCTCTGCGAACGAACCCATCGACTCGCGCCCAACATATCACAGACGCGCGTCAGCGCATCAGCAGCGCGGCCAGCACGCGCCGGCCCTCCGCCATCAGGATGTTGTACGTGCGGCACGCGGCGCGCGTGTCCATGACCTCGACGCCGATGCGCGCTCGCAGCAGCGGCAGCGTGAGGCGGCGGTCGGGAAAGCGCTGGCGAGCGCCGGTGCCGAGCAGGACGATTTGCGGCGCCCCCGCGGCGAGGCGCTCGAAGTCGTCCGCGCCGAGCGCGTCGAAGTCGGTGACCTCCCACGGCGCGACCGGCTCGTCGGGGCGAACCAGCAGCGCCGACGTGTAGCGCTGGCGGTTGACTTCGACGTAGCCGTCGCCGCAGGCGGTGAAGGTGTTGAGCGCGGTCTGGGGGTCGGCGTGGAGCTTCATCGGGAGGTCTTTCGGGGCGCGCCGGCTGCGTGCCGAATGCGGGCGCTAAGCCACTGAAAATGCTACATTATCAGGTTCAACGGAGTTGATCATGAGCGCATCCCGCGAGTTCTCGCGCATCAAGCGGCTGCCGCCGTACGTCTTCAACATCACGGCCGAACTGAAGATGGCCGAGCGTCGGCGCGGCGAGGACATCGTCGACATGAGCATGGGCAACCCCGACGGCCCGGCTCCGCAGCACATCATCGACAAGCTGGTCGAGGCGTCGCAGCGTCCGCACACGCACGGCTACTCGGTGTCGAAGGGCATCCCGAGGCTGCGCAAGGCGATCTCCGACTGGTACAAGCGCCGCTACGACGTCGACATCGACCCGGAGACCGAGGCGATCGTCACCATCGGATCGAAGGAAGGGATCGCGCACCTGATGCTGGCCACGCTCGATCGCGGCGACACGGTGCTGGTGCCGAACCCGAGCTACCCGATCCACATCTACGGCGCCGTCATCGCCGGCGCCGACACGCGCTCGGTGCGCATGACCCCGGGCGTCGACTTCCTCGAGGAGCTCGAACGCGCGGTGCGCGAGACCACCCCGAAGCCGAAGATGATGATCATCGGCTTCCCGAGCAACCCGACTGCGAAGTGCGTCGACATCTCGTTCTTCGAGCGGGTGGTCGAGCTGGCGCGCGAGCACGACATCATCGTCGTGCACGACCTCGCGTATGCCGACATCGTGTTCGACGACTACCGGGCTCCGTCGATCATGGAGGTGCCGGGCGCGCGCGAGGTGGCGGTCGAGTTCTTCACGATGAGCAAGAGCTACAACATGGCCGGCTGGCGGATCGGCTTCATGGTCGGCAACGCCGAGCTCGTCGCCGCGCTCGCGCGCATGAAGAGCTACCACGACTACGGCACCTTCACGCCGATCCAGGTCGCGGCGATCGCCGCGCTCGACGGTCCGCAGGAGTGCGTCGAGGAGGCGCGACTGAAGTACCAGTTGCGCCGCAACGTGCTCGCCAAGGGACTGCAAGAGGCCGGCTGGGACGTCGAGGTGCCGCGCGCGTCGATGTACATCTGGGCGCAGATTCCCGAACCGTACCGTGCGATGGGTTCGCTCGAGTTCGCGAAGAAGCTGCTGGTGGAGGCGAAGGTCGCGGTGTCGCCGGGCGTGGGTTTCGGCGAGCACGGCGACGACCACGTGCGTTTCGCGCTGATCGAAAACGAGCAGCGGATCCGGCAGGCGGTGCGGGGGATCAAGGAGATGTTCCGCAAGGACGGCCTGATCCGGATCGCAGCTTGAAGCGGGATCCGGTTCTTCGAGCGCCAGCGGCGGCGCCAGCGGGCGGGCCGCGGGCCGGGCGCGGCGCCCCGCGCCGGGCTGCCCTTGGGGCGCTGGCCGCGGCGGTCGGTGCTGCGCACCGACTGCCCTGCGCTGCTCGCCTCGGGGTCGCGCGGCGAAACTCGCTACGCGCGCCGCGCGCGCTCCGCTCAGACAGTCGCCGCGAGTCAGATGGACGAAGCGCGCTACGCGCGCCGACCCCGAGACTGCGCTGCTCGGCGCCGCAGACAGCCCGTTGCGGCGCCGGGCCCTTCGGGGCGCGTCGCCCGGCCTCGAGGCGTTGCGGCGTGTTGCCCATTGCCGTGCACGGCGGCGCACGGCGGCGCACGGCAGCCCACGGCCGCGCTCGGCGGCGCTCGGAGGCGCACGGCCGCGTTCGGCCGCGCGTCGGTGGGCCGCTACCGAACGATGCGTTTTTCGTCGTGGAACGCATTCCACGGCCGAAAACGCATCGTTCCGTAGCGGGCCCCGTGAACGAGGCGACGGCCGGCGGGCTGCTGCGTGCGGCGGGGCGCGCAGCGGCCCGGCCGGCGCCTTCGCCCGCGCCAACTTTTCGAGTGTTGCGCATCGGAGCAACTGACATGACGAAAGAGAAGTACGGCCCCGTGCGGGTCGGCCTGATGGGAATCGGCACCGTCGGCGGCGGCACCTTCGAGGTGCTGCGGCGCAACCAGGACGAGATCCGGCGCCGCGCTGCGCGCAGCATCACGATCACGAAAGTCGCCGACCTCGACGGCGCGCGCGCGCGCGCGCTCGTCGGCGACGCGGGGCAGGTGGTCGCGGACGCGCGCGCACTCGTCAACGAGCCGCCGAGCGACGGCGGGGGCGG
>JANJTK010000286.1 GCA_024711155.1 Burkholderiaceae bacterium
GTTGATGCCCTGCTGCGTCACGCCCGCCGCATCCATCTCGGCGTCATGGGCCGCGATGAACTGCATGCACACCTCCCGCAGCAGCGCCAAATGCGCCGCCGGCACGACGCCCTTCAACAGGAACCAGCCCTCTTCTTGGAACTGCCGGCGGTCCTGTTCGGAGATCAACGACGCGGATGGGGTGCTCACGACGTCGACACGGCGACATACGGCTCCTCGTGCAGGTCCGAGGCGCGTTTGCCGGAAAGGAGCTGCCACCAGACGCGGGCGCAGGTGATCACGACCGTGGCCACGAGCACCAAGAAGGCGCCGGTGACGACCGCGTTGACCTGGTTGTTGAACAGCAGCTGGCTCCACTGCTTGACCTGCGCGGCCGTGCCGCCGGCCTCGATCTTCGCCGCGAAGTCGCGGGCCGCGCTCAGGAAGCCGAGGCGCGGGTCGGCGCTGAAGATCTTCATCCAGCCGGCCGACATCGTGACCGACAGCAGCCAGGCCAGCGGCGCGAGCGTCACCCAGAGGTAGCGCGTGCGGCCCATCTTGATCAGCACCGTCGTGCCGAGCGCGAGCGCGATGACCGCGAGGAGCTGGTTCGCCACGCCGAAGATCGGCCAGAGCGAGTTGATGCCGCCGAGCGGGTCCACCACGCCCTGGTAAAGGAACCAGCCCCAGCCGGCGACAGCCAGCGTCGTGCCGGCAATGTTCGCCGCCCAGCTGTCGGTGCGATGGAACGGCGCGTACGCCAGGCCCAGCAGCTCCTGGATCATGAAGCGCGCCACGCGCGTGCCGGCGTCGATGGTGGTCAGGATGAACAGCGCTTCGAACAGGATCGCGTAGTGGTACCAGAACGCCATCATTCCTTCGCCCGGGATCAGGCCGTGCAGGATCTGGGCCATGCCCACCGCGAGCGTCGGCGCGCCGCCGGTGCGCGACAGGATGCTGTTCTCGCCGATCTCCTTCGCCGTCGCGGTCAGCACCTCCGGCGTCATGACGAAGCCGAGGTTGGTGATCGCGGCCGCGGCCGATTCGGCGGTCGTTCCGATCAGCGCGGCCGGCGCGTTCATGGCGAAGTAGATGCCCGGATCGAGCACGCACGCGGCGATCAGCGCCATGACCGCGACGAACGCCTCCATCAGCATGCCGCCGT
>JANJTK010000208.1 GCA_024711155.1 Burkholderiaceae bacterium
TGCAGGCACTGGCCCCGTCGATCGTGCGCCGCAGCGACGACGGCCTGAGCCGTGAAGTGCGGGAGGCGCGCTGGTGGTCGGCCACGCTGGCGCTGGTGCCCACGGCGCTCGCGGTCGCGGTCGCGTTCGACGCGCCGCGCCGCGAGTGGGGGGTCGTGCTCGGACTGGGCGTGTTCGGCTTCGCGTTCGCGGTCAACTCGTCGGTGCACTCGTACCTGGTGCTGGCCTACGCCGGCTCCGAGAAAGCCGACGAGGACGTCGGCTTCTACTACGCCGCGAACGCGCTGGGCCGCTTCTTCGGCACGCTGATGTCCGGCCTGCTGTACCAGTGGGGCGGACTGCTCTACGCGCTGGGGGGGTCGGCAGCGATGCTGGCGGCCTGCTGGCTGGTCACGCTGGCGCTGCCGGAGCGGGTCGCTAACGCCGCGGATCCGTCACGCCAGAGCACGACGGGCGGCGCTCGATCGCCCGGCTGACGACAACCGCCCGAGTCGAGGCTCCCCATGAACGACAAGGTCTGCAACGTGCTGTTCATCTGCACCGGCAACTCGGCGCGCTCGATCTTTGCCGAGGCGCTGATGAGGCACCTCGGTCACGGCCGCTTCCGCGTGTTCTCGGCCGGCAGCCACCCGAAGGGCGAGGTCGCGCCGCGGGCGCTGGCGATCCTCGAGCAGTGGCGCATTCCCACCGACGGGCTGCGCAGCAAGTCCTGGGACGAATTCTCCGGACCCGGCGCTCCTGCGCTCGATTTCGTGTTCACCGTCTGCGACGCCGCGGCTGGCGAGGTCTGCCCCGTCTGGCAGGGACAGCCGATGACAGCGCACTGGGGCGTTCCCGACCCGTCTGCGGTCGACGGCACCGACGCGCAGAAGGACAAGGCGTTCACGGACGCGGCGATGGTTCTCAAGCGACGCATCGAGCTGATGCTGGCGCTGCCGATGGACAGGCTCGCCGGGCTGTCGCTCGAGCGCGAGCTGGATCGGATCGGACACGCCGGCGCCTGACTCCGGCCCCGGCCGCATCGCCTCAGGCCGAACCGCCGGCCGGGAACCAGTGCCTCGTGCGGTTCGCAATCGCCACCAGTGACAACATCACCGGCACTTCGACCAGCACACCGACCACGGTGGCCAGCGCGGCGCCCGAACTCAGACCGAACAGCGAGATCGCAACCGCCACCGCCAGTTCGAAGAAGTTCGAGGTTCCGATCAGGCAGGCCGGCGCGGCGATGTCGTGCGGCAACTTCAGCGCGCGCGCCGCGGCATAGCTGATCGCGAAGATGCCGTACGACTGGATGACCAGCGGCACCGCGATCAGCGCGATCACCAGCGGCTGCGCGACCAGCGTCCGCGCCTGGAACCCGAACAGCAGCACGACGGTCGCGATCAGCCCGACCACGGACCAGGGCTTGAATGCCGCCACCCCGCGCGCGAGGCGTGCCTGCCCGTCGCGCAACCACCACTGGCGCGTGATCGCGCCGGCGATCAGCGGCAGCACCACGTAGAGCACGACGCTCAGCAGCAGCGTCTCCCAGGGCACCGTGACGTCGGTGACGCCGAGCAGGAACGCCGCGATCGGCGCGAACGCGAACACCATGACCAGGTCGTTGACCGACACCTGCACCAGCGTGTAGTTGGGATCGCCCTTCGTCAGCTGGCTCCAGACGAAGACCATCGCGGTGCACGGCGCGACGCCGAGCAGGATCATGCCGGCGATGTACTCGGAGGCCGAGGCCGGATCGACCCAGGGCGCGAACACGACGTCGAAGAACAGTACTGCCAGCGCCGCCATCGTGAACGGCTTGACCAGCCAGTTGACCACCAGCGTAAGCAGCAGTCCGCGCGGCCGCCTGCCGACATCCTTCACCGCGGCGAAGTCGATCTGGATCATCATCGGGTAGATCATCACCCAGATGAACACCGCGACCACCAGGTTGACGTGCGCGAACTCGACGCGCGCGACCGCCTCGAACAGCGGCGGCACCGCCAACCCGAGGCCTACGCCGGCGAGAATTCCCAGCCCGACCCAGACGGTCAGGTAACGTTCGAAGACACCCATGCGATCCGCTCGAGGGACGGATGGGAGATCAGCTTGCGGCCGTCGCGATTGTGCGAGACCAACCCGGCGCGGTCCACAGGAACAGGGGCGGGCACCACGATGTCGCCACCGGCAGTGCAGCGGCGACAGGCCGTCTCACGAAGCCGCCGCGAACCGCTCCAGGTGATGATCCGCGTCGCCGAACGCGCGCGCGATCATCGTCAGCCGCTTGAAGGTATGGGAGATCTTCATCTCCTGCGTCATCCCCATCCCGCCGTGCAGCTGCACCGCTTCCTGGCCGACCTGGCGGCACGCGTCGGCGACCTTGACCTTGGCCGCCGACACCACCCGGCGGCGCTCGCGCGCGTCGATCTCGCCGCGCGCGGCGGCGTCGACCTTCGCGCACGCGAGGTAGGTCAGCGAGCGCGCCTGCGCAGCGCAGATCGTCATGTCGACCATCCGGTGCTGCAGCGCCTGGAAGGTGCCGATCGCGACGCCGAACTGCTTGCGCGTCTTCAGGTACTCGAGCGTCGCTTCGTTCGCGTAGCGCATCGCGCCCACCGCTTCGGCGCACAGCAGCACGGTCGCGAAGTCGGCCGCCTCGTCGATCGCGGCGAAGGCCGCCCCGGCCTCGCCGAGCAAGGCGTCGGCGCCGACCCGCACGCCTTCGAGCCGCACGTCGGCGGCGCGCTGGTTGTCCACCGTGCGACAGGCCTTCATCGAGACGCCCGGCGCGCGCGCGTCGACGACGAACAGGCACAGTCCCGCCTCGTCGCTGGCGCCACCGGCGCAGCGCGCGGTGACGACCAGCCGGTCGGCCAGCGGCGCGTGCAGCACCACCGACTTGGTCCCGTCGAGCACCCAGCCATCGCCCGCCCTCGTCGCGCGCGTCTCGACGTGCGCGAGCGTGTAGCGCGCGGCAGCCTCGCCGTGCGCGAACGCGAGTTTCGTCGTGCCGTCGATCACCGACGGCAGCAGCGCGGCGCGCTGCGCGTCGTCCCCGCAGCGCGCGATCAGCCGCCCGGCGGGAGCGAGCGTCGACAGGAACGGCTCGACGACGAGCGCCGCTCCGATCGCCTCCATCGTTGCGAACAGGTCGGCGGCGCCGCCGCCGAAGCCGCCGTCGCTCTCGGCGAACGGCAGCGACAGCAGGCCGAGCTGCGCGAGGTCGCGCCACGCCTGCTCGCTGTGACCCGACTCCGACGCGACGATCGCCTTGCGGGTTTCGAAGTCATAGCTGCGCTCGACCAGCTTCGCGACGCTGTCGGCGAGCAGTTGCTGTTCTTCGGTGTACTGGAAGTCCATGGTGCGGGCGTCCCGTTCAGAGGCCGAGAGCGGCCTTCGCGATGATGTTGCGCTGGATTTCGTTCGAGCCGGCGAAGATCGAGGTCTTGCGGTAGCTGAAGTAGCGCGGCGCGAGCGCCGCCGCGATCCGGTCGAAGTCGTCGTGGCCGATCGGCCGGAAGGCCTGCGCCTGCGGCCCGATCGCGTCCATCATCAGCTCGGTGAGCCCCTGCTGGATCTCGGTGCCCTTGATCTTGAGCATCGAGACGTCGGCGCCGATGTTGCCGGTGCGGCGCATCTCGTCGACGAAGCGCAGGTTCGTGATCTCGAGCGCCATCAGCTCGATCTCGACGCGCGAAACCCGGTCGCGGAAACGCGGATCCTCGATCAGCGGACGCCCGTCCTTCAGCACCCGCGTGGCCATCTGCTTGAGCCGCGCCAGCTCGCGCTTCGAGGTGCCGATGCGGCCGGTGTTGAGCCGCTCGTGGCCGAGGAGGTACTTGGCCACCGTCCAGCCCTTGCCCTCTTCGTGCACCAGGTTCTCGACCGGCACTTTCACGTCGTCGAAGAACACTTCGTTGACCTCGTGCGCCTCGTCGAGCAGGATCAGCGGGCGCACCGTGATGCCGGGCGTGTTCATGTCGATCAGCAGGAAGCTGATGCCTTCCTGCTTCTTCGCGCTGCTGTCGGTGCGCACCAGGCAGAAGATCCAGTCGCCGAAGTGGCCGAGCGTGGTCCAGATCTTCTGCCCGTTGACGACGTAGTGATCGCCGTGGCGGTCGGCGCGCGTCTTCAGCGAAGCGAGGTCCGACCCGGATCCCGGCTCGGAGTAGCCCTGGCACCAGAAATCGTCGCCGTTGTAGATCCGTGGCAGGAAGCGCTTCTTCTGCGCGTCGCTGCCGAAGCGGATCAGCACCGGGCCGCACATGTTGATGCCGAACGGCGCGATCATCGGCGCCCCGGCCGACGCGCATTCCTCCTCGAAGATGAAATGCTGCACCGGCGACCAGTCGGTGCCGCCCCACTCCTTCGGCCAGGACGGCGCGACCCAGCCCTTCTGTGCGAGAAGCCGGTGCCAGCGCAGCAGATCGTCCTTCGACAGCTTCGACAGTTCGTCGTAGTCGAGCACTTTCCGGCGCAGGTCCGCCGGGACGTTCGCCTGCAGCCACGCGCGCACTTCGTCGCGGAAGGCGAGTTCGTCGGCCGAGTAGTTCAGGTCCATCGTGATTCCCTCGCAGGAGCGGGTCGGGCAACGGGTCGCAAGTTTACCGCAGCCCCCCGGCGCGACGGCCGTAGCTTGCCCGCCCTTGCCTGCCCGCTGTCACTTGCCGGGCGCGCGCTCCAGCTTCAGGCCGGCCTTGACGACCCGGCCCTCAACGATCTCGCGTGCGACCAGCAGCAGCCGCGCGATCTGCACCGCGTCGCCGTCGACGATGCGCGGCGCGCGCCGCCGCATCGCCTCGTCGAGCGTGAGGCCGGCGAGGTCGGGTGGCGCGACGCAGCCGTACGCGGCGCAGACTTCGTCGAACGACGCGGCGCCCTCGAGCACGAAGTCGCCGTAGTACCGGCGCCGCACCGACGCGTCGACGCGGGCGAACATGTCGGACAGGTGGTCGACCTCGGCGTCGGGGGCGACCAGCATCACCACGTCGCCGGTGCGCAGCGCGCCGGCCGCGTCCTGGTCGAGCACGGCGCCGCCGCGCAGCACCGCCAGCACGCGCGCGCCTTCGGGCAGCAGCAGCGTGCGCAGCAGCACGCCGAGGGCCGGCGAGCGCTCGCCGACCGGGAACTCGAGAATCGCCAGGTGGTCGTCGGAGAAGGTCGAACGCACCAGCGGCTCGTCGCGCGGAGGCAGCCCGACACCGAAGCGGTGCGCCGACCACGACACCGAGGTGCCCTGCAACAGCAGCGAAGCGAGCACCACGACGAAGGCCACGTTGAACAGCGTTCCCGAGCCCGGCACCCCGGCGAGCATCGGGAACATCGCGAGCACGATCGGAACAGCACCGCGCAGCCCCATCCAGCCGATGAAGCCGACCTCGCGCGCGGCGAAGCGGAACGGCAACAGCGACAGCCACACCGCCGCGGGCCGTGCGAGCAGCATCAGGAACAGCGCGATTGCCAGCGCCGCCGGCAGGATCGCCGGAATCGCTGCCGGCGTGACCAGCAGGCCGAGCAGCAGGAACATGCCCGACTGCGCGAGCCACGCCATGCCGTCCATCGCGCGCAGCAGGTTCTCGCTGGAACGGCTGGTGCGGTTGCCGACCATCAAGCCGACCAGGTAGACGGCGACGAAGCCGCTGCCACCCAGTGCGTTGACCAGCGCGAACGCCGCCACGCCGCCGGAGCACAGCAGCAGCGCGCCGAGCCCCTCGCCGAGCGCGGCGCGCTGCATCGCCCAGGCGAGCGCGCGCCCGAGCGCGAGGCCGAGGACGGTGCCGAGCCCGAACTGCAGGACGACGCGCCCGAGCAGCGCCACGCCGCGCACGTCGTCGGGCGTCATCAGCTGCTGGATCAGGATCGTCGTCAGCACGATCGCCATCGGATCGTTGACGCCGGACTCGATCTCGAGCGTGTTCGAGACGCGCTCGTTGAGCCGGGTGCCGCTCGACTTCAGCATCGCGAACACCGCGGCCGCGTCGGTCGAGCCGACGATCGCCCCGAGCAGCAGGCCGGTCGGCCAGTCCATCGCCAGCACCCACGCGGAGAACAGGCCGGTCGCGAGCGCGGTCAGCACGACGCCCAGTGTGGCGAGTACCAGCGACGGCCTGAGCGCGACCCGAAACGTGCTCAGCTTCGTGCGCAGCCCGCCGTCGAGCAGGATGACGGCGAGCGCGAGGTTGCCGACGAAGAACGCCGTGCCGTAGTCGTCGAAGCGGATCCCGCCGAGCCCGTCTTCGCCGGCGAGCATGCCGACGACCAGGAACACCAGCAGGAACGGCACCCCGAGTCGCGACGAAAACGCGCCGAGCAGGATCCCGGCGAACATCAGCGCCGCGCCGATCAGCAGCAGGTGGTTGACGAAGTCCATCGTGCGCTCAAGCTTAGCAGCCGCAACCGCGGCGCCGGTCCGCCGCGCTCCGCCGCAGTGAACCGCGCTCCGCCGCAGTCGATCACGGTCAACCGCCGCTCGCGCCGGGCGTTATCGGGCACAGGCGCGCTCGTGCGCCCTCCACGACCAAAGGACCCTCGATGAACAAGCTGCTCGTCGCGCTGATCGCCAGCGCCTTCTCCGCCGCGGTGATGGCGCAGGCCACCCCTGCGACGCCCGCCGCGCCCGCGAAGCCGGCCACGGCCGCCACGCCGGCGACTCCGGCAACGCCCGCCGCACCTGCAGCCGCGGCCACGCCTGCCACGCCCGCCGCCGCGGCCGCGCCCGCGCAGCCGCAGGCGCGGCAGCAGGCCCAGCAGCGCAAGCAGGAGCACAAGTCGACCGCGAAGAAGAAGGCGGCCAAGCGCAAGGCGGGCGGGAAGGCCAACGCGGCTTCCTGAGCCGCATCCCGAGGCGCGCATCGCGCCGGGCGCCGGGCACGCCGCCCGGCGCCCGCGACGGCGCCTGGTGCCGGAGGCGGGAATCGAACCCGCACGCCCTTTCGGGCACCGGATTTTGAGTCCGGCGCGTCTACCAGTTCCACCACTCCGGCCGGAGCGAACGGGGCTGAACCCCGAAGCGGACCCGCATTATCGGCAATCGCCGACGCCCCGGCAAACGCGCGGTCGGATCACGCGCGCAGCACGCACTTCTCGTACAACCCCAGCGCGCGCCCGCCGGGGTCGTACTTCGCCTTGAGCGCGGCGTATTCGTCCATCCGGTACGCGCGGTCGAATTCGTCGCGCTCGAACCAGCTCTCCGAATAGAGCGACTTGATGCCGCCGAGCCGCATCACCTCGCGCTCGACCAGCCGGTTGAAGTGCCCCGGAGGGTGCGGCGCGGCGCTCTCGACGACGTCCCAGAAGCCGAAGTTCACGTAGGCGACCCCCGGCTCGAGCGGATACAGGGTGAAGCGCCGCTGCGGGTCGGCGGGCCGGATCGGGCAGGTCCACACCGGCAGGATGCCGATCTCGCGCAACAGGAAGTCGAGGAACTCGCCGGCGCGCGCGAGCGGAATGTCGACGTCCTGGATCACCGACTCGGGGAAGCGCCCGCGCAGCCGCGCGATCCGGCGCGTAATGCCGTGGCGCGCGTTCCAGCGCATCACTCGCGTGTAGAAACGCGAGTTCAGTCGCTTGCGCCCGAACAGGCGCCGCAGCAGCGGGTTCTGCGCGCCGAGGTTCTTCGAGCACCAGAACCAGTCGGTGTCCCAGCGCCACAGGTAGTCGCGCGCGCTCAGGAAGTCGAGTTCGCGGGCACGCAGCGAGCGATAGTAGATCCGCTCGTAGGTGTAGTCGCTCAGCCACGGCGCGTCGTCGACGAAGCGCGCGACGCTGAGCACCAGTTCGTCGCGGCCGAACACGACGCCGTCGACGAAGTCCGCGTCGCCGGCGCATTGCTGCGCGAGGTCGTCGAAGAACGCGCGCGCCGACGCGTGGCGGCGATGCTCGACGCGCACGCAGCGGCGCACCGGCGCCGCGCGCAACCGCAGCCGGATCGCGTAGCCGAGCGTGCCGTAGGAGTTCGGGAAGCCGAAGAACAGGTCGCGCTGCTCGTTGTCCGGCGCGCAGCGCACGACGCGGCCGTCCGGCAACAGCACGTCGAAGTCGAGCAGCGTGTCGTGCACCAGGCCGTGGCGGAACGAAGTCGCCTCGATGCCGACGCCGGCCGTCGCGCCGCCGACGGTGATCGTCTTCAGCTGCGGGACCACCGCCGGCATCAGGCCGTGCGGCAGCGTCGCCGCGACCAGGTCCTCGTAGCTGATCGAACCCTCGACTTCGACCGTGCCTCGCGCGGCGTCGACGTCCAGCACGTTGCGCAAGCCGCGCAGGTCGAGCCGGTGCCTGGCGTCCGCGGAGCGTTCGCGGAACAGGTTCGACGAATCGCGCTGCAGGCCCAGCGGCGTGTCGCCCGCGCCCGCGAGCGCCTGCGCGAGCCGGGCGCGCCGCGCGGCATGCGCGGCATGTGCGGCCGCGGCGTTCGCGTCGCCGCCGGGCGGGTTGCGCCCGGGCGCATCAGCGGCCATACAGGAAGCCGCGGCCCATCGGGTAGCCGCGTGCGGTGACGTTGCCCTTGCTGAAGACGACCTGGAACAGGTGCGTGTAGCCGGCCGGCGAGCGGAACATCTCGGCGCAGCCGATCAGGTACGTGAGCCAGATGCGCCGGAAACGCTCGTCGAAGCGCTGCGGGTCGAGCGCGCGGATCGCGTCCCAGTTGCGCTCGAAGCGCTCGGCCCACGCGTCCAGCGTCGGCGCGTAGTGCCGCCGCAGGTTCTCGACGTCGAGCACCTCGAGGCCGCAGCGCTCCATCTCGACGACGACGTCGGCGAGCGCCGGAATCCACCCGCCGGGGAAGACGTGCTTGCGGATGAACGGCTCGGTCTCGTAGCGGCCGACGTGGCCGATGAAGTGCAGCATGCCGAGCCCGCCGGGCTTCAGGAACTCCGCGTGCGCGCGGATCACGTCGCCGAGCTGGTCGCGGCCCGCGTGCTCGAGGACGCCGATCGACACCACCTTGTCGTACTGCGCGTCGACCTCGCGGAAGTCCGCCTCGCGCACCGACAGGCGGTCCTGCACGCCGCGGCGCGCGATCTCGGCGCGCAGCCACTCGACCTGCTCGGTGGTCGTGTTGACGCCGACCCCGGTGGCGCCGGTGGTCTCGAGCGCGCGGAACATGAAACCGCCGAAGCCGCAGCCGATGTCGACGAAGCGCTCGCCGGCCGCGAGCCGGATCTTGCGGCACACGTGGTCGATCTTGTGGCGTTGCGCCTGCTCGAGCGAGTCCGTCCCCTCGGGCCAGTAGCCGCAGGTGTACATCTTCAGCGGATCGTCGAGCCACAGCCGGTAGAAGGCCTCGCCGAGGCCGTAGTGCGCGCGCGCGTTGGCCTGCGCCTGCGCCGCGCTGCGGTTCGAGTGGCGCCATTCGTGGGCGCGGTTCTCGAGCCTGACCGGCAGCGGGACCTGGCGCGCCAGGTCGCCGGTCATCCCGACCGCAAACAGCGCGTGCAGGTCCCCCTCGGCGTCGACGTCGCCGTCGAAGTACGCTTCGAGCAGCCCGACGTGGCCGCGCGCGATACCGGCGAGCAGCGCGCCGGCGTTGCGGATCCGGATCGTGAAGCGCGGCGCGCCTCCCCCGGCGCCCGCGCCCGCCCCCGGGCCCGGGCCCGGGCCCGCCCGCAGCGTGGCCCCGTCCGGAAGCACCACCTCGAAGGGCACTGCCGAGCGCGCGCCGAGCGCGTCGACGATCGCCTGGGCCGGGGACTGCATGCGAGCCTCCTGTCGCGGGTCTGCGGTCGTGGCTGAGTCGCCGGCCGGCCCCGCCCGGGCCGCCGCGCGCGGCGCCTATCTTTGCACGCGCCGGCTTGCCTTGTCAGTTCCCCGGGGCGGTCGCTGCGCCGCCCACTGCGTCGTCCCCGCGTCACCGAGCCCGCCGCAACGTCCCACTAGAATGGCGCCCCATGCGACTGTCGGATTTCGATTTCGAGCTTCCCCCCGAGCTGATCGCACAGCACCCGGAGGCGTCGCGCAGCGCGTCGCGCCTGTTGCACGTGCGCGCGGACGGGCGCTCGGACCTGCACTTCGGCGACCTCCCGGCGCTGCTCGCGCCGGGCGACCTGCTGGTCTTCAACGACACCCGCGTGCTGCGCGCGCGCCTGCGCGGCCGCAAGGCGAGCGGCGGGCGCGTCGAAGCGCTCGTCGAGCGCGTCACCGGCGAGCGCGAGGCGCTGGCGCAGCTGCGCGCGAGCAAGCCGCCGCGTCCCGGCACGCGGCTCGAGTGGCGCGCGGGCGGCGCGGAGGTGCTCGGCCGCGACGGCGAGTTCTGGCGCCTGCGCTTCGACGAGCCGGTGCTCGACGCGCTCGAACGCGCCGGCGAGTTGCCGCTGCCGCCCTACATCGGCCACGTTCCCGACGCCGACGACGAGCGCCGCTACCAGACCGTCTACGCGCGCGAACCCGGCTCGGTCGCCGCGCCGACCGCCGGCCTGCATTTCGACGAGCCGCTGCTCGCGCGGCTGCGCGAGCGCGGGATCGCAACGGCGTTCGTCACGCTGCACGTCGGCGCCGGAACCTTCCAGCCGGTGCGCGTCGACGACCTGTCGCGGCACCGGATGCACGCCGAGCGCTTCGGCGTGCCGCGCGCGACCGCGGCGGCGATCGAGGCGACGCGCGCCGCCGGCGGACGGGTCGTCGCGGTCGGCACCACGTCGCTGCGCACGCTCGAGTCGGCCGCCGGCGAGGACGGGCGCGTGCGCGCCTGCGAAGGAGAAACGCGGCTGTTCGTGATCCCCGGCTACCGCTTTCGCGTGGTCGACCGGCTGGTCACGAACTTCCACCTGCCGCGCTCGACGCTGCTGATGCTCGTCAGCGCGTTCGCCGGCGTCGAGCGCATCCGCGCCGCCTACGCGCATGCGATCGCGCAGCGCTACCGCTTCTTCAGCTACGGCGACGCGATGCTGCTCGAGCGCGCGCCGCCGCCCGGCAACGACCGACCGGGCGAGCGCCGCGGCGTCGGCTAGCCGAGGCGCCCCGCCTGCGCGCCGGCGTGCGCGACCGCGAGCGCGGTGAGGTTGATCACGCGCCGCACCGTCGCCGACGGCGTCACGATGTGCACCGGGCGCGCGGCGCCGAGCAGGATCGGCCCGACCGTCACCCCCTGTCCGCCGGTCATCTTCAGCACGTTGAACAGGATGTTGGCCGCGTCGAGGTTCGGCAACACCAGCACGTTCGCGGTGCCGGTCAGCGTCGAATCCATCACGTAGCGGGCACGAACCTCCTCCGACAACGCCGCGTCGCCCGGCATCTCGCCGTCGGCCTCGACCTCGGGCGCCAGCTTCCTGAACGCCTCGAGCGCGGCGCGCATCTTGCGCGCGGACGGCGAACGACTCGAGCCGAACATCGAATGCGACAGGAACGCGACCTTGGGTGGCAGGCCGAAGCGGCGCACCTCCTCGGCCGCCATCAGCGCGATGCCGGCGAGCTGCTCGGCGCTCGGGTCCTCGTTGACGAAGGTGTCGGCGATGAACAGCGTGTGCTTGTCGAGCATCAGCGCGTTCAGCGCGGCCAGGCACGGCGCGCCTTCGCGCCGCCCGATCAGCGTCTCGACGTGCTCGAGGTGGGCTTCGTAGCGGCCGACCGCGCCGCACAGCATCGCGTCGGCGTCGCCGAGCCGCACCATCAGCGAGCCGATCACGGTGTTCGAGCGGCGCACGGCTGCCTTGGCCATCTCCGGCGTCACGCCCTCGCGCGCGAGCACGCGGTGGTAAGTCTCCCAGTACTGGCGAAAGCGCGCGTCGTTCTCGGGATCGACCAGTTCGAAGTCGCGCCCGGCCTGCAGGCGCAACCCGGCGCGCTCGACGCGCTGCGCGATGACCGCCGGCCGCCCGATCAGGATCGGCCGCGCGAGCCGGTCGTCGACCACCGCCTGCACGGCGCGCAGCACGCGCTCGTCCTCGCCGTCGGCGTAAGCGACGCGCTTGGGCGCGAGGCGCGCCGCCGCGAACACCGGCCGCATGAACATGCCGGTGTGCGTGACGAAACGCCCGAGCGACTCGCGATACGCGTCGAGGTCCGCGATCGGGCGCGTCGCGACCCCGCCGGCGGCCGCGGCGCGCGCGACCGCCGGCGCGATGCGCAGGATCAGCCGCGAATCGAAGGGCTTCGGGATGATGTAGTCGGGACCGAACACGATGTCGTGGCCGGGATACGCCGCCGCCACCTCGTCGCTCGCCTCGGCCTTCGCCAGCGCCGCGATCTCGCGCACGCAGGCGAGCTTCGTCTCGTCGGTCATGCAGGTCGCTCCGCAGTCGAGCGCGCCGCGAAAGATGTACGGGAAGCACAGGACGTTGTTGACCTGGTTCGGGTAGTCCGAGCGCCCGGTGGCGACGATGCAGTCCGGGCGCACCGCCCTCGCCTTCTCGGGCCGGATCTCGGGCTCCGGGTTCGCCAGCGCCAGGATGATCGGCCGCGCCGCCATCGTGTCGACCATCGCCGGCGACAGCACGCCGCCCGACGAGCAGCCGAGGAACACGTCGGCGCCCTGCACCGCGTCGGCCAGCGTGCGCGCCGCGGTCTCTCGGCACCACGGCTGCTTGGAGACGTCGACCGCCGCGCGCCGCCCGGCGTGCAGCACCCCTTTCGAGTCGACGACCACGACGTTCTCGCGCTGCAGCCCGAGCGACACCATCATCTCGAGGCAAGCGAGCGCCGCGGCGCCGGCGCCCGAGGCGACCAGCCGCACTTCGCCGATCGGCTTGCCGACCAGTTCGAGCCCGTTGAGCAGCGCCGCCGACGAGATGATCGCCGTGCCGTGCTGGTCGTCGTGGAACACCGGGATGCCCATCCGCTCGCGCAGCCTGCGCTCGATCTCGAAGCACTCGGGCGCCTTGATGTCCTCGAGGTTGATGCCGCCGAGCGTCGGCTCGAGCGCCGCGATGATGTCGACCAGCCGGTCCGGGTCGCGCTCGGACAGCTCGATGTCGAACACGTCGATGCCGGCGAACTTCTTGAACAGGCAGCCCTTGCCTTCCATCACCGGCTTGCCCGCCAGCGGGCCGATGTCGCCCAGGCCCAGCACCGCGGTGCCGTTGGTGACGACGCCGACGAGGTTGCCGCGCGACGTGTACTCGGCCGCCAGCGCCGGATCTTCCTCGATCGCCAGGCAGGCGTAGGCGACGCCGGGCGAATACGCGAGCGACAGGTCACGCTGGTTGGCGAGCGCCTTGGTCGGCGTAACGGCGATCTTTCCGCGGCCCGGCGTACGGTGGTACTCGAGCGCGGCATCGCGCAGCGCGGCCTCGGCCGCGGAGAGGCTGCGCTCCGGTGGGTTCATCGGGGGCTCCAGTCGATGGCGCCGGCGCGCCCGCAGGGAATCGTCGGGGTCGCCGTCGGCCGTCATTGTATAAGCAGCGGACAGGGGATAATCCGGCGATGCTCGAATTCCAGCTCCTCGCCACCGACGGCGCGGCGCGGCGCGGCCGCGTGGCCGTCGCGCACGGCGCGATCGACACCCCGGCCTTCATGCCGGTCGGCACCTACGGCGCGGTCAAGGCGATGTCGCCGCGCGAACTCGAAGAGGTCGGCGCCCAGGTCATCCTCGGCAACACCTTCCACCTGTGGCTGCGCCCCGGCACCGGAACCATCGGCCGCTTCGGCGGCCTTCACGGCTTCAACGGCTGGCGCCACCCGATCCTCACCGACTCGGGCGGCTTCCAGGTCTGGAGCCTCGGCGACCTGAGGAAGATCTCCGAGGAGGGCGTGCATTTCGCCTCGCCGATCGACGGCAGCCGCCTGTTCCTCACGCCGGAAGTGTCGATGCAGATCCAGCACGCGCTGGACGCCGACATCGCGATGATCTTCGACGAGTGCACGCCGTACGAGACCGGCGGCCAGCCGACCCGCGCCGACGAGGCCGCCGCGTCGATGCGCCTGAGCCTGCGCTGGGCGCGCCGCTCGCGCGACGCGTTCGACCGGATCGGCACCCGCCACGCGCTGTTCGGGATCGTGCAGGGCGGCAGGTCCGAGACGCTGCGCGACGAGTCGGTCGCGGGCCTGCTGGAGGTCGGCTTCGACGGCTACGCGATCGGCGGGCTGTCGGTCGGCGAGCCGAAGGAAGACATGCTGCGGGTGCTGGCGCACACCGCCCCGCGGCTGCCGGCGCAGCGGCCGCGCTACCTGATGGGCGTCGGCACGCCCGAGGACCTGGTCGCCGGCGTCGCCGCCGGCATCGACATGTTCGACTGCGTGATGCCGACCCGCAACGCGCGCAACGGCTGGCTGTTCACGCGCTTCGGCGACCTGAAGCTGCGCAACGCGCGCTACCGCGACGACCAGCGCCCGGTCGATGCGGGCTGCGCCTGCTACGCGTGCCGGAACTTCTCGCGCGCCTACCTGCACCACCTGCAGAAGGTCGGAGAGATCCTCGGCGCGCGGCTCGCGACCATCCACAACCTGCACTACTACCTGGCGCTGATGGCGCAGGCGCGCGCCGCGATCGAGGCCGGCCGCTTCGACGCGTTCGCGCGCGCCTTCGCGGCCGACCGGTCCCGCGGAATCGATTGAGGCGCCTTCCCGCCGACCCGCAGGTATAATCGCCGATCGTCCAAGAGGAGACGCTCGTGTTCATTTCGACGGCTTACGCGCAGTCCGCCGGGGGCTCGGCCGACCAGGGGCTGCTCGGCTTCCTGCCCATCATCCTGATGTTCGTCGTGCTGTGGTTCCTGATGATCAGGCCGCAGATGAAGCGCGCGAAGGAGCACAAGGCGATGCTCGAGAGCCTGAAGAAGGGCGACGAGGTCGTCACCAGCGGCGGCGTCGTCGGGCGCGTGACTCGCATCGGCGAGGCCTACGTGACGCTCGAGGTCGCGCGCAATCCCGACGCCAAGGGCAACGAGACCGCGATCGAGATGAACTTCCAGCGCGGCTCCATCCAGACGCTGCTGCCGACCGGCACGCTGAAGTCCCTCTGATCCCGCGCCGCGCGCGATCCCGACGGGCGCACGAATGAACCGGTATCCGGCCTGGAAGTACGCGATCATGGCGGTCGCGCTCGTGTTCGGGGCGCTGTTCACGCTGCCGAACTTCTTCGGCGAGGCGCCCGCGGTCCAGGTGTCGAGCGGCAAGGTCACGCTGAAGCTCGAGCCGGCCATGATGGGCCGCGTGGAGGAGGCGCTGAAGCAGGGCGGCGTCGAGCACACCGGGCTGTTCCTGGACGCGAACTCGGTCAAGGCCCGCTTCAAGGACACCGACACGCAGTTGCGTGCGAAGGACGTGCTCGCGCGAGCGCTCAATCCGGATCCGTCCGACCCCGGCTGGATCGTCGCGTTGAACCTGCTGTCGAACTCGCCCAACTGGTTGACCAGTCTGCACGCGCTGCCGATGTACCTGGGCCTCGACCTGCGCGGCGGCGTCCACTTCCTGCTCCAGGTCGACATGAAGCAGGCGCTGTCGCGGCGCCTCGAAGCCACGGTCGGCGACCTGCGCACGCTGATGCGCGACAAGGGCGTGCGCCACACCGGCATCGCGCGCGTCGGCGACACGGTCGAGATCCGCTTCCGCGACGCCGACATGCGCGAGCGCGCCCGCAAGGCGATCACGGACGCCGTGCCCGACCTGGCCCTCGCCGACGCCGGCGACGCCGCCGAACCCCGGCTGGCCGCGACCTTCCGGCCCGAGGCCGCCAAGCGCATCCAGGAAAACGCGCTGCGCCAGAACATCACGACGCTGTCGAACCGGATCAACGAGCTGGGCGTCGCCGAGCCGGTCGTGCAGCAGCAGGGACTCGACCGCGTCGTCGTGCAGTTGCCCGGCGTCCAGGACACGGCCAAGGCGAAGGACATCCTCGGGCGCACCGCAACGCTCGAAGTGCGGATGGTCTGCGAATCGCCCGACGAGGTCGCGGCGCTCGCGACCGGCGCCGTACCCTTCGGCTGCGAACGCTACGCCGAGCGCGGTGGCCAGCCGATCCTCGTGCGCAAGCAGGTGGTCCTCACCGGCGAGAACCTGAACGACGCGCAGGCGGGTTTCGACTCGCAGACGCAGGAACCCGCGGTGCACCTGAACCTCGACGCCAAGGGCGCGCGCATCTTCCGCGACGTCACGCGCGAGAACGTCGGGCGCCGCATGGCGATCCTGCTGATCGAGCGCGGCAAGGGCGAGGTCGTCACGGCGCCGGTGATCCGCACCGAGATCGGCGGCGGCCGCGTGCAGATCTCGGGGCGCATGACGACGCAGGAAGCCAACGACGTCGCGCTGCTGCTGCGCGCCGGCTCGCTCGCCGCGCCGATGGAAATCGTCGAGGAGCGCACGATCGGCCCGAGCCTGGGCGCCGAGAACATCGCCAAGGGCTTCAACTCGGTCCTGTGGGGCTTCGTCGCGGTCGCCGCGTTCATGTGCGTGTACTACGCGCTGTTCGGCGCGATCTCGTCGATCGCGCTGTCGGTCAACGTGCTGCTGCTGGTCGCGCTGTTGTCGTTGCTGCAGGCGACGCTGACGCTGCCCGGCATCGCGGCAATCGCGCTGACGCTCGGCATGGCGATCGACGCCAACGTGCTGATCAACGAGCGGGTTCGAGAGGAGCTGCGCAACGGCTCGACTCCGCAGGCCGCGATCGCCGCCGGCTACGACCGCGCGTGGGCGACGATTCTCGACTCGAACGTCACGTCGCTGATCGCCGGGGTCGCGCTGCTCGTGTTCGGTTCGGGCCCGGTGCGCGGCTTCGCGGTCGTGCACGTGCTGGGCATCCTGACGTCGATCTTCTCGGCGGTGTTCTTCTCGCGCGGGCTGGTCAACCTCTGGTACGGCCGCCAGCGCAAGCTCTCGAAGCTGTCGATCGGGCAGGTCTGGAAGCCCGATTCGCCGGCCGGGTCGGCGAGCTGAGGCGCGCGCACGGGGACCATCCATGGAGTTCTTCCGCATCCGCCGCGACATCCCGTTCATGCGCCACGCGAAGGTGCTCAACGCGATCTCGCTCGTCACCTTCGCGCTTGCCGTGTTCTTCCTCGCCACGCGCGGCCTGCACCTGTCGATCGAATTCACCGGCGGCACCGTGATGGAGGTCGCCTATCCGCAGGCCGCCGACCTCGAGAAGATCCGCGGCACGCTCGGCGGCCTGGGCTACACCGACGTGCAGGTGCAGAACTTCGGCACCTCGCAGGACGTGATGATCCGCCTGCCCATTCGCGCAGGCGCCGCCGCCGCGCAGAGCGAGCAGGCGATGGCGGCGCTGAAGGCGGCCGACGCCGGCGCGCAGCTGCGCCGCGTCGAGTTCGTCGGGCCGCAGGTGGGCCGCGAACTCTTCACCGACGGCGCGATGGCGCTGCTGTTCGTGATCGTCGGCATCATCGTCTACCTGGCGATCCGCTTCGAGTGGAAGTTCGCGATCGCGGCGATCATCGCCAACCTGCACGACGTCGTGATCATCCTCGGCTTCTTCGCGGCGTTCCAGTGGGAGTTCTCGCTGTCGGTGCTGGCCGCGGTGCTGGCGGTGCTCGGCTACTCGGTCAACGAGTCGGTCGTCATCTTCGACCGGATCCGCGAGTACTTCCGCAAGATCCGCAAGGCCGGGACGCCCGAGATCATCGACAAGGCGATCACCAGCACGATCTCGCGCACGATCATCACGCACGGTTCGACGCAGATCGTGGTGCTGTCGATGCTGGTCTTCGGCGGGCCGACGCTGCACTACTTCGCGCTCGCGCTGACGATCGGCATCCTGTTCGGGATCTATTCGTCGGTGTTCGTCGCCGCGGCGATCGCGATGTGGCTGGGCGTCAAGCGCGAAGACCTCGTCAAGCCGGCGAAGAAGAAGGACGACGGCGAGCCGGAGCTGCCGTGATGCGGCCGGTGCGCGTATGGGATCTCCCGACGCGGCTGTTCCATTGGGCGCTGGTCGCCTGCATCGTCGGCTCGCTGGTGTCGGTGCAGCTCGGCGGCAACGCGGTCGGCTGGCACTTCCGCTTCGGCTACGCGATCCTCGCGCTGGTGCTGTTCCGCGTGCTGTGGGGATTCGCCGGGCCGCGCTACGCGCGCTTTTCGAGCTTCCCGCCGAATCCGGCCGCGGCGTGGCGCTACCTGCGCGGCGAGCACTCCGGGTCGCCCGGCCACAACCCGCTCGGCGCGCTGTCGGTCTACGCGATGCTGGCCGCGCTGGCGATCCAGGCCGCAACGGGTCTGTTCGCGACCGACGACATCATGTGGGACGGGCCGCTGCGAACGCTGGTGTCGAACGCGACCAGCGCGTCGCTGACGCGCGCGCACCGGATCGTGCGTTTCGTCGTGATCGCGCTCGTCGTGCTGCACGTGGCGGCGATCGCGTGGTACGCGCTGGTGCGCAAGGAACCGCTGGTGCGCGCGATGGCGACCGGCGACAAACCGCTCGGCAACGACGCGCAGCCTGCCGCCGACGGCGCGCGCGAGCGGCTGCTCGCGCTGGCGCTGTTCGCCGCGAGCGCCTTCGCGGTCCGGATGCTGGTCGCCTGGCTCCCCTGAGCGTGGCGCGGCGACCGGCCGCGCGGGGCCGGCCGCCCCGTCGTCACATCACGCGGTACTTGTCGTGGCAGGCCTTGCACGCGGCGCCGGTGGCGCCGAGTTGCTTGCGCAGCGCGTCGAGGTCTCCGACCGATCCCCGAAGCTTGCCGGTCTCCCCGTTGAGCCGGTCGGCGAGCGTCCTGACATCGGCGAGATTCTGGTAGAGCGCCGGCTTCGCCCCCGACTTCAATCCCTCGGTGGCGGGCACGAACGCCTCCCACGGCAGCCTGGCCATGGTCTCGATCACACGCGCCGACGCCTGTGCCGCCGCGGCGTCGAACGGGCGTTCGCCCTTGGCCATCGCCGCAAGACGGCCCATATGGTTCGACATCACCGTGAACGCCGACTGTCGATACTTGACGGCGTCCTCCGGTTTCTGGAACTGCGCAGCGGCCGGTGCAGCGATCGCCAGCCCGGCGGCCACGGCGGAGATGCGCAACGCGATTACGGTCTTCGAAGCCATGAAATCGCTCCCTCGTTGGAGTCCGGGGCGGACGCCCGCGGCGCCCTGTTCCCCTGAGTTCGCCGGAGTCGCTGCTCCGGCCGGCTCCCAGACTGCCCGATCGGGCCGGGCGCCGGCCCAGTATCCCCCGCGCACGACGGGGTTTCCCGCGCGCGACACGTCGCGCCGGGGCCGCCGCGGCGCGCTCACACCCGTTGCGCGAGCGCCTCGGCCAGGCCGGTGTAGCCCCCCGGGGTCAGCGCCTTCAGGCGCGCCCGGGCTTCGTCCGGAATCGGCAGCCCGTCGACGAAGGCGGCCAGCGCCTGCGGGGTGATCGCCTTGCCGCGCGTGAGCGCCTTGAGCTGCTCGTACGGGTTGTCGACGCCGTAGCGGCGCATCACGGTCTGGATCGGCTCGGCGAGGACCTCCCACGCGGCGTCGAGGTCGGCGGCGATCCGCTGTTCGTTGACTTCGAGCTTGCCGAGGCCGCGCAGACAGGCGTCCCACGCAAGCAGCGTGTGCCCGAACGCGACGCCGACGTTGCGCAGCACCGTGGAGTCGGTCAGGTCGCGCTGCCAGCGCGACACCGGCAGCTTGTCCGACAGGTGGCGCAGCAGCGCGTTGGCCAGGCCCGCGTTGCCCTCCGAGTTCTCGAAGTCGATCGGGTTGACCTTGTGCGGCATCGTCGACGAACCGATCTCGCCCTCCTTCAGCTTCTGGCGGAAGTAACCGAGCGAGATGTAGCCCCAGAGGTCGCGGTCGAGGTCGAGCAGGATCGTGTTCAGCCGCGCCAGCGAGTCGAACAGGTCGGCCATCCAGTCGTGCGGCTCGATCTGGATCGTGTACGGGTTGAAGACCAGGCCGAGCGACTCGACGACCCGGCGCG
>JANJTK010000216.1 GCA_024711155.1 Burkholderiaceae bacterium
TCGCTCGGGGTCGACGCGTACCTCGGCAAGCCGTATTGCGAAGACGAACTGCTCGGCTACGTCGCGCGCTTCACTTCGTCGCCGGCGCGTCGCGCGGGCGCCTGAGCGCAGCGTAGCGCGCCAGCGTTTCGGCGCGCGCGGTCTCGTGGTCGACCGCCGGCAGCGGGTAGTCGACGCCGAGCCGGACGCCGGCGGCCGCGAGCGCCGGCGGTGCGGCCCGCCACGGCGCGTGGATCGCGCGCCCGGGGAGCTTCGCCAGTTGCGGCAGCCAGCGGCGGATGAAGCGTCCGTCGGCATCGAACTTCAGCGACTGCGTGACCGGATTGAAGATGCGGAACCAGGGCTGCGCGTCGCAGCCGGTCGACGCCGTCCATTGCCAGTTGCCGTTGTTGGCCGCGAGGTCGAAGTCGAGCAGCTTGCGCGCGAAGTGCCGTTCGCCGAGTCGCCAGTCGACGCCGAGGTCCTTGACCAGGAACGAGGCCGCGACCATGCGCAGCCGGTTGTGCATCCAGCCGGTGCGCTCGAGCTGCGTCATCGCGGCGTCGACCAGTGGATAGCCGGTGCGCCCTTCGCGCCAGGCGAGCCAGCGGGCGTCGTCCCCGCTCCAGCGGATGCGGTCGTACTCGGGGCGGAACGCGTGCTCGACCACGCGTGGATGGTGGTGCAGGATCTGGAACCAGAAGTCGCGCCAGATCAGCTCGTCGAGCCACGCGCCGGCGCCCTCGGCCGCCGCCGGATCGGCCTGCATCGTTCGCCACGCCAGTCCGGCGGCGACGCGGATCGAGACGGTTCCGAATCGCAGGTGAGCCGACAGCCGCGACGAGCCGTCGAGCGCCGGAAAGTCCCGCGCGTCGCGGTACGCGTCGATGCGCGAGGCGAAGTCGTCGAGCGCCGCGCGGGCGCCGCTCGCTCCGGGCGTCACGCCGGTGCCCGCGAGCGACGCCTGCGCGAAGCCGAGTCCGGCCAGCGTCGGCAGGCCGGCGGCGCCCTGGTCGCTCGCGAGCCGGCCCCGCAGCAGCGCGGCGCGCGGCGCGAGGTCCTCGGGCGAGAGCCGCCGCAGCCACGCGTTGCGGTACGGGGTGTAGACCGAGTAAGGACGCCCCTGCGCGGTCGTCAACTCGTCGCGGTCGAACACCGCCTGGTCCTTGAACGAGTGCAGCGCGCGGCTGTCGCGCGCCAGCGCCCGCTCGACCTCGGCGTCGCGCTCGCGGGCGCAGGGCTCGTAATCGCGGTTCGCGAACACCGCCTGCACCCCGAGCCGCGCCGCGAGCGCGGGAATCTCCGCGCGAGCGCTGGCGTGCGGCGTGTGCAGTGCGCCGCCGGCGCGGCGCAACTCGCGCTCGAGCTCGACGACGCTGGCGTGGACGAAGGCGACGCGCCGGTCGTCGCGGTCGGGCAGCGCGTCGAGGATGTCGCGGTCGAACACGAACGCGCAGTGCACGCGCCGGGCGCGCCGGGTGGCCGCGCTCAGCGCCGCGTGGTCGTCGATGCGCAGGTCGCGCCGGAACCACACCAGCACCGATTCGAATTCGGGGTCCGGAATCATCGGCAGCCCCACGGGCGGAAGGGAGGCCGATTGTGCCTGCCGGGACCGGCCCTTACAATGAAGCCATGAGCGCAGAGCAGGCGATCGATCTCACCAACCAGTTCCTGATCGCCATGCCGGACATGGCCGATCCGAACTTCGGGGGGGCTGTCGTGTTCGTCGCCGAGCACAGCTCGCGCGGCGCGCTCGGCCTGGTCATCAACCGGCCGATGGAGCTGGATCTCGCAACCCTGTTCGAGCGCATCGACCTCGTGCTCGGGATCGCGCCGCTGGCGTCGGCGCCGGTGTTCTACGGCGGGCCGGTGCAGATGGACCGCGGGTTCGTGCTGCACCAGCCGGTCGGCGAATGGAACTCGACCGTCGCGGTCGGCGGCGAGCTCGGCCTGACCTCGTCGAAGGACGTGCTCGAGGCGGTCGCCGGCGGCGGCGGCCCGAAGCGGATCCTGGTCACGCTCGGCTACGCCGGCTGGGGGCCGGGGCAGCTCGAGGACGAGATCTCGCGCAACGCGTGGCTGACGGTGCCGGCCAGCCCGGACCTCATCTTCGACACGCCGGTCGAGCAGCGCTTCCAGGCCGCGTTCCGGCTGCTGGGCATCGACCCGGCGTTCCTGGCATCCACGGCCGGGCACGCGTGAGTGACGGAGACGCTGCTCGGATTCGACTTCGGCGTGCGCCGCATCGGGGTGTCGATCGGCAATTCGCTGACGCGCTCGGCGCGCGCGCTGGCGGTCGTGCCGTCGGAGCCGCTGGCGGCCCGCTGGGCGGCGATCGCGGCGCTGATGGCCGAATGGCGGCCGCAGCGGCTGGTGGTCGGACGGCCGCTGCACCCCGACGGCGCCGCGCTGCCGGTGACGCCGGCGTGCGAGCGCTTCGCCCGCCAACTCGAGGCGCGCTTCCGGTTGCCGGTGGAGATGGTCGACGAGAGCTTCTCCAGCGTCGAGGCGCGCGCGCTGCGCGGGCAGGAGCGCGCTGGCCGCGTGTCCTCCGACCAGCCGCTCGACGACGAGGCGGCGGCCGTGATCCTGCGACAATACCTCCTGAGTTGCTGAAACGATGGTCCCTCGAAGCGATCCGGACGAGCCGCCGATGACCCCGCTGCCCGACGCCGAGGCGATCTACGCGCGGCTGCTGCAGGCCGTGCGCGACGGCGCGGCCGGGCGCGACATCGCGCTGGTCGGCATCCACAGCGGCGGCGCGTGGGTGGCCGAGCGGCTGCACCGCGACCTCGGGCTCTCGCGCCCGCTGGGCACGCTGTCGAGCGCCTTCCATCGAGACGACTACGGCCAGCGCGGGCTCCCCGCAGAGATGAAGGGCACCGAGCTGCCGTTCGAGGTCGAGGGCGCCGACATCGTGCTGGTCGACGACATCCTCTTTACCGGGCGCACGGTGCGCGCCGCGATCAACGAGTTGTTCGACTACGGCCGCCCGGCGTGCATCGAGCTCGCCGTGCTGGTCGACCGCGGCGGCCGGGAACTGCCGTTCGAGGCGCGCTACTGCGGCGCAGTGCATCCGTTGCGGGCGCCGCGCGCGTTCGTGCTGGAGCGCGGCGGCGACGGCCGGTTCGCGCTGACCATCGAGTGAGGCCATGGCGTTGCGCCACCCCCAACTGACCGAGCGCGGCGAACTGCGGCACCTGCTGACGATCGAGGGGTTGCCGCGCGAGATGATCCACCGGATCCTCGACACCGCGGCGAGCTTCGTCGGCGTGTCCGACCGCGACGTCAAGAAGGTGCCGCTGCTGCGCGGCAAGTCGGTCTTCAACCTGTTCTTCGAGAACTCGACGCGCACGCGCACGACCTTCGAGATCGCGGCCAAGCGGCTGTCGGCCGACGTCGTCAACCTCAACATCAACACGTCGTCGACGTCCAAGGGCGAGTCGCTGCTCGACACGATCGACAACCTGGTCGCGATGCACGCCGACATGTTCGTCGTGCGGCACGCCGAGAGCGGGGCGCCGTTCCTGATCGCGCAGCACGTCGACCGGGGGCGCGGCCGCGGCCACGTGCACGTGATCAACGCCGGCGACGGTCGCCACGCGCACCCGACGCAGGGCCTGCTCGACATGTACACGATCCGCCACTTCAAGGGCGATTTCACGCGGCTGCGCGTGGCGATCGTCGGCGACGTGCTGCACTCGCGCGTGGCGCGCTCGGACATCCATGCGCTGACGACGCTCGGCGTGCCCGAGGTGCGCGTGATCGGACCGCGCACGCTGATCCCCGGCGGGCTCGAGCAGCTCGGCGTGCGCGTCTTCAACGACATGCGCGAGGGCCTGCGCGGCGTCGACGTGGTGATCACGCTGCGGCTGCAGAGCGAGCGCATGCGCGGCGCGCTGCTGCCGTCGGCGCAGGAATACTTCAAGCAATACGGCCTGACGCAGGAAAAGCTCGCGCTGGCCGCGCCCGACTGCATCGTGATGCACCCGGGGCCGATGAACCGCGGCGTCGAGATCGAGTCGGCGGTGGCGGACGGGCCCCGATCGGTCATCCTCGACCAGGTCACCTTCGGCATCGCGGTGCGGATGGCCGTGATGAGCATCCTCGCGCAATCGTGAAAGCATGAAACTGTCGATCACGAACGGCCGCGTCGTCGACCCGGCTTCGGGCCTCGACCGCGTTGCCGCGCTGCACGTCGCCGACGGGCGGGTCGTCGCGATCGGCGACGCCCCCGGCGGATTCGCCGCCGAGCGTGTCGTCGACGCGCGCGGGCTCGTCGTCGCCCCCGGGCTGGTCGACCTGGCGGCGCGGCTGCGCGAGCCGGGCTACGAGTACCGGGCGACGCTCGAATCCGAGATGCGCGCCGCGCTCGCCGGCGGCGTCACCTCGCTGTCGTGCCCGCCCGACACCGACCCGCCGCTCGACGAGCCCGGCCTGGTCGAGATGCTCAAGCACCGCGCGCGCGGGCTCGACCAGGCGCACCTGTATCCGCTCGGCGCGCTCACCGCCGCGCTGGCCGGCGAGGCGATCACCGAGATGGCCGAACTCGCCGAGGCGGGGTGCGTCGGTTTCTCGCAGGCCGGGGCGCCGATCGTCGACACGCAGGTGCTGCTGCGCGCGATGCAGTATGCGGGGACCTACGGCTTCACGGTCTGGCTGCGCCCGCAGGATCCTCACCTGGGGCGCGGTGGCGTGATGCACGGCGGGGCGGTCGCCGCGCGGCTGGGCTTGTCGGGAATCCCGGTGGCGGCGGAGACGGTCGCGCTGAACACGATCCTCGACCTCGTGCGCGAGACCGGCTGCCGCGTCTACCTGTGCCGACTGTCCTCGGCGGCCGGGCTCGAGCTCCTGCGGCGCGCGAAGGCCGAAGGGCTGCCGGTGAGCGCCGACGTCGCCGTGCACCACCTGCACCTCGTCGACGTCGACGTCGGCCACTTCGACAGCCACTACCGCGTCGACCCGCCGTTCCGCTCGCAGCGCGACCGCGACGCGATCCGCGCCGCGCTCGCCGACGGCACGCTCGACGCGATCTGCTCGGACCACACGCCGGTCGACGACGACGCGAAGCAGCTGCCGTTCGCCGAGGCCGAGCCGGGCGTGACCGGACTCGAGGTGCTGCTGCCGCTGACGCTGAAGTGGGCTGCCGAGTCACGCACCGCGCTGCCCGCGGCGCTCGCGCGGATCACGTCGGGCGCGAGCGCGGTGCTGGGGATCGCCGATCGCGCCGGCCGCATCGAAGCCGGCATGCCGGCCGACCTGTGCCTGTTCGACCCGGACGAGCCGTGGACCATCAGCGTCGACGGGCTCGCGAGCCAGGGCCGGCACACGCCGTACCTCGGCATCGAGGTGCTCGGGCGCGCGCGCGCGACGATCGTCGGCGGACGCGTCGCCTTCGAGCGCTGAGTCCGACGACGCGGCGGCACCGGAACGCAACCGCCCGATGGCGTGGCCCGGACGCTCGGCCAGGGTCGCCGCCCGCACGCCACTCGTGCTTGCGCTGCTCGTCGCGGGCCTCGCGTGCGTGTTCGCCTTTCCGCTGCTCGCGCCGGCCACGCGCGAGGGTGCGACCCGCTGGTGGGCGGGCGCGCTGCTGCGCGCTTGCGGCGTGCGCCTGCGCGAACATCCCGCCGCGGGCGGGCGCCGGCTCGCGCATCAGCACGGTGCGTGCCTGCTGCTCGCCAACCACCAGTCGTGGCTCGACGTGTTCCTGATCATGGCGCTTGCCCCGGCGCGCTTCGTCGCCAAGTCCGAGGTCGCGCACTGGCCGGTGCTGGGCGTGCTGGTGGCGCGCGCGGGAACCCTGTTCGTCGAGCGCGGACGGCGGCATGCGGTGCAACGGCTGAACGGGCGCATCGAGCAGGCGCTCGGCGAGGGGCAGCGCGTCGCCGTGTTCCCGGAGGGAACCACCGGCGGCGCGACGGGGGTCCTGCCGTTTCACGGGAACCTGATCGAGCCCGCGCTGCGCGCCGGCGTGCCGGTGATCCCGGTGGCGCTGCGCTACGTCGACGGCGACGGCAATCCGAGCGACGCGGCGGCGTTCGTCGGTGACATGACGGTCGTGCACTCGCTCGTGCGCGTGCTCGGCGCTCGCGGCATCGTTGCCGAGGTGCACCCGCTCGAACCGGTCGCGGGCGGCACGCGACAGGAGCTCGCCGCGCGGGCCCGGGAAGCGATCGCCATGCGCATCGCCGCGGCGTCGGCGACCGGGGTGACCGGCGCTGCGGGTGCGGTCGGCGGCACAGGTGGAGGCCTGTAGTGGCGCGGGCGGCGACGGGCAGCCGCTGTCGCAGGCCGCAACGCAGTTGCGGCGGACGCCGGGGCCGCGGCGTCGCCTCGCCGCATCGGCGGCGGGCCGAGTGCGGCATCCGTCGCAGACGGGAGGCGGCGTGCAGCGCACAATTGCGTGAGCCACGGGGCCGGCGCGCTCCGCCATGGCCGGCATCTTGTCGATGGCCGGAATTTCCTTCGAGACAGCGATGCACACTCCAGTGATCGTCACCGGCGCGGCCGGTTTCATCGGCATGAACGTCTGCCGCCGGCTGCTGGAGCGGGGCCGCCGCGTGGTCGGGATCGACAACCTGAACGACTACTACGACCCGCAGCTCAAGCGCGCGCGGCTCGCCGAACTGGCGGGCGTCGACGGCTTCGAGTTCCAACGGATCGACGTGGCGCACCGCGAGGAGGTGTTCCGGCTGTTCGACCGCTGCCGGCCCGCGCAGGTCGTGCATCTCGCCGCGCAGGCCGGCGTGCGCTACGCGCTGCAGAATCCGATGGCGTACTCCGACAGCAACCTCACCGGGATGACCGTGATGCTCGAGGCGTGCCGGCGCGCCGGGGTGGCGCACCTGGTGTTCGCGAGCAGCTCGAGCGTCTACGGAGCGAACCGCAAGGTGCCGTTCTCGGAGAGCGATCCGGTCGACCATCCGGTGAGCCTGTACGCGGCAACCAAGCGCGCCAACGAGTTGCTCGCGCACAGCTATGCGCACCTGTTCGCGCTGCCGGTCACGGGGCTGCGCTACTTCACCGTCTACGGCCCCTGGGGCCGGCCCGACATGGCGATGTGGAAATTCACCGACGCGCTGCTGCGCGGCAAGCCGATCGACGTCTACGGCGGCGGCGTGCTGTCGCGCGACTTCACCTACATCGACGACACGGTCGAGGCGACGCTGCGGCTGCTCGACGCGCCGCGGCCGGCCCGCAGCTCGGCGGATCCGGCCGACTGGATCGCCGATCGTCCCGACACCAGCTGGGCGCCGTTCGAGGTGGTCAACCTCGGGCGCAGCGACCCGGTGAGCGTCAACGAGCTGATCGGCAAGCTCGAGGCGATCACCGGCCGGCGCGCGCAGCGCAACGAAATGGGCATGCAGCCGGGCGACGTCGCGCGCACCTGCTCCGACACCGCCAAGCTCGGCCGGCTCACCGGCTACTCGCCCGGGGTCTCGCTCGACGACGGACTGCGCGCCTTCGTGAAGTGGTTCCGCGAATACCACCGCATCGACTGACACAGGACCGACCGCACCATGCGTCTCACCGTTTTCGGAGCCGGCTACGTCGGGCTCGTTACCGCGGCGTGCTTCGCCGAGATGGGCAACCACGTTCGCTGCGTCGACGTCGACGAGGACCGCGTCGCGCGCCTGAACCGCGGCGAAGTTCCGATTCACGAGCCGGGGCTGGCGCCGCTGCTCGAACGCGGCCTCGCGCAGGGTCGGATCTCGTTCACGCGCGATGCGGCGCAGGGGCTCGACGGCGCCGAGGTGGTCTTCATCGCCGTCGGCACCCCGCCCAGCGAGGACGGCTCGGCCGACCTGTCGCACGTGCTGGCCGTCGCGCGCACGGTCGGGGCGCTGATCGAGCGCCGCTGCGTGATCGTCGACAAGAGCACCGTCCCGGTCGGCACTGCCGACCGCGTGCGCGAGACCGTCGAGCGCGAGCTCGCGCGGCGCGGGGCCGCGCACGAGTTCGCGGTGGTGTCGAACCCCGAGTTCCTGAAGGAAGGCGCCGCGATCGGCGACTTCATGCGGCCCGACCGGATCGTCGTCGGAAGCCGCGACCCGTGGGCGATCGACGCGATGCGCGCGCTCTACGCGCCGTTTTCGCGCAACCACGAGAAGCTGATCGTCATGGACCCGCGCTCGGCCGAGCTGACGAAATACGCCGCGAACACGATGCTCGCGGTGCGCATCTCGTTCATGAACGAACTGGCCGCGCTCGCCGAGAAGCTCGGCGCCGACATCGAGGACGTGCGCCGCGGCATCGGCAGCGACCCGCGTATCGGACCGAGCTTCATCTACCCCGGCCCGGGCTTCGGCGGCTCGTGCTTCCCGAAGGACCTGAGGGCGCTGCTGCGCACGAGCCACGAGCAGGATTCGCCGCTGACGATCGTGCAGGCGGCGTTCGACGCCAACGAGCGGCAGAAGCAGGTGCTGTTCGCGAAGGCGGCGAAGGTCTTTGGTGGCGACTTCGCTGGCGCGCGCGCGGCGGTCTGGGGACTGGCTTTCAAGCCGGACACCGACGACATCCGCGAGGCGCCCAGCCTGGAGCTGATCGACGCGCTGCTCGGCGCCGGCGCGAGCGTCGTCGGCTACGACCCCGAGGCGGCGGCGAACACGCGCGCCGTGTTCGCCGGGCGCGACGGCTTCTCGACCGTCGACGACGCGTACCAGGCGGCACGGGGCGCCGACGTGCTGTTCGTCGTCACCGACTGGCGCGAGTTCCGCAGCCCCGACTTCGAGCGGCTGCGCGCGACGATGCGCAGGCCGGTGCTGATCGACGGGCGCAACCTGTACGACGCGCGCAGCGTGCGGCAGGCGGGCTTCGCCTACGACTCGATCGGTCGCGCCGGCTGAGGGCGCGCGGCGACCGGCCCGCTTACCCGCACTGCACCGAGCGCAGCGCGCGGTCCGCCAGGCGCACTGCGGTGAGCGCGCGTCCCCACACGCAGCCGGTGTCGATCGCGAGCAGGTCCGGGCGGTCGATCAGCCCGAGCGCGGCCCAGTGCCCGAACACGATCGGCGTGCCCGCGGTCGCGCGCTGCGGCACGTCGAACCACGGCCGGTGGCCCGGCGGCGCGGCGTCGAGGCCTTCCTTGGCGGCGAAGTCCATCCGGCCCGCCGGCGTGCAGAAGCGGATGCGCGTGAGCGCGTTGACGATCACGCGCAGCCGGTCGTGCCCGCGCAGGCCGTCGGACCACTCGGCGGGCTCGTTGCCGTACATCTCGCGCAGGAAGTCGATCCAGCGCGGGCCGGAGAGCACGGCGCGCACCTCTTCGGCCAGCTCGAGCGTGCGCGCCACCGACCACTGCGGCAGCACGCCCGCGTGCACCATCAGCCAGCCGTCCTCGAAGTGCGCGAGCGGGCGCGTGCGAACCCAGTCGATCAGCGCGTCGCGGTCGGGCGCGCCGAGGATGTCGTCGAGCGTGTCGGTGCGGTGCGCGCGGCGAATGCCGGCGGCCACTGCCAGCAGGTGCAGGTCGTGGTTGCCCAGCACTGCGACCAGCCGCTCGCCCTGCGACATGGCCCAGCGCAGGCTGTCGGCCGAGCGCGGGCCGCGGTTCACGATGTCGCCGGGCATCCACAGCCGCGCGTCGGCGGGCAGCTGCGGCAGCAGGCGCAGCAGGCTGTCGAGGCAGCCCTGCAGGTCGCCGATCGCCCAGGTTTCGTCGTCGATGGCGGCGGAAGCGGGCATCGTGAAATTATCCTTCGATTCCGCATTCGCGGGAATTGCCGCCCGAAAGGAATTTCCTTACAGTGGTTGGGTGTCGCCCATCTTCCGATCGCCCGACGAGGCAGTCGTGATCACCAGCAAGCTCACCAGCAAGGCCCAGACCACCATCCCCCAGCCCGTGCGTGCAGCACTGCGTCTGGAGGAGGGTGACGAACTGCTCTACGAGATCGTGGATCAGCGGGTCATCGTGACGAAAGTGCCTCGCGACGGTGCAGCGGACGATCCATTCGGCACGTTCGACGAATGGCGCTCGGAGGCCGACCGGAAGGCGTATGGCAGCCTTTAGTCAGGGCGACGTCGTCAAGGTTCCGTTTCCGTACACCGATCGGTCGACGCGGCAATCGAGGCCGGCGCTCGTGGTCTCGACGCCGTCGCTCGAGGATGCCCACGGGCTGCTCTGGGTGCTGATGATCACCAGTGCCGAGAACCGGGGCTGGTCGGGCGACGTCCAGATCGCGAATCCGGGGGCAGCCGGGCTGCCGGCGCCGTCGGTGATCCGCACCGCGAAGATCGCCACCATCGAGGCGGCTCACGCCTCCCGCCTCGGCCGGATTCCGGCCGCGCTGAGGGCAAAAGTCCTTCGGCAGGTCGCC
>JANJTK010000225.1 GCA_024711155.1 Burkholderiaceae bacterium
CGTCTATCCGTTCGGCTGGCTCGGCGTGCTGGCCGACGTGCCGCCGGTGTCGGACGAACTGATCTACGTCAACCACCCGCGCGGCTTCGCGCTGTGCAGCATGCGCTCGCGCACGCGCAGCCGCTACTACCTGCAGGTGCCGCTCGACGAGCGGCCCGAGGCGTGGCCCGACGAGCGCTTCTGGGGCGAGTTGCGGCGCCGCCTCGATGCGCGCGCCGCCGCTGCGCTCGCGACCGCACCGTCGATCGAGAAGAGCATCGCGCCGCTGCGCAGCTTCGTGGCCGAACCGATGCGCTTCGGCCGCCTGCTGCTCGCCGGCGACGCCGCGCACATCGTGCCGCCGACCGGCGCCAAGGGGCTGAACCTGGCGGCGAGCGACGTGCGCTACCTCGCGCGCGCGCTGATCGACCACTACCGCAGCGGATCGATGCGCGAGATCGACGCGTATTCGGACAAGTGCCTGCGGCGCGTCTGGAAGGCGGTGCGATTCTCGTGGTGGATGACCTCGATGATGCACCGCTTCCCGGACACCGGCGACTTCGGCCAGAAGATCCAGGAGACCGAACTCGCCTACCTCACCGGATCGCGCGCCGCGTCGACCGCGCTGGCCGAGAACTACGTCGGGCTGCCGTTCGAGGACTGACCGGCGCTCACCACCAGCACGTCGCAGCGCGCCTCGCCGAGCACGTGCAGCGTCACGCTGCCGAGCAGCAGGTCCTCGACGACCGACTCGCCGTGCTTGCCGATGACGATCAGGTCGGCGCCGGCCTCGCGCGCGGCGTCGACGATCACGCGCGGCGGATAGCCGTGTTCGACGCGGCGCCGCACGCACCCCGCGTCGACGCCGGCCTCGCCGACGAGCCTCGACACACCGTCGACCGCCTGCGTTCGAGCGTGCTGGCGCAGCCGGTGGATCTCGTCGTCGGCGACGCCGGCGAAGCGCAGTTTGCTCTCGAACGGCACCTCGAACGCGTGCAGCGCCTCGATCTGTGCGGCGGGCGCGATCGCAGCCGCCTGCGCCAGCACCGGCGCCGCGTGCGGCGAGAAGTCCAGCGCCGCGAGCACCCGCCGGTAGGGCTGGGCGGGATCGCCGCGCACTACCAGCATCGGCCCGCGCCGCTTGCGCAGCAGCCGCTCTCCGGTGGTGCCGACGGCGAAGTCGCGCACCGGGTGCTCCCCGCGCGCTCCTACGACCAGCAGGTCGCAGCGCGCCGCCGCCTCGATGACCGCGTCGAGCAGCTTGCCGACGACGACCTCCGAGCCCGGCCTGCGCCCGGCCTCGGCCTCGATCGCCGCCACCAGTTGCGCCATCGAGCGCTCGGCATCCCGCACCAGGCCGCCGCGCGAATCCTCGCCCGCCCCGAGCCACTGCTGGAGCATGCCCAGCCACGGGGCCTCGACGACGTGAACCAGGCGCAGGTCGTCCACGCCGAATTCCGCGGCGAGCGCGACCGCGCGCATTGCCGCGAGCCGCGCGTCTTGCGAGAAGTCGGTGGCGACCACGATCGAGCGGAGCGTGTCCATGGCAGTCAGTCCCTGGCGTCGAGCACTGCGGTGACGACGTGGTAGGTCTCGTGCATTGCCGCGACCGGCTCAGGCCGCCGGCGCGCCGCGTCGGAGGCGCCAGCGCATCGCAGCCTTGTCGAGCTCGACGACCAGCAGGATCGCGCAACCCGCGCCGAGAATCTTCAGCCAGTCCGCCGCCCCCAGGTCGACCGTGCCGAACAGCGCCTGCATCGGCGGAGCATAGGTGAACGCCCCCTGCAGCAGCACGAGCACCGCAACCGACAGCAGCGCCCACGGATTGCCGGTCAGGCCCTCGAGGTTGAGCACCGGTTCCTTCAGGTGGCGGCAGTTGAACAGGTAGAAGGCCTCGCCCGCGACCAGCGCGTTGACCGCGATCGTGCGGGCACGCGCCAGGTCGCCGCTGTCGCCAAGCTCGTGCAGGTACAAGCCGTACGACGCCGCGACCAGCAGCGCCGACACCAGCAGCAGGCGCCACAGCAGCATCGGCGAGAGCAGGCGTTCGCCGGTCTTGCGCGGCGGGCGCCGCATCACCGCGGACTCGACCGGCTCCATTGCCAGCGACAGTGTCAGCGCGACGACGCACACCATGTTGACCCACAGGATCTGCGTCGGCGTGATCGGCAGCAACGCCTGCGTGCCGAAGACGACCGGCAGCAGCATCATGGCCGCCTCTCCGCCGTTGGTCGGCAGGATGTGCATGATCACCTTCTTCAGGTTCTCGTAGGTCGCGCGTCCTTCCTCGACCGCGTGCGCGATGGTCGCGAAGTTGTCGTCCGAGAGCACGATCTCGGAAGCCTCCTTCGCGGCCTCGGTGCCGCGCGCGCCCATCGCGATGCCGACGTCGGCCCGGCGCAGCGCCGGCGCGTCGTTGACGCCGTCGCCGGTCATCGCGACCTGCTCGCCGCGCGCCTGCAGCGCCTCGACCAGGCGCAGCTTGTGCTCCGGACTCACCCGCGCGAAGATCGTCGCCCGGTCGGCGACGCGCTGCCAGTCCTGCTCGCCGAGGCCCTCCAGGTCGGCGCCGCTCAGCACCTCGGGATCGTCGCCGAGCCCGAGCGCGCGGCCGATCGCGTGCGCGGTGACCGCGTGGTCGCCGGTGACCATCTTGATGCGGATCCCCGCGCCGCGGCATCGCTCGATCGCGCGGATCGCCTCCTCGCGCGGCGGATCGGAGATGCCGGTCAGGGCGAGCAGCACGAACCCGCCGCGCTCGACCGCGTCGAATCCGAGCGCCGCGCCGTCGTCGCCGTCGTCGCCGGCCTCGCGCTCGGCCAGCGCCAGCAGCCGGTGACCGTCAGCGGCGATCGCGCGCGCACGCTCGAGCCACGCCGCGCAGTCGATCGGCCGATCGCCGAGCGCGTCGTGGCGCTCGAATCCGCACAGCGCGAGCACCCTTTCGGGCGCCCCCTTCAGCAGGATCCGGCGCCCGCCCCGATGGTCGTGGTGAAGCGTCGCCATGAAGCGATGCTCGGACTCGAAGGGGATCACGTCGTCGCGCGGCCACGCCTCGCCCGCCTCGTCTGCGTCGACACCCGCCTTGGCCGCAAGCGCGAGCAGCGCCGCCTCCATCGGGTCGCCCTCGGCCTCCCAGCGATCTCCTTGCGCGACCAGCCGGCTGTCGTTGCACAGCGCCGCGACCCGCGCGACGTCGACGAGCAGCGGAAACTCCTCGGGCGTCGCGCGCTCGCCGCCGACCGAGAACCCGCCGTGCGGCGCATAGCCCGCACCGTCGACCTCGAAGTCGGCCGACGCGGTCAGCAGGCGCCGCACGGTCATCTCGTTGCGCGTCAGCGTGCCGGTCTTGTCCGAGCAGATCACCGTGACCGATCCGAGCGACTCGACCGCCGGCAACCGGCGCACGATCGCGTTTCGCCCCGCCATCCGCTGCACGCCGATCGCCAGCACGATCGTCAGCGCGGCCGGCAGGCCCTCCGGAATCGCCGCCACCGCGAGCCCGACCGCCGTCATGAACATCTCCGCCGCACCGAAGCCGCGCACGAGCGTGCCGAACGCGAAGGTGCCCGCCGCCAGCACGAGGATCGCCGCCGTCAGCCAGCGGCCGAAGACCTCGAGCCGGGCCAGCAGCGGAGTGCGCAGTTCCTGGACCGACGCCATCAGGGCGCCGATGCGCCCGAGTTCGGTGCCGCGCGCAGTCGCGACGACGACGCCGAGACCCTGGCCGTGCGTGACGACGGTGCCGGCGTGCGCGATGCAGCGCCGGTCCCCGATCGATGCGGCCGACGCCACCGGTTCGGTGAGTTTGGACACCGGCACCGACTCCCCGGTCAGCGCGGACTCGTCCACCTGCAGCGAACGCGCCTCGACCAGCCGCAGGTCGGCCGCGACCTTGTCGCCCGACTGCACGACGACGAGGTCACCCGGCACGAGGTCGCGCGCCGGCACCTCGCGCGTGCGCCCGTCGCGCACCACGGTCGCGCGCGGCGACAGCAACGAGCGGATCGCCTCGAGCGATCGCTCGGCCTTGCCTTCCTGCACCAGGCCGATCGCCGCGTTGAGCAGCACCACCGCGACGATGACCCCCGCATCGACCCACTGCCCGAGCGACGCGGTCAGCACCGCCGCGGCCAGCAGCACGTAGATCAGCACGTCGTGGAACTGCGCGAGCGCGCGCTGCCACCACCGCTTGCGCGGCGGCTCGGGCAGCGCATTGGGCCCGTGCTCGCGCAGCCGCTGCGCGGCGCCGGCCGCGCTCAACCCGCCGCGCCGGTCGCTGCCGAAGAGGGCGAGCACCGCGTCGGCGCTCTCGGCGTGGTACGCGCGCTCCGATCCGCCTTCCTGCATCAGGTGGCCCCCCCGCCATGGAACGACGCGATGCGCTGCTCGCGCTCGCGCTCGAGCAGTCCGCTCAGGACCGTGCCCGGCAGCCCGGCGCGTGCCAGCGCCAGCGACGCCAGCTGCAGCGCCGACTCCAGCGTCTCCGGGATCACGGTGTCGGCCCCGGCCTCGCGCAGCGCCAGCGCGTGGCGCTCGTCGCGCGCGCGCGCGAGGATCGCGAGCGCCGGCCACTCGCGCCGGATGCTCTGCACGGCCCGCAACGCGGCCGCGCTGTGGTCCATCGTCAGCACGATCGCACTGGCCCGGTCGAGCCCGAGCCGACGCAGCAGCTCGCTGCGGCTCGCGTCGCCGACGAACACCGGACGGCCCTGCGCGTGAAAACCCGAGACGAGCCGCGCATCGGGATCGATCGCCAGGTAGCGGATTCCCTGCGAGTCGAACAGCTGGCCGAGCAGCTGCCCGACGCGACCGTAACCGGCGATCACGACGTGACCGCTCAGGTCGGGCAGGATCGGTGCGTCCGACTGCGGCGGCGCCAGCGCGGCGAGCTCGACGCGCGCGCCCAGGCGCCGGCCGAGCTCGGCCACCAGCGGCGCCGCGAACATCGACAGGCCGACGACGAGCAGCATGAACCGGCCGGTCTGTTCGGCAAGCAGTCCGAGCGACAGCGCCGCGCCGAACACGATGAACGCGAATTCG
>JANJTK010000113.1 GCA_024711155.1 Burkholderiaceae bacterium
GGCTTCGGCCACCTCGGTTTCGTTCAGCACGAGGCGCAGGATCCGCTCCTTCTCGATGCGCCTCTTCGGGAAGCGCCGGTAGAGCGCCGTCGGCACGAAGATCTGCATCGCGCCGAACGGCCGCCCGCCGTGCAGGTGGACTTTCCGGATTTCGGTGTAGTTGTCGAAGGCCGCGAAGCGGCCGCGCAGCGCGTCGGGCAGGGTGGACACCTGCGCGATCGAGTGGACGACGATGGTCTGGCCCGGCACCGGGCTGCCCATCGGGTCGATCGCCGGCGACGCCGGCACGCCGCGCTCGTCGAGCGGGCGCACGAAGGTGCCGCGTCCGCGGCTCGACGTCAGCAGGTTCTCTCGCACCAGCAGCGCGACCGCCTGGCGCACCGTGACGCGCGCGACCCGGAACTCGGCGGCCAGCGTCTCGAGATTCGGCAAGCGGTAGCCGGGGCGCCACGCGTCGGACAGGATCCGGTGCCGGAAGATGCTGGCGAGCTGGATGTAGAGGGCGATGTGCTTCGCCGCGTCGGTCCGTAAGCCGAGGTCGTTCATGCCTGCCGCAGTTCCTGATGCCCTGGTGCGCGCGCGTGCGGGCAGTGTATCAGCGGCTGCGTTAGCATTCGGGTTCTCCCGGAGGAAATCGAACATGACACCCGCGCCGACCCGCTACCCCGCCGCCATCGTCGTCCTGCACTGGCTGCTCGCCGGGATGGTGGCGCTCGCCCTGATGGCCGGCACCTTCTCGCTCGCCGAGCTGCCGAACAGTTCGCCCGACAAGGTCGGTGCGCTGCGCGGCCACATGATCGTCGGCATCGCGATCGGCGTGCTGATGCTGGTGCGGCTGGTCGTGCGGCTGCGCTCCCCGCTGCCCGCGCACGCGGCCACGGGCAACGCGCTCCTGGACCTGCTCGGCAAGGCCGTGCACCGCGGGCTCTACCTGCTGGTGCTGGCGATGGTCGCGAGCGGCCTTGCCACGGCGATGGCGGCGGGGCTGCCCGACATCGTGTTCCGCGGCGTCGGCGCGCTGCCGGCGGACTTCAGCGCCTACGCGCCGCGCGCTGTGCACGGGCTGGCGGCGAAGATCCTGATGCTGCTGGTGGCCCTGCACGTCGCCGGTGTCGTCGTGCACCAGTTCTTCCTGAAGGACCGACTGCTGTCGCGGATGTGGTTCGGCCGGCGCTGAATCCTCAGCCGCCCTGGCGCGCGATCAGCGTGACGCCCAGGACGATGAACGCGATGCCGGCCCAGCCTGCGAGGCTCATCGTTTCGCCGAGCCAGTAGCGCGCGATCAGCGCGTTGACGACGTAGCCGATCGACAGCATCGGGTAGGCGACGGTGACGGGCACCCGCGTCAACGCGGCGATCCAGACGACCAGGCTCACGCCGTAGAAGGTGAAGCCGAGCAGGAACGGCCAGTCGCCGAGCACGCGCAGCGTGACCGGAACGGCCTGCGCAAGCGAGAAGTCGACGGGCCCGAGCCGGTTGGTGCCGTGCTTGAGCAGCGCCTGCGCCAGCGCATTGAGCACGACGCCGCACAGCACCAGGGCGAGGCTGAGCGCGTTCATCGGCGCACATCTTAGCTGCTAAACTGCGTGCCGCCATGTCCCGGACTGCCCGCCAAGGCCTCCCCACGGTTGCGCTCGCTGCGCTGGGCGTCGTCTACGGCGACATCGGCACCAGCCCGCTGTACGCGTTCAAGGAGGCGTTCGACGCCGAGCACGGCCTGCCGTTGTCCGAGGGCAACGTCTACGCCGTGCTGTCGATGATCTTCTGGGCGGTGACGATCGTGGTGTCGCTGAAGTACGTCACGATCATGCTGCGCTTCGACAACCGCGGCGAGGGGGGCGTGCTCGCGCTGCTGTCGTGGGCCGCGCAGCAGGTGCGCGATCGGCCGCGGCTGCTGTGGGTGGTGACGGTGCTGGGCGCGTTCGCGGTGTCGCTGTTCTATGGCGACGCCGTGATCACGCCGGCGATCTCGGTGCTGTCGGCGGTCGAAGGCCTGGCGGTCGCGGAGCCGGCGCTCGAGGTGCTGGTGCTGCCGATCGCGATCGGCATCATCGTCGGCCTGTTCCTGTTCCAGCGCCACGGGACCGCGGCGGTGGGCGCGCTGTTCGGGCCGGTAATGGTCGTGTGGTTCGCGGCGCTGGCGGTGGCGGGGATCGCCAGCATCGCGCACAACCCCTCGGTTCTCGCCGCGCTCGATCCGCGCTACGCGCTCGAGCTGGTCGTCGCGCGGCCCGGCATGGCCTTCGTCGCCGCGAGCGCGGTGTTCCTGTGCGTGACGGGCGCCGAGGCGTTGTACGCGGACATGGGCCACTTCGGGCGCCGCCCGGTGCAGGCGGCGTGGTTCGCGCTGGTGCTGCCTTCGCTGACGCTGAACTACTTCGGGCAGGGCGCGCTGGTGCTGCGCGACGCCGAGGCCGTGCGCAACCCGTTCTTCCTGCTTGCGCCCGACGCGCTGCTGATGCCGCTGGTCGCACTGGCGACGATGGCGACGGTGATCGCGTCGCAGGCGACGATCTCGGGCGCGTTCTCGGCGACGCAGCAGGCTTCGCGGCTGAACTTCCTGCCGCGCCTGCGGGTGCTGCACACCTCCGATCTTGCGCGGGGACAGATCTACATCCCGGCGGTGAACTGGCTGCTGATGGTGCTGGTGGTGGCGCTGGTGCTCGGCTTTCGCAGCTCCGGCGCGCTCGCGTCGGCCTACGGCATCGCCGTGTCGGGCGACCTGCTGATCGGCAGCGTGATCATGCTGCTGGTGCTGCCGTTCGTGCGCGAGTTGAGGATGCTGTGGCCGCTGTTCGTGCTGTTCGGGCTGCTCGAGCTGTCGTTCTTCTCGGCCAACGCGGCGAAGCTGCTGCACGGCGGCTGGTT
>JANJTK010000259.1 GCA_024711155.1 Burkholderiaceae bacterium
GAGGTGGTGGCGCTCACCGGTGCGGCCGTGCTGCTGCTCAGTCGCAAGCTGCACTCGCGGCGGATGCTCGGCCTCGTCGACTGGGAGCTGCTGGTGCTGTTCATCGGCCTGTTCGTCGTGAACGCGGCGCTGCAGCGCACCGGCGTGCCGGCGCAGGCGGTGGCGGCGCTGGCCGGCGCCGGCATCGACCTGCGGCAGCCGGCGTGGCTGTTCGCGGCGAGCTTCGTGCTGTCGAACGTCGTCTCCAACGTGCCGGCGGTGATGCTGCTGCTGCCACTGGTCGGCAGCGCGGGCGCTGCGTCGGGCGGCCTCGCCCTGGCGCTGACGAGCACGCTGGCCGGCAACCTGCTGCTCGTGGGCAGCATCGCCAACCTCATCGTCGCCGACGCGGCCGCGCGCCGCGGCGTGCGCATCGACTGGCGCGCCCACGCCCGTGTCGGCGTGCCGGTGACGCTGGCCAGCGCGGCGATCGCCGCGGCGTGGCTGGCGTGGCGCGGCGGCGGCTGAGTTCGCGGCCCGGCGCTACGGCGCGAGCAGGTCCGCCAGCATCAGCTGCGACAACGACGCGCGCTGCCAGAAGCCGCGCACCGTGGGCGACGGCTCGAGCAGGAGCGCCGCCAGCAGCGGCGTCGCCGGGGTCGTGTCCGGCTCGGCGAGCAGCACCACGCGCTGCTCGCCCGATTCGTCGAGACGTGCCACCCAGTCCAGGCCGCACAGCAGGTCGATGAGCGGCTCGACCTGCAGCGGGTCGGCACGCAGGCGGCGCGCCAGGGTCGACGGCACGGCGCCGCGCGTCGACGCGCCACGCGCCGTGGCCAGCTCGCGCAGCAGGCCGACGGCGAGCTCGAAGCGGTAGCCCGGGGTGGCGCGCCGCGGCGTGACGTGCAGCTGCAGGCTCGGCGCGTAGGCGGCGATGACGGCGCCGAACAGCACCACGACCCAGCTCAGGTACAGCCAGACCAGGAAGATCGGCACGGTCGCGAAGGCGCCGTAGACCACCGAGTAGCCCGGCACCGAGGCCACGTACCAGGCGAGCAGCTTCTTCGCCACCTCGATGCCGGTGGACACGAACACGCCGCCAGCCACTGCGTGGCGCCAGCGCACAAGGGTGTTGGGCACGTA
>JANJTK010000108.1 GCA_024711155.1 Burkholderiaceae bacterium
GCACCAGATGCAGTAGTTGGCCTGGTCGAGCGCGCCGCGCAGGTCGGTGCCGGGGTCGGTGAGCGCGAAACCCTCGCGCCGGCGCAGGTGCCCGGGTTCGATCGTGTAGACGCGCGTCCCGTCTTCGTCGTGCGCGTGCGCGTGCGCGAGCAGCTGCTGCGGATCGGTCTTGCCCGGCAGGGCGAAGAGCACGTCGCCGGCGTGGCGTCGCCGGCCGGCATCGGTCGTCGCCGCCCACGCGGTGTAGCGCAGGGCCAGCGCGAGCAGCTCGTTCGCGGCGGAGCGCGCGGTCGCGTCGGCGGCTTCGTCTGCGGCCGTGCGCTTCCAGTCGAGGACAGCGCGGGCGAATTCGAGCTCGTCGAACGCGCCCCCGAGCGCGGCCTCGATGCGCGCGCGCGCGCCCTCGGCGTCGAATCCGTCGAGTTCGGCCAGCGCGAGCTTGGCGGCCTCGCGGCGCACGAACTGGGTCTTGACCTCGTAGAGCGGGTCGAGCGCGTGGTGGCGCGCGCGCAGCGCCGCGTGCTCGTCGGCGATTCCGAACAGGCCGGCGACGAACTCGTCGACGTGCGGCGCGAGTTCGACCAGCAGCGCGGCCTCGTCGGCGCGCGCGGCCGCCGCCGGCGGCGCCGCGGCCGCATCCGCGCGGGCGTCTTCGAGGCGCCGTGCGAGCGCGTCATCCGCGCGGCGGAGCGCGGCGACGAACGCGGCATCGACGCGGCGCAGCCCGTCGGCGGTGTGGAGATCTTCGAAGCGAAGGCCGTGCGCGAGGTCGAGGGTGTCGGTCAAGGCGGATCCCGGGGCGAGGCGTGGACGATGGCGGCGCGTTGGCGGCGACAGGCGGGCGCCGCGCCTGAGAGTCCGATGATAGGCCAGCCAGCGCGGCGGCGAAACGTCCGCCTTGCGCAGGCCCGGTCGCCGCGAGCGATCGCCGCCGCGTTTGCCTGCGCTCGCGCATCGCGGGCAGAATCGCCCCGCGGCCGCGGGGGCTGCGAAGGCCGCGAAGGCCGCGAGGGAGGCAGACATGCGCGACGACGAGGCGAGGCCGCTGCGCGGCAGGCACGCAGTGGTGACGGGCGGTGGGCGGGGCATCGGCGCCGCGATCGCGGCGGCGCTCGCGCGTCGCGGTGCCGCGGTGTCGCTGCTCGGGCGCAACGAAGCTGCGCTCGCTGCGACTGCGCGCGAGCTCGCCGCGCGCAGCGGCGTCCGCGTGAGCACGGCGGTGGCCGACGTCAGCGACGAAGCGGCGGTGGCCGCGGCGATTGCCGCCTGCCGCACCGCGCTCGGACCGGTCGCGATCCTCGTCAACAACGCCGGCATCGCGCCGTCGGCGCCGTTCGCAAGAACCGACGCGGCCACCTGGCGCCACGTGATCGACGTCGACCTGATGGGCGCCGTCCACGCGAGCCGCGCCGTGCTCGCGGACCTGCAGGCGGCCCAGGGGGGACGGATCGTCAACGTCGCGTCGACGGCGGGGCTGACCGGGATGGCCTACGTGACTGCGTACTGCGCGGCCAAGCATGCGCTGATCGGCTTCACGCGCGCGCTGGCGATCGAGCTTGCGCGCACCGGCGTGACGGTCAACGCGGTGTGCCCCGGCTACACCGACACCGACATCGTCGCCGACGCGGTGCGCAACATTGCGGGCAAGACCGGCCGCTCGGCCGGGGAGGCGCTCGAGAGCCTCGTCGCGCACAACCCGCAGGGGCGGCTGGTCGAGCCGGTCGAGATCGCGGAGACGGTCGCGTGGTTGTGCAGCGCGGCGGCGGCTTCGGTGACCGGTCAGAGCATCGTCGTCGCCGGCGGCGAACTGATGCCCTGAGGGGAAGAGGCGTCAGGAGGGCGCCTCAGCGCTCCAGGTACTGCAGCTTCTCCTGCTCGTCCTTCCACTGGTCCGCGTCGGGCAGCGGCTCGTGCTTCTTGGTGATGGCGGGCCACGAGCGCGCCAGTTCGGCGTTGAGCGCGACGAACTGCAACTGCCCCTGCGGCACGTCTTCCTCGGCGCGGATCGCGTCGGCCGGGCATTCCGGGATGCAGACCGCGCAGTCGATGCACTCGTCGGGGTCGATCACGAGCATGTTCGGGCCTTCGCGGAAGCAATCCACCGGGCAGACGTCGACGCAGTCGGTGTAGCGGCAGCGGATGCAGGAATCGAGAACGACGTGGGTCATGGCGGGCTTCCGGGACTGTGCGGATTGACGCGAATCTTAGCAGGGAGTAATTTTCCGGCGCAACGCGAATGAAGTGAACGCTTCATTCGCGGTGGCGGCGCGACGGCGGACCGTCCGGCACACGAACAGGAGCGCGGCTTGGCGCACGCAATGCACCCGGTGCCGGAGAACGACGGCGGCGCGCCGTGCTGGGAACGCGCCCGCGACCTCGATGCGGCGCTGCGGCGCCGCGCCGAGGGCGGCTGGACGCCGCTCGCGGGCGGGACCGACTTCTATCCGGCGCGCGCCGGGCGGGCGGTCCGCGAGCGGTTGCTCGACCTGGGCGGCGTCGCCGGGCTCGACGCGATCGAGTTGTGCGACGAAGGCAGCGGTCCCGCCTGGCGCATCGGCGCGCTGGTCACGTGGGCGCAACTTGCCGGCGCGGCGCCCGAACCGGCGCTCGAAGCACTGCGGCTCGCCGCGGCTTCGGTCGGCAGCGTGCAGGTGCGCAACCAGGCCACCGTCGGTGGCAACCTG
>JANJTK010000124.1 GCA_024711155.1 Burkholderiaceae bacterium
GATCAACGGCTACCAGTCGCTGCACACCACGCTCGTCGGGCCCTTCGGCACCCCGGTGGAGTTCCAGATCCGCACCCGCGAAATGCAGCGCGTCGCGCAGTCCGGCGTCGCGGCGCACTGGCTCTACAAGGCCGAGAAGGAGAGCTTCACCGAACTGCAGAAGCGCACGCACGAGTGGCTGCAGTCGCTGCTCGACATCCAGAGCCAGACCGGCGACTCGCTCGAGTTCATCGAGCACGTCAAGGTCGACCTGTTCCCCGACGCGGTCTACGTCTTCACGCCGCGCGGCCAGATCCGCGCGATGCCGCGCGGCGCGACGATCGTCGACTTCGCCTACAGCGTGCACACCGACATCGGCGACCAGGCGGTCTCGGCGCGCGTGAACCAGCGCCCGGTGCCGCTGTCGACCGAGCTGCAGAACGGCGACCTCGTCGAGGTCGTCACCCACCCCGAGTCGCGCGCCAACCCCAACTGGCTGAGCTTCGTGCGCACCGGCAAGGCCCGCGCCGGGATCCGCCAGTGCCTGAAGACGCTCAGGTACGCCGAGTCGGTCGAGCTCGGCCGCCGGCTGCTCGACCAGGCGCTCGCGACGCTGCGCATCGACGCGGCCGCACTCGACGCCGCGGCGCTCGAGCGCGGCGCGCGCGACGCCGGCGCCAGGAGCGTCGAGGAGCTCTACGCCGACATCGGACTGGGCAAGCGGCTCGCCGCGGTCATCGCGCGCACCATCGCGCTGCAGTTTTCCGGCAAGTCCACCGGCGCAATGCTGATCCAGCCGCGGCCGGCGCCGATGCAGATCAACGGCAGCGAGGGCGGCGCGGTCACCTACTCGCCGTGCTGCCACCCGCTGCCGGGCGACGAGCTGGTCGGGCACCTGCGCGGCGGCCACGGGCTGTTCGTGCACCGCGCCGACTGCAAGGTCGCGCGGCGCCAGCGCGCCAAGGATGCCGAGCGCTGGATCGACGTCGACTGGGCCGACGACATCGCGGGCCAGTTCCGCACCGGCATCGAGGTGCAGGTGCGCAACGACCGCGGCGTGCTCGGCAAGGTGGCTGCCGAGATCGCGGCGAGCGAAGCCAACATCGCGCACGTCGCGATGGACGAGGACGCGACCGACTCCGCCGTGCTGCGTTTCGCGATCCTGGTGCGCGACCGCGTCCACCTCGCGCAGGTGATGCGCAACCTGCGCCGCCTCGCCGAGGTGACGCGGATCACTCGTAGCTGACCGACAGCACCTCGAGCTCGTCGAGCCCCGCCGGCGTGCGCAGCGTCACCACGTCGCCGGTGCGCGCCTTCAGCAGCGCCCTCGCCACCGGCGACACCCAGCTCACGCAGCCGTGCGCCGGGTCGACCTCGTCGACGCCGACGATGCGCACCGTCTCCTCGCCGTCGCCGTTGCGCAGGTAGGTCACCGTCGCGCCGAAGAAGACCCGCTGCGCGTCCGCGCGCTCGACCGCGTCGACGACCTCGGCCGCGTCGAGGCGCCGGGTCAGGAAGCGGATGCACCGGACGAACTCGCGCAGCCGCTTCTAGCCGAACAAGTAGTCGCCGTTCTCCGAGCGATCGCCGTTGGACGCCGCCCACGCCACCACCCGCACCACTTCGGGCCGCTCGACGTCGATCAGTTGCAGCAGCTCGGCCTTCAGCCGCTCGTAGCCGGCGCGCGTGATGTAGTTGCGCCCGCCCGGCGCGCCCGCCGCGGCGGCTTCGACGCCGTCGGCTTCATCGCTCTCGTCCGCGTCGTCTTCCCTGACGAATGCCTTGCTCATTCCGCTGTTCCGCAAATCGCACACCGCGCACCGTCCGACCGCTCGATCGCGCCTTCCGTGACACTGTTCCTGCGGCTGCGTGGCGACCGGGCGGAGGATTCCAGCATACCCGCCGGCTCCAAACCTCGCAGGCACCCGTCATGAACGACCCGAGACTGCTGCGCCGCTACCTGAGCCTCGTGCGCCGCGCCGAGGACGTGCTCGACGAGTGCGAGGCCGCCGCCGCGACGGCGGCTCCGGTGCCCGCCGAGGCGGCGGACCTGCTGGAGAACCTCGTCGACGCGCTCGCCCCGGTCGCGAGCGGGTTGCAGCCCTCCGCCCCGGACCCCGAAGAGGTGCGCCGGCAACTCGCCGGCTGGATCCACTGAGCGCCAGCCGGATCCGCTGAACGCCGGCCGGGGCCTCAGCCGCCCGCCACCGCCATCTCGTCGATCAGCACCGAGCCGCTGCGCTTGGTGCCACGCGTGATCGCGTCGGCGCCGATCGCGACGATGCCGCGGAACATGTCGCGCAGGTTGCCGGCGATCGTGATCTCCTCGACCGGATGCCGGATCTCGCCGCCTTCCACCCAGAACCCGCTCGCGCCGCGCGAATAGTCGCCGGTCACGTAGTTCACGCCCTGCCCCATCAGGTCGGTCACCAGCAGCCCGGTGCCGAGCTTGCGCAGCATCCGCTCGAACGAGTCGGTGCGCCGCGTCGCGCGGCTCGCCAGCGACAGGTTGTGCGAACCGCCGGCGTTGCCGGTGGTCTTCATGCCGAGCTTGCGCGCCGAGTAGGTCGACAGGAAGTACTCCTTCAGCTGCCCCGCCTCGACCACGTGCCGCTGGCGCGTCGCCACGCCCTCGTTGTCGAACGGGGTGCTGCCGGACTCGCCGACCCGCAGCGGATCCTCGACGATGTCGACGTGCTGCGGGAACAGCTGTTCGCCCAGCGAGTCGACCAGGAAGCTCGCGCGCCGGTACAGCGCGCCGCCGCTCGTCGCCTGCACGAAGTGCCCCAGCAGCCCGCAGGCAAGCGGCGCCTCGAACAGCACCGGCACGCGGCGAGTCCCGATGCTGCGCGCGCCGAGCCGCGCCAGCGCGCGCTCGGCCGCATAGCGCCCGAGCGCCTCGGGGTCCGCGAGGCGGGCCGGATTGCAGTGCGACGAGTACCAGTCGTCGCGCTGCATCTCGCCGCGCCGGCGCGCGATCGGCGCGCAGGCGAGCGAGTGCCGGCTGTAGCGGTAGCCGCCCCGGAAGCCGAGGCTGTTGGCGGCGACGAAATGGCCGTGGTCGACCGACACCGACGCGCCCTCCGAGTTCGACACCAGCGGCGAGACGTCGAAGGCCGCGCGCTCGGCGCGCCGCGCGATCGCGACCGCGTCGTCGACGCCGATCGACCACGGGTGAAACACCTGCAGGTCCGGCATCGACGTCGCCAGCATCTCCGGCTCGGGCAGTCCCGCGCACGGATCCTCGGCAGTGAAGCGCGCGATCTGCCAGGCCGCCTGGACGGTCTCGCGCAGCGCCGCCGGCGAGAAGTCGGTCGTGCTCGCGTGGCCCGTGCGCTGCCCCGAATACACGGTGACACCGAGTCCCTTGTCGCGATTCTGCTCGACCGTCTCGATGCGCCCCTTGCGCACGCTCACCGACAGTCCGGTGTTCTCCGACACGTCGACCGCCGCGCCGCTGGCGCCGCATTCGCGCGCAAACGCAAGCGCGGATTCGGCGATCTGCGCCAGTCTGTCCTGGTCGTACTCGAACATCGTCGGGGTCTCTCTGCCGGGTGGGTCGCAGGCCGCGCCGGGCCGACCGTGCGAGGGCCGCGTATCATAGCAGCGCAGTCGCACCGTCCCCCGATGAGCCCCCGAGCCCGCGCCCCCCGTCCGCCAGACGAAAGCTCCGCCGCCCCGAGCGAAGATTCCGCCGCCCCGAGCAAGTCGCAGCGCAAGCGCGACATGCTCGCGCTGCAGAAGCTCGGCGAAAGCCTGCTGCCGCTCGCCGACGAGCGGCTCGCGCGGCTGCCGATCAGCCCTGCGCTGCTCGACGCGGTGCGCATGGCGCGCACGATCCGCGCGCACGAGGGCCGCCGCCGGCAGCTGCAGTACATCGGCCGGCTGATGCGTGACGTCGACGCGCAGGCGCTCGCCGACGCGCTCGCCGACGAGACCCGCGAGGACCGCGCCGCCACCGCGCTGCTGCACGCCGCCGAGCGCTGGCGCGAGCGCATCCTCGCCGACGACGCCGCGCTCGCACAGTGGCTCGAGCGTCATCCGGACACGCGCGAGTCGGTCGAGACGCTGGTCGCGCGCGCGCGCGCCGAGCTCGCCGGGGCCGGCGCGGGACGCGCGTGTCGCGAACTGTTCCGCCGC
>JANJTK010000155.1 GCA_024711155.1 Burkholderiaceae bacterium
TGCTCAACGACAACGAGATGTCGAACTCGCCGCCGGTCGGTGCGCTCAACCGCTACCTGGCCCGGTTGCTGTCGGGGCGCTACTACGCGCGCGCGCGCGGCGTCGGCCGCGCAGTGCTGTCGGGCGTGCCGCCGCTGTTTCACCTGGCCCGCCGGCTCGAGGAACACGCCAAGGGGATCGTCGCGCCGCAGGCGACGCTGTTCGAGGAGTTCGGCTTCAACTACGTCGGGCCGATCGACGGCCACGACCTGGACAGCCTGGTGCCGACGCTGCAGAACCTGCGCGGGCTCGAAGGTGTCCAGTTCCTGCACGTGGTCACGCGCAAGGGGCACGGCTACAAGCTCGCCGAGGCCGATCCGGTGCTCTACCACGGGCCGGGGCGCTTCGACCCGGCCGAGGGCGTCAAGGCGCCGGCGACGGCGGCGCGCCCGACCTTCACGCGGGTCTTCTCGGACTGGATCTGCGACATGGGCGCGCTCGACGAGCGGCTGGTCGCGATCACGCCGGCGATGGGCGAGGGCTCGGGGCTGGTCGAGTTCGGCCAGCGCTTCCCGCAGCGCTGCTTCGACGTCGGCATCGCCGAGCAGCACGCGGTCACCTTCGCCGCCGGGCTCGCATGCGAAGGGCTCAAGCCGGTGGTCGCGATCTACAGCACCTTCCTGCAGCGCGGCTACGACCAGCTGGTTCACGACGTGGCGCTGCAGCGCCTGCCGGTGACCTTCGCGATCGACCGCGCCGGCCTCGTCGGGGCCGACGGCGCGACGCACGCCGGCGTCTTCGACTACGCGTACCTGCGCTGCGTCCCGAACCTGGTCGTCATGGCGCCGGCCGACGAGAACGAGTGCCGGCAGATGCTCTACACGGCGTTTCGCCACGACGGCCCGGCGGCGGTGCGCTACCCGCGCGGCGCCGGCGCCGGGGTCGCGGTGTCGCCCGACCTGGTGTCGCTGCCGATCGGCCGCGCCGAGCTGCGCCGCGCCGGACGGCGCGTGGCGCTGCTCGCGTTCGGCAGCATGGTCACGCCGGCGCTCGCCGCCGGCCAGGCGCTCGACGCGACCGTGGTCAACATGCGCTTCGTGAAGCCGCTCGACGCGGCCCTGCTCGCGGAGCTCGCGCGCACGCACGAGGCGTTCGTCACCGTCGAGGAGCACATGGTGGCGGGGGGCGCGGGCAGCGCGGTCGCCGAGGCGCTGGCGCAGGCCGGCATCGTGCGCGCGCTGCTGCAGCTCGGCCTGCCCGACCGCTTCATCGACCACGGCGACCACGCCGAGCTGCTTCGACTCGAGGGCCTGGATGCCGCCGGCATCGAGCGCTCGGTGCGCGAGCGCTTCGGCGACCTGCTGGCCGGCGAGGCCGGGCCCCGACTGGTGGCGACCCGCGCTGGCAGAATCCATTGAATTCCGACGGAGATCTTCCGATGAACATCCGCGACACCAGCGCGCTGCTGGCTGGCGTCATCGCCGACGTGCAGGGCAGTCCCGACCGGCGCGAACTGCCGATCCAGCGCGTCGGCGTGAAGGGGCTGCGCTACCCGCTGCGCTGGCGCAGCGCCGGCGGCGAGCAGCCGAGCGTGGGCCGCTTCGGCATGTACGTCGCGCTGCCCGCCGACCAGAAGGGCACGCACATGTCGCGCTTCATCGCGCTGCTCGAAGCGCGCCTCGCGGCCGACCGGCCGGCTCTCGACGCTGCCGGAATGCGCGCGATGTTCGGCGAGATGCTGACGCTGCTCGAGGCGCGGCGCGGGCGCATCGAGCTGTCGCTGCCGCTGTTCGTGCGCAAGACGGCGCCGGTCTCGCGCGTCGAGAGCCTGATGGACTACGACCTGTCGATCGTGGTCGAGGGCGACGACGATTCGCCGGTGACGACGATGACGCTGGTCGTGCCGTGCACGAGCCTGTGCCCGTGCTCGAAGACGATCTCGGAGTACGGCGCGCACAACCAGCGCTCTCACGTTACCGTGTCGGTCGAGAGCGCCGAGCCGATCGAACCGGAGGAAATCGTCGCGCTGGCCGAGGCGCAGGCCTCGAGCGAGCTCTACGGGCTGCTCAAGCGCGTCGACGAGAAGCACGTCACCGAGCGCGCCTACGAGAACCCCAAGTTCGTCGAGGACCTCGTGCGCGACGTCGCAATGGCGCTGCGCCGCGACGCGCGCGTGCGCGGCTTCGTCGTCGAAGCCGAGAACTTCGAGTCGATCCACAACCACTCGGCGTTCGCGCGCATCGAGAGCTGACGGAGCGCCCGCAGCCTGCGGCCGAGCGGCCTCCGGAGGCGCGGCGCAGGCGCCGCGGCCAGCCGCGTCAGCGGCCCGTGCGGCGCGCCAGGCGCACGTAGACCGACTTGCCGCCCGCCGCGGCGGTCTGCTCGTCGACGTCGAAGTGCTCGGACAGCGACTTCACGAGGTCGCTGAACTTGCGGTGCCCGTAGAGCCGCGAGTCGAAGTCCGGGCGCAGCTTCGTGATGTTGCTGCCGACCGCGCCCAGCTGCGCCCACCCGTCGTCGTCCGACACTGCGTCGATCGCGTCGGCGATCAAGCCGACCAGCGCCTGCCGGTCGTCGGTGACCTTGGCCGCACGCGGCTGCTCGCCGCCGGCGGCGGGCTTCTCCGGCGCGCGCCTCAGCACCTCGGTGTAGACGAACTTGTCGCAGGCGGCGACGAACGGCTCCGGGGTCTTGCGCTCTCCGAAGCCGTAGACGGTCAGGCCGTGCTCGCGCAGCCGCGACGCGAGACGCGTGAAGTCGCTGTCGCTCGACACCAGGCAAAAACCGTCGAAGCGTCCCGTGTAGAGCAGGTCCATCGCGTCGATGATCAGCGCGCTGTCGGTCGCGTTCTTGCCCTTCGTGTAGCCGAACTGCTGCACCGGCACGATCGAGTGTTCGAGCAGGATCTTCTTCCAGCTGCCGAGCTGCGGCTGCGTCCAGTCGCCGTAGATGCGCTTGACGCTGGCGATGCCGAACTTGGCGATCTCGGCCAGCAGTCCGTCGATCGTCGCGGCCTGCGCGTTGTCGGCGTCGATCAGCACCGCGAGGCGGCGCTGCGACTCCTCGGTCGCGTCGTCCGGGCCGGGGGCGAGCAGGGCGGGCTTGCGGGGGGCGGGCATCGGCGTCACTCGCGGAAGTTCGTGAACGAGAGCGGCACGTCGGCGACCTCCTTCTTCAGCAGCGCGATCGCCTGCTGCAGGTCGTCGCGCTTGGCGCCGCTCACCCGCACGACGTCGCCCTGGATGCTCGCCTGCACCTTCAGCTTGCTGTCCTTGATCAGCCGCACGATCCGCTTCGCGTGCTCGGGCGAGACGCCGTGGCGCACGGTGATGAGCTGCTTGACCTTGTCGCCGCCGATCTTCTGGATCGGGCCCTCGTCGAGAAAGCGCAGGTCGACGTTGCGCTTCGCGCACTTGCCGACCAGCACGTCGCGCACCTGGCCGAGCTTGAAGTCGTCGTCGGCGTAGGCAGTGAGCTCGCGCTCCTTCTGCTCGATCCGGGCGTCCGAGCCCTTGAAGTCGAAGCGGTTGGAGATTTCCTTGTTGGCCTGCTCGACGGCGTTGCGGACTTCGACCGCATCGCACTCGCAGGCCACGTCGAAGGTCGGCATCGTGGGATCCTCGTCGGGAAGAGGCGGACGCGGCAGCACCGCGCCGGGCAATCCGGGAATTGTAGGCCTTCGCGCGCCGGCGCAGTGCGCTGGCGCGCGTCAGCGCCTGGCCTCGAGCGCCTCCCAGCGCTCGAGCGCGGCGAGCAACTCGTCCTCGATCGCGGCGAAGCGCGCGCGGGCGGCGTCGAGCGCGGCGCCGCCGTCGCGCCACGCGCCGGGGTCGGCGAGGCGGGCGGCCAGCGCCTTCTGTTCCGCTTCGAGCGCCTCGATGCGCCCGGGCAGCGCCTCGAGTTCGCGCTGCTCCTTGTACGCGAGCTTGACGCGCGGCGCCGCGGGCGCGCCGGCGCCGTCACGGGCGGTCGCGCCC
>JANJTK010000195.1 GCA_024711155.1 Burkholderiaceae bacterium
GCGCGCCGTTCCTGGCCGCGGTGCTGGCGCGCGCGGTGGCGCGGCTCGCGGCGCGCGCGCGCCGGCCGAGGTCGGCCATGTAGGCTTCGATGTCGGTTCGCTCGATGTCCACTTCAATCCTCCGCGAGCACCGGCGCGCCCGCGATCGCCATCGCCAGCCCTTGCAGGGCCTGCCATGGGTCGCCGCTGTCGATGCCCTTGACCATTCTATCGGCCCGCGCGGCCTGTTGCAGCGTGCGGTGCAGCCGCGCCTCGTCCAGGCGCGGGAGCGCCTGCGAGTAGAGCCGCTCGCGCGCTCCGAACACGCGCGCTTCGCGCAGCGCCAGCGCCATCGGGCGACCGGCGCGGCGCGCGTCGGCAAGCCGCAGCAGCGTGCGCAGCGCGTCGGCCAGCACCCATAGCACGAGCGGCGCCGCGGCGCCTTCGGCGCGCAGGCCGTCGAGGCTGCGCAGCGCGCGCGGCGCGTCGCCGGCCAGTGCCGCCGCCGCCAGCGCGGACGCGTCGTAGCGCGCCACGTCGAGCACCGCCGCGAGCGCCTCCTCGCCGGGCAGTTCTCCCTCGGGAAAGAGCAGCGCGAGCTTGCCGATCTCCTGGTGGGCCGCGAGCAGGTTCCCTTCGACCCGCTCGGCGAGCGACTCGAGCGTCGCGCGATCGGCGCGCTGGCGCTGGCGCGCGAGCCGGGCGGCGATCCACTGCGGCAGCTGCGCGCGTTCGACCGGCCAGGTCGGCACCACCAGCGCGATCCGCTCGAGCGCCGCGAACCAGGCGCTCTCGGTGGTGGCGCGGTCGAGCCGCGGACCGCTCACCAGCACTCGCGTGTCGTCGCCGGCCACCTCGGCGGCGCGGGCGAGCGTGTCGCCGAGCTCGCGGTTCGGCTTGCCGCCGAGCCGCAGTTCGAGCAGCCGCTGCGTCGCGAACAGCGACGGCATGCACGCCTGCGCCAGGAACTCGTCGGCGCGGAACCCGCGTCCGGCGTCGAAGGCCAGGCGCTCGGCGAAACCGGCCGCGCGCAGCGCCTGCCGGACCTCCTGCGCCGCTTCCTGCACGAGCAGCGGCTCGTCGCCGTGAATCCAGACCAGCGCCGGCACGCCGCGCGCCAGCGCTGCTCCGAGCGCTTCCGCGCGCACCTGCGTCATCGCCGCACCGCCGCCAGCCGCCGCAGCAGCTGCTGCACGAGGTCGGCCTCCATTTCGCGGTACAGGATTTCCTCCTCCTGCTGCCTGGAAACCAGTTCGGCCTCGGTCGAGGTGAGGTCGCGATGCAGCACGATCGTCGTCGGCGCGATCAGCTGCCGCGCGTCGCGATCGACCAGGCGGAAGGCGAAGCGCAGGCGCAGCTGGTATTCGCGCGGCTTGCCGGTGGCCGAGAAACCGACCACCTCCTTCTCGCGTTCCTCGCCGATCACCTCGACCCGCGCCTCGGCCATCGACGGATCGTCGACCAGGCGCGTGCCGTCGGCGGCGCGCACCCGGCGCCGCAGCTCGGCGCCGATGCCCGAGGTCGCGGCGAAGCTCGTGTGCAGCGTCGCGAACGGCAGCGCGGCCGAGCGCCGCAGCTGGAATCCGCAGGCGGACAGACCACCGAGCGCCGCGCCGGCGGCTGCGAGCGCCAGCGCGCGGCGCCGGGTGCGGGCGCTCTGCATGCCGGTCAGACGACGACGTTGACCAGTCGACCCGGCACCACGATCACCTTGCGCGGTGCGCGCTCGCCGGCGTGGCGCGCGTAAGCGTCGGAGGCGACCGCCGCCGCTTCGATCGCCGCCTGGTCGGCGCCGGCGGGCACGCTCAGCGCGCCGCGCACCTTGCCGTTGATCTGCAGCACCAGCTCGACGCGGTCCTGCGCGAGCGCGCGGTCGTCGACGCGCGGCCACGGCGCGTCGAGCAGGTCGCCGTGCGCCTGCGCGTAGCCAAGCGCGGTCCACAGCGCGTGGGTGACGTGCGGGACCACCGGCTAGAGCACGCGGATCAGGATCGACAGCGCCTCGCGAACCACTTCCGTGGCCTGCGCGGTCGGCGCCAGCCGTGCGCCCTCGATCGCGTTGAGCATCTTCATCGCCGCCGAGACGACGGTGTTGTACTGCTTGCGCTGGTAGTCGTAGTCGGCCTGGCGCAGCACCGAGTGGATCTCGCGACGCAGCGCCTTCTGCGCGTCGTCCAGGCGGGCCGGGTCGAGCGCGGCCGGCGGCGTCGCGAGTTCCGCGTGCCGCTCGAATGCGCAGTTCCACAGCCGGCGCAGGAAGCGCTGCGCGCCTTCGACGCCGGCGCCCGACCACTCGAGCGTCTGCTCGGGCGGCGACGCGAACATCACGAACAGCCGCGCGGTGTCGGCGCCGTGGCGGTCGATCAGCGACTGCGGGTCGACGCCGTTGTTCTTGCTCTTCGACATCGTGCCGATGCCTTCGTAGTCGAGCGGCAGGCCGTCGGTCTTCGAACGGCAGCCGGTCGGCTTGCCGGCGTCGTCGTGCAGCCACTCGACGTCGTCGGGCCAGAAGTATTCGACGCCGCCCTTTTCGTTGCGGCGCGAGTAGATGTGGTTGAGCACCATCCCCTGGCACAGCAGGTTGCTGAACGGCTCGTCGAAGCGCACCAGCCCGCGCGCCGGATCGTCGGGGAAGCCGCCACGGACGTCGCGCATCACCTTGGTCCAGAAGCGCGCGTACAGCAGGTGCAGCACCGCGTGCTCGATGCCCCCGATGTACTGGTCCATCGGCATCCAGTAGTCGTTGCGCGCGTCGACCATCGCTGCGTCGTTGTCGGGCGAGCAGTACCGCATGTAGTACCAGGACGAGTCGACGAAGGTGTCCATCGTGTCGGTCTCGCGCCGCGCCGGCTTGCCGCACTGCGGGCACGAGCACGCGAGGAAGCGCTCGTCCTTCGCCAGCGGGTTGCCGCTGCCGTCGGGCAGCAGGTCCTCGGGCAGCACCACCGGCAGGTCATCGTACGGTACCGGGACCGCGCCGCAATCGCCGCAGTGGACGATCGGGATCGGCGTGCCCCAGTAGCGCTGGCGCGAGATGCCCCAGTCGCGCAGCCGGTACTGGATGCGCTTCTCGCCGAGGCCGCGCGCGGCGAGGTCGGCGGCGATCGCGTCGACGGCCGCCTCGTGCGCGAGGCCGTCGTACTTGCCCGAATTGACGCAGCGCCCGTTCGCCTTGTCTTCGTACCAGCCCTGCCAGGCCTGGTCCGAGAACGGCTGTCCGGCGACGTCGATGACCTGGCGGATCGGCAGTCCGAACTTGCGCGCGAACGCGAAGTCGCGCTCGTCGTGCGCCGGCACGCCCATGACGGCGCCGTCGCCGTAGCTCATCAGCACGTAGTTGCCGACCCACACCTCGACCGGTTCGCCGGTCAGGGGGTGGGTGACCGACAGGCCGGTGGGCCGGCCGTCCTTCTCGCGCGTCGCGAGCTCGGCCTCGGTGACGCCGCCGCGCCGGCATTCGTCGACGAACGCGGCGAGCGCCGGGTCGCGCGCGGCCGCGGCCGCCGCGATCGGGTGCTCGGGCGCGACCGCGACGAAGGTCACGCCCATGATCGTGTCGGCGCGCGTGGTGAACACGTGCATCAGGCCGTCGCCGATCGGGCGTCCCTGCGCGTCGCGGATGTCGTGCGGGAACGCGAAGCGCACCCCGGTCGAGCGCCCGATCCAGTTCTCCTGCATCAGCTTGACGCGCTCGGGCCAGCCCAGGCCCGCGAGGTCGGCGAGCAGTTCCTCGGCGTAGCGCGTGATGCCGAGGTAGTACATCGGGATCTCGCGCTTCTCGACCGGCGCGCCCGAGCGCCAGCCGCGCCCGTCGATCACCTGCTCGTTCGCCAGCACCGTCTGGTCGACCGGATCCCAGTTGACGGTGCCGGTCTTCAGGTATGCGATGCCGTGCTCGAGCATCTTCAGGAACAGCCACTGGTTCCACTTGTAGTAGTCGGGCGAGCAGGTGGCGACCTCGCGCGACCAGTCGATCGCGAGGCCCATCGACTGCATCTGCGACTTCATGTGCGCGATGTTGTCCCAGGTCCAGCGAGCGGGCGCGACGCCGTTCTTCATCGCGGCGTTCTCGGCCGGCAGCCCGAACGCGTCCCAGCCCATCGGCATCAGCACGTTGAACCCGTTCATCCGCAGATGCCGGTACATCACGTCGTTGATCGTGTAGTTGCGCACGTGCCCCATGTGCAGCTTGCCCGACGGGTAGGGCAGCATCGAGCAGGCGTAGAACTTGCCCTTGGGGAAACGCGGGTCGTTCTCGATCGCGCGGTAGGCGTCGACCGCGGCCCAGTGGGCGCGCGCGGCCGCTTCGACCTCGGCGGCGTCGTACTTTTCTTGCATGGTCGCGGCAGGCAGGAGAGCCCGGCGCGGGCCGGGCGGGGAAACGATCGATTCTACATGGCGCGCGGGCGCGCACGGGCGCCGCGCGCCTCAGCGCGGGGCGCGCGGATCCTGCGGGGTGCGCGGGTCGTGAGGGTCTTGCCGCGCGTCCGGGTCGGCGTCGCGCCGCCAGTTGCGCGCCGCCCACCACACCAGGGCGGCGAGTCCGGCGACGTTGATGGCGATGCCTGCGATCCAGAAACCGGTCATCGAAACTCTTGCGCTGCGCAATCGTGACGGAAGAGGCCCGCAGTATAGTCGGCGCCGCCGGGCCGGCGCGCGGCGGCTGCCCTGGGGGCGCGGCGGGATCGCGTCCCGGCGCGCGGCGCGCGCGCAGTGCCACGATCGCGGACATGCCTTATGCTGGCATGAAGCGACACTGTTGCAGAGGAGTCTCGACCATGTACGACCGGATCCTGGTTCCCGTTGACGGCTCGGCGTTCTGCGAGGAGGTTCTCCCGCACGCCCTGGGGATCGTGCGCGCGACCGGAGCAGCCCTGTCGCTGCTCAGGGTCGTCGCCGACGAGGCCGAACAGGCGCTGGCAGCGCGCCAGGTCGGCGCGCTGGCGGCCGAGGTGTCGGGCGACGGCCGGGCGATCGTGGCCGCGGGCGACGTCGCCGACGCCATCATTTCCGAGGCGCGGCGCGTTCCCGGCACGCTGGTCGCGATGACCTCGCACGGACACAGCGGGCTGCTGGAGGCAATGCTCGGCAGCGTCGCGCTGCGCGTCGTGCGCCACGGTGGCCAGCCGGTCGTCGTGCACCGGCCGCGCGGCGCGTCGCCCGAGGGGAGGCGCGAACCGGTGCGGATCGCGTCGGTGGTGCTGCCGCTCGACGGCTCGCAGGTGGCCGACGCGATGGCCCCCGAGGCGGCGGCGTTCGCGCGCTGGATCGGCGCCGACCTGACCGTCGTCACCGCGATCGCGCCCGAGCCCGACGTCGCGCGCGACATTCCGCCCGGCGACATTCTCGAGTCCTCGTTCGTTCGGGCGCGCGCCGAAGATTTTGCGACCCGATACGGCGTGCGTGCCAGCTGGGAGGTCCTGCACGGCGAGCCGTCGGAGGCGATCGCCCGCTACCTCGAAGGTCGCCGCGACGTGCTGCTTGCGATGACGACGCACGGCCGGCGCCCGCTCGAATCGGCGGTCCTCGGCAGCGTGACGGCCGGCTGCCTGCGCAGGTGCGGAATCCCGATCCTGACGCGTCTCCCGTGAACTCGGGATTGCGCGCAGTTCCGGCGCGTGTTTCGCTTCGCGCGCGGCCGTTGCGCTCGGCCGCGGCGCCGCAGACGACGGGCGGTGGCGCCGGTGCGCGGAATTCGCCCTCCCGCATTTCGTGCGGGTCATCTTCGATGGGATCAGTGCTGGAAAAGCCCGCGGCAACCGGCTCCCCGGTGGCCTGCGACCCGGGCAACGACGACGCGGCGCCCGCGGGTTCCGCGGTGCTGCGTGCAATCCGCATTGCCGAGATGGTGCTGACGAGCCCGACGCCGCCGGCCCTGGCCGACATCTGCCGGGCCGTGTCGCTGCCCAAGCCGACCGTCTTCCGGATCCTCGCGACGCTGGAGGCAGCCGGAGTGGTGGGGCGCGAACCCGGCAGCAAGCGATACCACTGCGGCGGGCGGGCCAGCCGGATGGCCGGATCGGTGCTGCTGAACTCCCCCGGGCGTTGCGGGCGACACGCGATCCTGGAGGAACTGGTCGAGCAGGTCGGCGAGACCTGCAACCTGACCATCCCCGACGGGAATTCGGTCCTGTACCTCGACCGGGTCGAGACTGCGTGGCCGCTGCGCGTGACGCTCGGGGCCGGCTCGAGCGTTCCGCTGCACGCGTCGGCGAGCGGAAAGTTGTTCCTGTCCAGCCTGCCGCGGCGGGCGCGCGAGCGCTTCCTGCGCCAGTGCCCGCTGGTGCGGCACACGCAGAAGACGATCACCGATCCGCGCGAGCTCGCCAGGGAGCTGGAACGGGTGCGCGAGAAGGGATACGCGATCGACGACGAGGAGTACCTGGCCGGCATCTGCTGCCTCGCGGTGCCGGTTCCGGACGCGGAAGGACGGGTCGTCGCCGCGATCGCGATGCACGCCCCCAAGGCGCGCCTGGGGCTGGACGAAGCGCTGCAATTCCTGCCGACCATGCAGGCGGCGGCGGAGGCGATGGCCGGCACGCTGGACTGGTAGCGTGACGCTGCTGGTGCTCAACAGCGGCTCGTCGAGCTTCAAGTTCGCCGTCTACCGCGATCCCGGCGCCGGATCCGGGCAGCACGGCGACCTCGTCGAACGGCTGCGCGGGCAGGTGCACGGCCTGCCGCACGCACCGGTCATGGCCTGGCACAGCGAGCGCGAACCCGCCCGCGAAGTTGCGCTCGAGGCGCCCTCCGACCAGCGCGCCGCGCTGCGCGCGGTGCTCGATTGGCTGCGGGCCGAAGGCCTGGTCGAGCGCGTCGAGGCGGTCGGTCACCGCGTCGTGCACGGCGGCGAGACGCTGGCCGCCCCATGCCGGGTCGACGGTGCGGTGCTCGAGTTGCTCGACTCGCTGGTGCCGCTGGCGCCGCTGCACCAGCCGCACTGCGTGGCCGGGATTCGCGCGATGGCGGCGATCGCGACCGAGGTGCCGCAGGTGGCCTGCTTCGACACCGGTTTCCATGCGACCCAGCCGCCGCTGCACACGACGCTGCCCGTGCCGGCGGCGTGGCGCGAGCGTGGAGCGCGACGCTACGGTTTCCACGGGTTGTCGTACGAATCGATCGCGCACCAGTTGCCGGCGCTGCTCGGCCCCGCGGCCGACGGTCGCGTGGTGGTCGCGCACCTGGGCAGCGGCGCCAGCCTGTGCGGGATGCGCGAGCGCCGTTCGGTGCGCACGACGATGGGTTTGTCGACGCTCGACGGCCTGGTGATGGCCACGCGTCCCGGTGCGCTCGACGTCGGTTTCGCGCTCTATGCGCTCGATCACCTCGGGCTCGAGGTCGGTGAACTCGGGCGCGGCCTGTATCACGAGTCGGGGCTGCTGGGCCTGTCCGGAATCTCGGCCGACATGCGCGTGCTCGCGGCCAGCGACGACGCGCGCGCGCGCTTCGCGATCGAGGCCTTCTGCCAGCGCGCGGCGCAGGAGATCGCCGCCACCGCCGTCGCGCTCGGCGGCTGCGACGCGCTCGTGTTCACCGCAGGCATCGGCGAGAACGACGCCGGTGTGCGCGCGGCGATCGCGGAACTGCTCGGTTGGATGGGGGCGCGCATCGACGCGCAGGCGAACGCCGCGCACGGGCCGCGCCTGCACGCGTCGCAGTCCGCGTTCGGCCTCTGGGTCGTGCCGACCGACGAGGAGCGGGTGATCGCGCGCCACACCGCCGCGCTCGTGCGCGGCGGCTGAGGCCGGGGCACGGGACGCTCAGCGGGCCTCGTGCGCCAGCCAGTGCGCGTACAGGCTCGCGAGCACGCAGCTGTTGATCCGCGTCTGGACGCTGTCGGCGCGGCTGGTCAGCAGCACCGGCACCGAGGCGCCCACCACGAGGCCGCCGAGCTCTGCGCCGGCCAGGTGGGCGGCCATCTTGTAGAGCGCGTTGCCGCACTCGATGTCGGGCACCAGCAGCGCGTCGGGCTCGCCCGCGACCGGGGAGACGAGCCCCTTGACCTGCGCGGCCTGCGCACTGATCGCGACGTCGAACGCGAGCGGTCCGTCGACGATGCCGTGGCGGATCTGGCCGCGGTCGGCCATCTTCGCCAGCGCCGCCGCCTCGACCGTGGCCGGCATCGCGGGGTTCACTTCCTCGACCGCCGCGAGCGCCGCGACCCGCGGCGTCCCGACGCCGAGCGCGCGGCACAGGTCGATCGCGTTCTGCGCGATTTCCGCCTTTTCGGACAGCGTCGGCGCGATGTTGACCGCCGCGTCGGTCAGCGCGAGCAGCTTCGGATAGCTGGCGAAGGCCAGCACGAACACATGACTGGCGCGCCGCCCGGTGTGCAGTCCGGCTTCGTGAGCGACGATTGCCGCCATGTACTGGTCGGTGTGCAGGCTGCCCTTCATCAGCGCGGCCACTGCGCGATCGCGCGCGAGCAGCGCGGCGCGCCGCGCCGCTTCGCGCGCGTCGTCGTGCGTGTCGACGATCTCGAAGCGGTCGGCCGGCAGGCCGTGGCGCTGCATCAGCGCGGTCATCGGCCCGTGCGGGCCGACCAGCACCGGCTCGATGTAGCCGCTGCCCGCGGCCTCGTGCGCGCCGGCCAGCGCGCTCGGCGACATCGGGTACACGACGGCGGTGCGGATCGGCTTCAGGCCTGACGCGCGCTCGCGCAGCGGGTCGAACAACGAGGTCATGGCGTCGGATCGCGGGTCGGTGGCGGTGGCCGCCATGATGCCCGAAGCGCGCCGCCGGGTGCGTGCCGGGGCGGGCGCCAGAGGGCCGCGGCAGCGCGGGCGCGCGCCGGAACGGCCGCGCTTGCGCCGCCGGGCGGCGGGACGCTAGTCTGCGCCATGCCCCGTCGAGGACCGGGCAATCGACGCACCGAGCCGAGGGACCGATGGGACACGCCGACACGCCGGCGATCGCCGGGCTGCAACCGTACTGGATGCCGTTCTCGCCCAACAAGGAATTCAAGCGCGAGCCGAGGCTGTTCGCGCGCGCCGAGGGGATGTACTTCTACACCCCCGAGGACCGGCCCGTGATCGACGCGTCGGCCGGGTTGTTCTGCGTGGCGGCCGGGCACTGCCGGCCCGAGATCGCCGAGGCGGTCGCGCGCCAGCTCCAGACGCTCGACTACACGCCGCCGTTCCTGCGCGGGCACTCGAAGGCCTTCGAGCTGGCGCAGCGCGTCAGCGAATACACGCCGGCGGGGCTCAACCGGGTGTTCTTCACGAACTCGGGCTCGGAGTCGGTCGACACCGCGATGAAGATCGCGCTGATGTACCACCGGGTGCGCGGCCAGGCGCAGCGCCAGCTGTTCGTGTCGCGCGAGCGCGCCTATCACGGCGTCAACATGGGCGGCGTCGCGCTCTCGGGTCTGGTCAACAACCGGCGCGCGTTCGGCATCGGGTTGCCGGGCGTGCATCACATGCGCCACACCGCGCTGCCCGGGAACCGCTTCGTGCGCGGCCAGCCCGAGCAGGGCGCCGAGCTTGCCGAGGACCTGACGCGCTTCGTCAACACGCTCGGCGGCGAGAACATCGCGGCGGTGTTCGTCGAGCCGGTGGCCGGATCGTTCGGCTGCCTGCCGCCGCCGCGCGGCTACCTCGACCGGCTGCGCGCGATCTGCGACGCGCACGGCATCCTGCTCGTGTTCGACGAGGTGATCACCGGCTGGGGGCGGATCGGCCACAACTTCGGCGCGCAGGCCTTCGGGGTGGTGCCGGACATGATCACGATGGCCAAGGCGCTGACCAACGGCGCGCAGCCGATGGGGGCTGTGGCGGCGAAGCAGTCGATCTACGAGACGATCGTCGACGCCGGCCCCGAGCGCGGCGTCGAGTTCTTCCACGGCTACACCTATTCGGCGCACCCGGCCGCCTGCGCGGCCGGCCTGGCGATGATGGACATCATCGCCGGCGAGCGCTTGATCGACCGCGCGCGCGAGCTGAGCCCGTACTTCGCCGACGCCATCCATTCGCTGCAGGACCTGCCGGTCGTCGCCGACATCCGCTCGATCGGGCTGCTGGCCGCCATCGACGTGGCGCCCGACAAGGCGCCGGGCGCGCGCGGCCACGAGATCCAGAAGCGCCTCTACGACGCCGGGCTGCACCTGAAGAACACCGGCGACGCGCTGCTGGTGGCGCCCCCGTTCGTCGCCGAGAGGCGCCACATCGACGAGATCGGCGCGAAGTTGCGGGAAGTGCTCGCGCGGGCCTGAGCCGGGCTCAGCGGAACACGACGGTCTTCGCGCCGTCGAGCAGGATGCGGTGCTCGGCGTGCCACTTGACGGCGCGCGCGAGCACCACGCTCTCGACGTCGCGCCCGATCGCGGTCAGCGTCGCGACGTCCATCGAGTGGTCGACGCGCTCGACGTCCTGCTCGATGATCGGCCCCTCGTCGAGGTTGGCCGTCACGTAGTGCGCGGTGGCGCCGATCAGCTTGACGCCGCGCTCGTGCGCCTGCGCGTACGGGCGCGCGCCCTTGAAGCTGGGCAGGAACGAGTGGTGGATGTTGATCGCGCGCCCCTCGAGGCGCCGGCACAGGTCTTCCGACAGCACCTGCATGTAGCGCGCGAGAACCACCAGCTCCACACCCTCGGCCTCGACGATCTCCATCAGGCGGGCCTCGGCCTGCGGCTTCGTCGCGGCGGCGACCGGCACGTGGTGAAACGGGATGCCGTACGAGGCGGACAGCTGGTAGAAGTCGCGGTGGTTCGACACCACGCCGCGGATGTCGATCGGCAGCAGGCCCGAGCGGTGGCGAAACAGCAGGTCGTTCAGGCAGTGGCCCAGCTGCGAGACGAGGATCAGCGTCGGCGCCGGCCGCCCGGCGTCGGAGAAGCGCCAGCGCATCGCGAACGGCTCGCCGACCGGCGCGAACGCCGCGTTCAGCGCGTCGGCGCTGGCGCCGCCGGGGCCCGGCGCGAAGTGCACGCGCATGAAGAACAGCCCGGTGTCGGGATCGTCGTACTGCGCCGCCTCGAGGATGTTGCCGCCCTGTTCGAGCAGGAAGCCCGACACCGCGTGCACGATGCCGCGCCGGTCCGGGCACGAGAGCGTCAGAACGAAGCCGTCCGTCATCTCGGCAGGGCCCGCGCGCGGCTCAGCTCGGGCGCCCCGGCCAGCGCAGCAGCGGGCCGAGGGCGTCGAGGGTGTTCTTCAGGATCAGGCCGTACTCGGTGTCGCCTTCCATCACCAGCGCCCGCTCGAAGAACAGCCGGTCGGCGTCCTCCTCGCCGCGCAGCAGCCGCAGGTAACTGACGGCGTCGGCCACCACCCGCAGCGTGAGCGGCCCCCCGTCGGGCACGGCGCGAAAACCCGAGGACGTGAGCATCAGGCGGCAGCGCACGCCGAGGTCGCGCACCTCGATCTCGACCACCTGGTCGGCCAGCTGGGCAGCGACGTCGTCGGACAGCTGCGGGCGCAGCAGCCGGTCGAGCGCGAGTGCCAGCGCGAACGACGGCGGGCGGATCGGCAGGCGGGCGACCAGGTCGCGCAGCACGCCCGGCAAGGGCAGGGCGGTTTGGCGGGCAGGCGTCATGGCGGTGCTCATCGTCGCGGGTTCAGCTCCAGCTGCGTTCGAGTCCGGGGCGGCGGTGTGCGAAGCCGTCGACGAGCCCGCCGGGCAGGCTCAGCGCGGCAAGTTCGGAGCGCGCCTCGGCGGCGTCGGCGCCCTGGTTGAGGACGCGCTCGAAACAGCCGAGCACGGTACCGAAATCCTGCGCCACTGGCGAGAGCCTGACGCGGCTCGCGCCGGCCGCGCGCAGCGCGGCGCCGTCGCCGATCAGGCACTGCTGCCCGGCCGATTGCGTCTGGATGCCGTTCAGTGTGAGGAACGGTTCGTGCTCGGTGGTCGACAGCAGCAGCCCGTCCGGGTGCTCGATGCAGCGAAAGCCGCAATCGTCCTTGTTCAGGTGAAAGTGCCGCGCCGTGAAGCAGCGCGCCGAGAACGCCAGCGGCAGTCGGCCGAACGCGAAGGCCTCGCTGTCGATCGGCGTGTCGGCGGCCGGCCCGCCGCGCACCGGGTCGGCAGGCGGGTTGATCAGCCCGATCGCCTCCAGGCTCAACTCGACCGGCGCCACCCAGCGCACCGCGCCCATGCGCGCGTGCTCGGCGAGCGCGGGCTGGCTGTAGACGTTGACGTGCGGCCCGAGGACGAACGGCCGCCCGGCGAGCACGCGCAGCGCCGACGCGTCGCCGGCCTCGACCAGGAACTCGTCCTGGGCAGCGAATCGGCGCACTTCGCGCAGGTCGGCTTCGGAGTCGAGCAGCGCCTGCGTCGCCAGCACGACCTCCTTGCCGCAACTCGCCAGCTCGCGTGCGAGCGCGATCCAGTCCTCGTGCTTCATCTCGTGCCGGCGCGAGCAGACCACCTCGCCGAGCACGACGGTGTCGGCCGGGGAATCGGCGACCTGGCCGTAGAACTCGATCAGCGTCTTGCGCGGCCAGTAGTAGAGGACCGGGCCGACCGTCAGGCGGATGCGTGACGTCATTGCGCCCCCGTCAACGCCACGACCGGTTGTACGTGCCGAGCGTGTGCTGCTGGCCCTCGGACCAGCGGCCCAGCGCCGCGATCCACTGGGGCTGCACGCTGAAGCGCGACGGCTGCGCGGCGCAGTGATCGATCGCCGCGCGCCACACGCGCGTGACCTGCTCGACGTAGGCCGGGCTGCGCTGGCGCCCCTCGATCTTGATCGCGGCCACTCCGTACTCCATCAGCTGCGGCAGCACCGCGAGCGTGTTCAGGCTGGTGGGCTCCTCGAGCGCATAGTCGCGCACGCCGTCGACTTCGAAGCGACCCTTGCACAGCGTCGGGTAGCCGCGCGGCTCGTCGGGCGAGTAGGAGTCGATCAGCACCTCGTTCAGGCGTGCGCGCACGCCGTCGGGCGCGTCCTCCCAGCGCACCGCCGACGGCGGCGAGCACACGCCGGCCGTGTTCGGCGACTGGCCGGTGGCGTACGACGACAGCGCGCAGCGTCCCTCGACCATCACGCACAGGCTGCCGAAGCCGAACACCTCGATCTCGGCCGACGTGTTGCGGCAGACGTGGCCGACCTGCGACAGCGTGAGCACGCGCGGCAGCACTGCGCGCTGGATGCCGTAGCGCTCGCGATAGAACTCGATTGCGTCGTAGGTGGTCGCCGACGCCTGCACCGACAGGTGCAGCCGCAGCTGCGGCTGGTGGTCGCGCGCATAGGCGAGCACGGCGGTGTCGGCGCAGATCAGCGCGTCCGCGCCCATTTCGGCAGCGGTGTCGACCGCCCGCCACCAGCGCTGCGGCTCGCGCGCGTCGGCGAAGGTGTTCAGCGCCATCAGCACCTGCGCGCCGCGCGCATGGGCGTAGGCGACACCCTCGCGCGCCTGCGCGAGGTCGAAATTGAGGCCGGCGAAGTTGCGCGCGTTGGTCGCGTCCTTCAGGCCCATGTAGACGGCGTCGGCGCCGGCGTCGACCGCGAGCTTGAGTGCGCGCAGCGACCCGGCGGGGCAGACGAGGTGGGGCTTGCGGACCCCGTTCGCGTGGCTTTCGTTGGTCATCGGGTTCAGCCAATCGAGGTGCGGAAGTTAGCCGCGCCGGTGGCCGGCGGGCACGTGGCGCCGCTCGCGGCGGGAGCGGGCCCGTCGGCAACGCGGCAACTTTCGCAGATAATCCGGCAGTTTACGCGCCTTTGCAGCCCGACCCTGATGAGCGCTCCGCCTTTTCCCACTGCCGCCGCTGCCGCCGCGCCCGCGCTGCGCGAGGCGCCCGGGCGAGCGCTCGAAACGCCCGGCGCCGTCGAGGTGCTGCAGAACTTCCGGATCATTTTCCGGTCGGCGCGCCGCCACTTCCACGAGGTCGAGGAGCGCTGCGGCCTGAGCGGTTCGCAGCTGTGGGCGCTGTCGGTCGTCGCCGGCGCCCCGGGAATCCGGGTCAAGGACCTGGCGCGGGCCATGGCGATCCAGCAGTCGACGGCGAGCAACCTGGTCGAGCAGCTGGTTCGCGCCGGACTCGTAAGTCGCTCTCGCGCCAAGCCCGACCAGCGCACGGTCCAGCTGCACATGACCGAAGCGGGCGCGGCGGTCGTCGGACAGGCCCCGAGTCCGCTGGTCGGCATGCTGGCCGACGCACTGTCGCGGCTCGATCCGGCGCGGCTGGCACTGCTCAACGACCTGCTGCTGGAACTGGTCCGCACGATGCGCGAGGCCGACCTGTCGGCGCGCCACACACCGCTGGCCGACATCCGGTAGCCGACGCCGTCCCGAGCCGCCGCGTTCCGTATTCGCGCAATCGGGTGCGCAGGCGCGGGCCCGCCCTTCTCAAAGCCGGTCCCGGCGATTACGCTGGCTGCACTTCCAGCAGAGGAGGAGACGTCATGAAAAAGGCTCTCGTTGCGGCCCTGTCCGCGCTCGCCCTGTTCGCGACCGGGAGCGCCCAGTCGCAGGCGAAGAAGGAAGTCACGATCGCCTACCAGGACATGAATGTTCCCTACCGGGCGGCGATGGAGTCGGGAGCGATCGAGAAGGCGACCGGCTACCGGATCCACTGGAAGTTCATCCCCGGCGGCGGCGACGTGATCCGCGCGATGGGATCGGGCGACATCCACGTCGGCGAGGCGGGTTCGTCGCCGATCGCCGCGGCCGTTTCGCAGGGGCTCGAGATCGAGCTCTTCTGGATCCTCGACGACATCGCCGACGCCGAGGCGCTGGTCGCGCGCAACGGCTCGGGCGTCGGCAAGGTCGCCGACCTGAAGGGCAAGCGCGTCGGCGTGCCCTTCGTGTCGACCACGCACTATCACCTCCTCTATGCGCTCGAGCGCGCCGGCGTGGACCCGAAGACCGTGGACATCCGCAACATGCCGCCGCCGCAGATCGGCGCGGCCTGGGAGCGGGGCGACATCGACGCCACCTTCGTGTGGGATCCGGTGCTCGCGCGCGTGAAGGCGAACGGCAAGGTGCTGGTGACTTCGGGCGAGCTCACGAAGGCCGGCCGGCCGACCTTCGACGGCTTCGTCGTGGCGCGCAAGTTCGCGCGCGAGCACCCGGAGTTCATGGTCGCGTTCGTCAAGGCGCTCGCCCGCGCCGACGCCGACTATCGGGCCAACCGCGCGAAGTGGACTGCCGATTCGCCGGCGGTGAAGGCAGTCGCGAAGTGGACCAAGGCCGACGCGGCCAACGTGCCGGCGGCGATGGCGCTGTACCGGTTCCCGACGCTGGAGGACCAGCTGTCGAAGGCGTGGCTCGGCGGCGGCAAGGACGGCGGCGCGGCGCGCGCGCTGGCCGACACGTCGGCGTTCCTGAAGGCGCAGGGCCGGGTCCAGTCGCTCGCGGCCGACTATTCGAAGTTCGTCAATCCGGCCTTCGTGCAGAAGGCGCTCGGCAAGTGAGCGGAGGCGGCCGTGGCGCGGGCGGCGCCGCCCGCGCGGCGGCGGGCGGCTGATGCCGCACCTGTCGATCCGCGGGCTGTCGATCCACTACGAAACCCGCGACGGACCGCTCGCGGCGCTGGCGGGCGTCGACCTGGAGATCGCCGACGGCGAATTCGTCGTCGCGCTCGGCGCCTCCGGGTGCGGCAAGACGACCCTGCTCAACGCGATCGCCGGCTTCATCGCGCCCGGCGAGGGAGAGATCGCCCTCGACGGCCGGCCGGTGCGCGGGCCCGGGGCCGACCGCGGGGTCGTGTTCCAGAAGCACGCGCTGATGCCCTGGCTCGACGTCGTGCACAACGTCGAGTTCGGGCTGCGCATGCGCGGCGTGGCGCGCGCGCGCCGGCGGCAGGTGGCGCTCGAGAAGCTCGCGCTGGTCGGGCTCGAGCGCTTCGCCGACCGGCCGGTCTACGAGCTGTCGGGGGGCATGCAGCAGCGGGTCGGGATCGCGCGCGCACTCGCCAGCGACCCGGCGCTGCTGCTGATGGACGAACCGCTCGGGGCGCTCGACGCGCTGACGCGGGAGACGATCCAGACGCTGGTCCTCGACGTCTGGGCGGCGGCGCGCAAGAGCGTCTTCTTCATCACGCACAGCGTCGAGGAGGCGCTCGTCCTCGCCACCGGGCTGGTCGTCATGAGCCCGTCGCCGGGGCGGATCACGCATCGCTTCCGGCTGCCGTTCTCGGCGCGCTACGTCGAGACGCGCGATGCGCGGGCGGTCAAGTCCGACCCGGAATTCATCCGCATGCGCGAAGAGATCCTCGCGATCGTGCAGCAGCGCGGCCACTGAAGGGGCGGGAATGCCGATCGACCACGATCCGGACGGCGAGGCGCCGCGCACGTCGGGCTTCCGCGTGCCCGGGGCGGGGCCGACCGCGACGATCAGCGTAGTCACGGTCGTCGTGCTGCTGCTGCTGTGGTTCGTCGCGACCAACGCCGGCTGGATCCGCTCGCTGTTCCTGCCGACTCCGCAGGCGGTGCTGGCGCAGTTCGTCGAGTATCTCGACGGCACCGCCAACGACCGCCCGCTGTGGGAGCACTTCGCGTGGAGCATGCTGCGCGTCTTCAGCGCGTTCGCGCTCGCGTGCCTGACCGCGATTCCGCTCGGCATCGCGATGGGCGTCTCGCGCGTCGCGCGCGGCATCTTCGACCCGCCGCTCGAGTTCTACCGGCCGCTGCCGCCGCTGGCTTACCTGCCGCTGATCATCATCTGGTTCGGCATCGACGAGGCGCCGAAGGTCATCCTGATCTACCTCGCCTGCTTCGCCCCGCTTGCGCTCGCGGCGCGCTCCGGCATGCGCAGCGCCTCGCAGGAACAGATGCACGCGGCGTATTCGCTCGGTGCGAGCCGCTGGCAGGTGATCCGGCACGTGATCCTGCCGTCGGCGATGCCCGAGATCATCGTCGGGATGCGCATCGCGATCGGCTTCGGCTGGACGACGCTGGTGGCCGCCGAAATGGTCGCCGCCAACCTCGGCCTCGGCCAGATGGTGCTGAACGCCTCCAACTTCCTGCGCACCGACATCGTGATCATGGGCATCTTCGTGATCGGCGCGGTGGCCTGGCTGTTCGACCTGCTGATGCGCGCGGTCGAGCGCCGCGTCGTGCCCTGGAAAGGCCAGGGCTGAACCGGTGGCGCGCGGGGGCAGGCCGCGCGTTTTGCTAAAATGCCGGTCTCCCTCCCGATCAGAGCGCGCCCGGCCGGCCCCTCGAGTTGGTCGGCCCGCGCGCGCCATGCAAGCCAGGAGATCGCATGCAGGAGAAGGTTCAGGCGGCCCCCCCCATCGGGGAGGCGGTTGCCGCGGCGTCGGACTCCGTCCGCATCTACTTCGAGGGCGATTCGGTCAGCGTCGCCGATCGCTTCCTCGAGCTCATTCGCGAGCAGGCCGAGCGTTTCAAGGCCGGCCCCGGGGGGACGCTGATCGTCTCGGGTCACGCGAACCCGGCGGGCGACCCCGACGACGCGGTGCGTCTGAGCATGAACCGCACCGAGGTGGTCGCGGGCTTGCTCGAGCGCTTCGGCATCCAGAGCCACCGCATCGTGCGCGTCAGCCACGGCGCCAATGCGCCGCTGGCCGACCTCGACGACGAATCGAGCCGTTGGGCCAACCGCTGCGTCGAGATCCGCTGCGGGGCGCTCACGCCGCGCAAGCCGGTCTGGTCGCAACGACTGCGCAAGCCGGTTGCCGGTTGAGCGCCCGCCGGCGCCGGCCGCGCTGCCACCGGTCGTCGCGTCGCAATCGATGTCGAAGCTGCTCGCGCACCTGAACGAGCGGCAACTCGCCGCCGTGACGCTGCCGGCGAGCCATGCGCTGGTGCTGGCCGGCGCGGGCAGCGGCAAGACGCGCGTGCTGACGACGCGCATCGCGTGGCTGATCTCGACCGGCCAGGTGGCGCCGCACGGCGTGCTCGCCGTCACGTTCACGAACAAGGCGGCGCGCGAGATGCTCGCGCGCATCTCGGCGATGCTGCCGATCGACACGCGCGGCATGTGGGTCGGCACCTTCCACGGCCTGTGCAACCGGATGCTGCGCGCGCACCATCGCGACGCCGGGTTGCCGCAGTCGTTCCAGATCCTCGACGCGCAGGACCAGCTCGCGGCGATCAAGCGCCTGCTGAAGGCGGCCGGGGTCGACGACGAGAAGTTCCCGCCCCGCAGCGTGCAGCAGTTCGTCAACCACGCCAAGGAGCAGGGCCTGCGGCCGCCGCGGGTCGAGGCAGGCGACGACTACTCGCGCCGGCTGGTCGAACTGTACGCGGCCTACGACGCGCAGTGCCAGCGCGAGGGCGTGGTGGATTTCGCCGAACTGCTGCTGCGCAGCCACGAACTGCTCGAGCGCAACCAGCTGCTGCGCGAGCATTACCAGCAGCGCTTCCGGCACATCCTGGTCGACGAGTTCCAGGACACCAACGCGCTGCAGTATCGCTGGCTGAAGCTGCTCGCGGGCGAATCCGCCGCGCTGTTCGCGGTCGGCGACGACGACCAGAGCATCTACGCGTTCCGCGGCGCGGACGTCGCGAACATGGCGGCGTTCGAGCGCGAATTCCGCGTCGCGCACCTGATCAAGCTCGAGCAGAACTACCGCTCGCACGGCAACATCCTCGACTGCGCGAACGCGCTGATCTCGCACAACAGCCGGCGCCTGGGGAAGAGCCTGTGGACCGACGCCGGCCACGGCGAACCGGTGCGCGTGCGCGAGTCGCTCACCGACGCGCAGGAGGCGCAGTGGGTGGTCGAGGAGGTTCGCGCGCTCGTCGGCGAGGGATGGGCGCGCAGCGACGTCGCCGTCCTGTACCGCTCGAACGCGCAGTCGCGCGTGATCGAGCACGCGCTGTTCTCGGCCGGCGTCGCCTATCGCGTCTACGGCGGGTTGCGCTTCTTCGAGCGCGCCGAGATCAAGCACGCGCTCGCGTACCTGCGGCTGCTCGAGAACCCGGACGACGACGGCGCGTTTCTGCGCGTCGTGAACTTCCCGGCGCGCGGGATCGGCGCGCGCACGCTCGAGGCGCTGCAGGACGCGGCGCGCTTCGCGGGGAGCGGCCTCTTCGCAGCGGCGGCGGGGATGGGCGGCACGGCCGCCGGCAAGCTCGCAGGCTTCACCGCGCTCGTCGAGCGGCTGCGCGCCGAGACGCGCGCGCTGTCGCTGCCCGAAGTCGTCGAGCACGTGATCGAGCGCTCCGGGCTGCTCGCGCACTACCGCTCCGAGCGCGAGGGGCAGGACCGCATCGAGAACCTGCGCGAGCTCGTCAACGCGGCCGCCGCGTTCCTCGCGGAGGAGGGGGGCGCGAGCGGCGCGCCGCCGCGCGACGCGCAACCGGACGCCGCGGCGCCGGCGTCGACGCCGCTGGCGGCGTTCCTGTCGCACGCGTCGCTCGAAGCCGGCGAGAACCAGGCCGGCGAGGGGGCCGACGCAGTGCAGCTGATGACCGTGCACGCGGCCAAGGGGCTCGAATTCGACGCCGTGATCGTCACCGGGCTCGAGGAAGGGCTGTTCCCGCACGAGAACTCGGTCGCCGAGCCCGAGGGGCTCGAGGAGGAGCGGCGGCTGATGTACGTCGCGATCACGCGCGCGCGGCGGCGCCTGTACCTGTCGTTCGCGCAGACGCGCATGCTGCACGGACAGACGCGCTACAGCGTGCGTTCGCGCTTCCTCGACGAGTTGCCCGCGGAACTGCTCAAGTGGCTGACGCCGCGCGCCCAGGCGGCGCCGGCAAGCTGGCGCGAGGGTTGGGGCGGCGCCTGGGAGGGCATCGGGCGGCCGGCGGGCAAGGCGCGCGCGCACCCGGGCGGCGAACCACTGCGGCCCTCGGCCGCTGACCAGCGCGCAGCGCAGCGTTTCGACCGCGGCGTCGCTTTCCGCGTCGGCCAGGGCGTCGTGCACGCGCGCTTCGGCGAGGGCGTGATCGTCGGCATCGAGGGCAGCGGCGACGACGCTCGCGTGCAGGTCAATTTCGGCCGCGAGGGACTGAAGTGGCTCGCGCTGTCGGTGGCGCGGCTCGAGGCGGTGGGCTGACGCAGGTCGCGCGCGCCGGCGCGCGGGTTCAGGACGCGACGGCGTCCTCGACGGCGTCGCGGTAGGTCGGCCAGAACGAGCAGTAGACGGCCGTGATCAGCGCCAGCGACAGCGGCGACAGCACCATCGAAAGCAGCATCGGGCTGGCGCCGAGCGCAGCCTGCAGCACGCGGATCGCGAGCGAGGCCGCGAGCGCGATGCCGAACCAGGCGATCGCGTAGACGGCGAACGCGCGCCGGTTGCGCCAGACGGCCACGAGGCTGAAGAACAGCGCCTTCGGCACCGGCGCCCGGTGCCACGCGACGAACAGCGGCGCGTACCACATCGCCATCTGGACCGGCACGTAGGCGCACAGGAACAGCAGCGCCGCGCTCATCAGCGCCTCCTGCGTGACTTCGAGGTCCTCCTCGCGGGCCTGGCCGGTGACCAGCCGCATCAGCGTGCCGTCGTCGGCGAGCGCGGCCAGCGCGAGCGCCGCGATGACCGCCACCGCGTTGACGACTCCGAGCAGCAGCAACGGACGGATCGCGCGCCCACCGTCGTCGCGGAACGCGGCGAACAGCACCAGCGGTCCGGGTGAGCGGCCCGCGTCGGTGTCGCGGGCCGCCCGCATCACGCCGACGGTCAGAGCCGGGGTCAGCGCGAGCGGAACGACCGACCCGAGCAGCGGGACTGCCACCAGCAGCGACAGCAGCACGAGGTTGAGGAAGGCGACCGCCAGCAGCGCCACCGGCTGGCGGCGCAACAGCCGGAAGCCGCCGGTCATCCAGCGCCAGCCGGCGCTGGCGGGCAGGCGGAAGATGCGGATCGGGGGCGGAAAGACGTCGGTCATGGCAGGGGCGGCGCCGCGGCGCGCCGCGCGCGCAGGATGCGTTCGAAATGCGAAGGGTCCTTGGGGACGACGATCTGCGCCGGCCGGGGCAGGTGCAGGTCGTGCAGCCGCGACAGCCAGAAGCGCAGCGCGGCGGCGCGCAGCATCATCGGCCAGGCGGCGCGCTCGCCCGCCTGCGGCGTCCGCCCGGCAGTATAGGCCAGCGCGAGCGCCGCGAAGCGCGCGCCGTCCAGTTCGCCGGTGGCTTCGTCGATGCACCAGTCGTTGACGGCGACCGCCAGGTCGTAGATCCACGCGTCGACGCCGGCGAAGTAGAAGTCGATCACGCCGCTCAGGCGCGCCGGAGCGCCGGCGGGCTCGTCGAACAGCACGTTGTCGCGGAACAGGTCGGCGTGGACCGCGCTCGACGGCAGGGCGTCGCCGCCGCCGGCGGCGAAGGCCTGCTGCTCGCGCAGTTCGTCGCGCAGCAGCTCGGCCTGCGACGGGCGCAGGAACGGGAGCACGTCGCCTGCGGCGAGCGTCCACCAGCCGGGGCCGCGCGGGTTGGGCACGCGGCCGGCGTAGTCGAGCGCCGCGTGGTGCATGTGCGCCAGCAGCGCGCCGACCTGCGCGCAGTGGCCGGCTCCGGGCTGTGCGACGGCGCGGCCCGCCAGGCGGGTGACGAGCGCGGCCGGCTTGCCGTTGAGCCAGCCGAGCGCGCGGCCCTCGCGGTCGGCCACCGGGTCGGGGCAGGGCACGCTGCGCGCGGCGAGGTGGTGCATGAGTCCCAGGTAGAAGGGCAGCGCGTCGAACGCGAGCCGCTCGAACAGCGTCAGCACGAAGCGGCCCGCGTCGGTGTCGACGAAGAAGTTGCTGTTCTCGATGCCGCTCGCGACGCCCTCGAATCCGCGCAGCGCCCCGAGGTCGTAGCGCGCGAGCCAGTGCGCGAGCTCGTCGCGCGAGACGGGCGTGAAGACGGCCATCGGCAGCAGTCGGCGCCGTCCGGCTACAGGTAGAGCATCCGGTCGTGCTCGTCCGCCGTCGGCACGAAACCGCGCGTCTGGTAGAAGTCGAAGATCGCCTTGACGACTTCGGCCGGGTCGTCGACCACTTGCAGCAACTCGACGTCGCCCTCCGAGACGAGGCCGTTGGCGAGCTGCTGCGCGCGCATCCAGTCGATCAGCCCGCGCCAGAACGCGGAGTCCATCAGGATCAGCGGAATGCGCCGCCCCATGCCCGTCTGCACCATCGTCAGCATCTCGCACACCTCGTCGAGCGTGCCGAAGCCGCCCGGCAGCGCGACGAATGCCGTCGCGTACTTCGCGAACGCGACCTTGCGCGCGAAGAAGTGGCGGAAGTCGAGCGAGATGTCCTGGTAGCCGTTGCCGACCTGCTCCATCGGCAGCTGGATGTTCAGCCCCACCGACGGCGACTTGCCCGCATGCGCGCCACGATTGGCGGCCTCCATCACGCCCGGCCCGCCGCCGGAGACGACCGCGAAGCCGGCGTCCGACAGCAGTCGCGCCAGTTCGACGGTGGTCTCGTACCAGCGGTGGCCGGGCGGCACGCGCGCGCCGCCGAAGATCGACACCGCGGGCCTGATCTCGGCCAGCCGTTCGGTGGCCTCGATGAACTCTGAGATAATTCCAAGGATATGCCAGGACTCGCGGGCCTTCAGCGACGTCGCGCGTTCCTGGTCCGCGATCGCGCGCAACTGCGGAACATGCTTGCTGCTCGTCATGTCGGACAAGACGCTTCTGCTGGTTGACGGCTCGAGTTTCCTGTATCGCGCGTTTCACGCGCTGCCCGACCTGCGCACCGCGGATGGCGAGCCGACCGGGGCGGTGCGAGGGATCGTTTCGATGCTACGGCGTCTGCGCGCCGACGGCAAATTGGGCGGCGGTGCAAGCCACGGCGCGGTGGTGTTCGACGCTCCCGGAAAGACCTTCCGCGACGACTGGTATCCGGAGTACAAGGCCAACCGCAAGGCGATGCCGGAGGACCTGGCGCGTCAGGTTCCGGTGATCCGGGAGATCGTCCGCGCGCTCGGCTGGCCGCTGCTGGTGATCGAGGGCATCGAGGCCGACGACGTGATCGCGACGCTGGTGCGCGACGCTTCGCAGCGCGGAATGAAGACGGTCGTCTCGACCGGCGACAAGGACCTCGCGCAGCTCGTCGGCGACGACGTGGTGCTGGTGAACACGATGGCCAGCCGCGACGGCGGCCCGGTCGAGCCGATCGACCGCGACGCGGTGCGCGCGCGCTACGGAGTCCCTCCCGAGCGGATGGTCGACTGGCTCGCGCTGGTCGGCGACGCGGTCGACAATGTCCCGGGCGTCGACAAGGTCGGCCCGAAGACGGCGGCGAAGTGGCTCGAGCAGTACGGCTCGCTCGACGAGATCGTGCGCAACGCCGGCGCGATCGGCGGCGTCGCGGGCGAGAACCTGCGCAAGGCGCTCGACTGGCTGCCGACCGCGCGCAAGCTCGTCACGGTGAAGGCCGACTGCGACCTGGGCCCGCAGGTCGAATCGATCGACGAGTCGCTGCGCCTGCGCGACGAAGACCCGGCGGCGCTGCGCGCGCTGTTCGAGCGCTGCGAGTTCCGCAGCTGGCTGCGCGAGCTCGACGACCGGGCCACGGCCGGCGCGCCGTCCGCTGCCGCGGCAGCGGACGGGCAGCGCGAGCCCGTCTACGAGATCGTGCTCGACGACGCGGCGCTCGAGCGCTGGATCGGGCGCGTCGAGGCGGCCGGGCTCGTCGCGCTCGACACCGAGACGACGTCGCTCGACCCGATGCGGGCCGAACTGGTGGGGTTGTCGTTGTCGGTCGAACCATACGCCGCCTGCTACGTGCCGCTGGCGCACCGCTACGCAGGGGCGCCGGAGCAGTTGTCGCGCGAGCGCGTGCTCGAACGGTTGCGCGGGTGGCTCGAGGATCCGGCGCGCGCGAAGGTCGGCCAGAACCTGAAGTACGACGCGCACGTGCTCGAGAACCACGGCGTGCGGCTGGCCGGGGTCGCGCACGACACGCTGCTCGAGAGCTACGTCCTCGAGGCGCACCGCAGCCACGACCTCGACTCGCTCGCCGCGCGCCACCTCGGGCGGCGCACGATCGCCTACGAGGAAGTCGCCGGCAAGGGGGCCGCGCAGATCGGCTTCGAGCAGGTGCCGATCGAGCAGGCGGGGCGCTACGCGGCCGAGGACGCCGACGTGGCGCTGGACCTGCACCGGGCGCTGCACCCGCGCATCGCGGCCGACGAGCGGCTCGAGCGCATCTACCGCGCGATCGAGGTGCCGCTGTCGGGCGTGCTGCAGCGGATGGAGCGCAACGGCGTGCTGATCGACGCCGATGCGCTCGTGCGGCAGTCCGACGAGCTCGGGCGCGCGATGATCGCGCTCGAGCGGCGCGCGGTCGAGGCCGCCGGCCAGCCCTTCGCGCTCGGTTCGCCGAAGCAGCTGGGCGAGATCCTGTTCGGCAAGCTCGGCCTGCCGGTGCTGCGCCGCACCGCGGGCGGCGCGCCGTCGACCGACGAGGAAGTCCTGTCGAAGCTCGCCGAGGACTACCCGCTGCCGCGCATCGTGCTCGACTGGCGCGCGCTGTCGAAGCTCAAGAGCACCTACACCGACAAGCTGCCGCGGATGGTTCACCCGCGCACGGGGCGCGTGCACACCAGTTACTCGCAGGCGGTCGCGGTCACCGGCCGGCTCGCGTCGAGCGAGCCGAACCTGCAGAACATCCCCGTGCGTACGCCGGAGGGGCGGCGCATCCGCGAGGCCTTCGTCGCGCCGCCCGGCGCCCGCATCGTGTCGGCCGACTATTCGCAGATCGAGCTGCGGATCATGGCGCACATTTCGGCCGACCCGGGCCTGATGCGCGCCTTCGAGCAGGGACTCGACGTCCACCGCGCCACCGCCGCCGAGATCTTCGGCGTCGCGCCCGGCGAGGTGAGCGCCGAGCAGCGCCGCTACGCCAAGGTCATCAACTTCGGCCTGATCTACGGCATGAGCGCATACGGCCTGGCGTCGAACCTCGGCATCGAGCGCGACGCCGCGAAGAACTACATCGAGCGCTACTTCGCGCGCTATCCCGGCGTGGCGCGCTACATGGAGAGCACGCGCGAGCTGGCGCGGCGCCAGGGCTACGTCGAGACCGTGTTCGGGCGCAGGCTGTGGCTGGCCGAGATCAACAGCCCGAACGGTCCGCGGCGCCAGGCCGCCGAGCGCGCGGCGATCAACGCGCCGATGCAGGGCACCGCGGCCGACCTGGTCAAGATGGCGATGATCGAGGTGCAGCGCTGGCTCGACCGTGGCGCGATGGCGACGAAGATGATCATGCAGGTCCACGACGAACTCGTGCTCGAGGTGCCCGACGACGAGTTCGACGAGGTCCGGGCAAGGCTGCCGGGGCTGATGACCGGCGTTGCCCGGCTGGCCGTGCCGCTCGAGGTCGACTGCGGCACGGGCGACAACTGGGAACAGGCGCACTGACGATGAACGAAGTCCTTCCGATGATCGTCCTCGCGACGCTGCTGGCGGGCGTCGCCAGCGTGCTCGCCGCGGCGTGGCTGTCGCTGTCGCTGCTGTCGGGGCTGGTGCAGCGGCTCGTCAGCCTGTCGGCCGGGCTGCTGCTGGGTTCGGCGATCCTGAACCTGATTCCGGAGGCGTTCGAGTCGGGCGCCGACGTGCATGCGCTGGCGTGGACGCTGCTGCTCGGGCTGATCGGCTTCTTCGTCCTCGAGAAGCTCGCCGTGGTGCGCCACAGCCACCACCACGAAGGCGACGGCCATTCGCATCACCACGGGCACGACCGCGAGGAGGCCGGCCCGGGCGGGCTGCTGATCCTGGTGGGCGACGGTATCCACAACTTCGCCGACGGCGTGATGATCGCGGCGGCCTTTCTTGCAGATCCGGCGCTCGGCTGGTTCGCGACGCTGGCGATTGCGGCGCACGAGATCCCGCAGGAGATCGGCGACTTCATCATCCTGATCAACGCCGGCTACACGCGCGGCAGGGCGCTGGCGTTCAACGCCTCGAGCGGCCTCGCGGCGGTTGCAGGCGGTGTCGCCGGCTACTTCGCGCTGTCGAGGGGGCAGGAGGCGCTGCCGTTCGTGCTGATGGTGGCGGCCGCGAGCTTCGTCTACATCGCGCTCGCCGACCTCGTGCCCGGCCTGCACCGCGAGACGCGCCGCGGTGGCGCCTGGCACCCACAGTTCGCGCTGATGCTGGTCGGCGTGGCGGTGATTGCCCTTTCGGCGGAGATGTTTCATGCGCACTGACGACGCGGCGTCGGGCGGGATCGACCGCGAGGGCTGCGGCCCGGGCCTGAACGCCCGCGCGCTGGTGCTGGTCGGGATCCTCACCCTGCTGTGGGGTACCACCTGGCCGCTGATGCCGATCGCCGTGCGCGAAGTGTCCGTCTGGACCTTCCGCGCTGCCGCGACCTTCGGCGCCGGCGTGATCCTGATGGGCGTTGCGCGCGCGCGCGGCCAGAGCCTGGCGGTTGCGCGCGAGCACTGGCTGACGCTCGGCTCGTCGGCGATTGTCTACGTCGCCGTCTGGGGTGTCGCGAGCACGTATTCCGCAGTGCTGATTCCGTCGGGCCAGGCGGCCGTCCTCAGCTACACGATGCCGTTCTGGGCGGCACTGATCTCATGGATGGCGTTCGGCGAGCGACCGGCCCGCCGGATGGTGCTGGCCACAGTGCTCGCCGCCGCGGCGATCACGCTGCTGATGTGGCCCAACTTCGGGGTCTACGCCCGGGCGCCGCTCGGCCTCGTGCTCGGCCTGCTCGCCGGTCTGGGCTGGGCGGGCGGCACGGTGATCCTGAAGCGCGGCGCACCGCCCATCCCGGTGACCGTCCTCACGGCCTGGCAGCTGGTCATCGCCGGCGTGCCGATCTCGGTCGTGGCGCTGCTCGCCAGTGACGGCCACTGGATCGCGCCGTCGTGGCCGTCGCTCGCGGCCATCGCCTACATCGTGCTGATCCCGATGGCGATCGGCAATCTCTGCTGGTTCGCGATCGTCGGACTGCTGCCTGCCTACGTCGCCGGCATGGCGGCCATCCTGGTGCCGGTGGTGGCGCTGGTGTCGGGTGCGATCGTCCACGGAGAGCCGCTCGGACTGATCCAGTGGCTGGCCATGGGCTGCTGCGCGGCCGCGCTGTCGCTGGCCTTGCTGCGGCCCGCGCCCGCGGCGCGGGAAGGCTAGCCGGGCGCCCGGACGCAGCGCGCCCGGGCGCCTGGGCCACGGCTGCCGGGAATGACTTGCATAACAAAACCGCGACATGCTAGAGTCCCCGGCACAGTCCTGGTTGCCGACGTGCGTGCGCCGCGGCGATCGCCTCGAGAAACGGAATGGAGACGAGCATGTCCGCGCAACAGAAGTTCGACACTGTAGTCATCGGCGCCGGCGTGGCCGGTCTCGCGGCCGCCGCGTTGCTGGCCCGCGACCACGGCCAGCGCGTGCTGGTGCTGGAGCGGGCGCCGTTCGTCGGCGGCCGCACGCTGTCCTACGTCGGCAAGGGCAACAAGGTCGTCGCCGACGGCGTCGAGATGGACGCGCGCGCCTTTCGCAAGTCGCTTGCGTACGCGCACTGCTACCTGGGCCGCTGCACACCGTCGCTCGACGAGATCTTCGAGCGCGGCCTGCTCGACGGTCGCACCTTCGAGGCGGGCGGCCACGGCCTGTTCTGGGGCAACAAGGGGCGGGTCGGCTTCCTGATGGAGCACCTCGGCGTGCACCACAACCTGCCGCTGAACAAGGGCCTGGGCTTCGTCAAGTGGGAGAGCGAAGACCAGCCGACTAAGCAGTACCAGGTGCTCAAGGGGCAGCGCTACGAGTGGATGTCCGAGGAGGGCTTCGCGGCCACGATGGAGCAGCTCGGCAGCATGGCCACGACCACCTTCGAGGACATGGCGAAGCTGATGACGACGCCGCTGCAGTCGTGGCTCGAGGCGCGCAAGATGCACCCGGAGGCGTACGACTACATCAAGGTGCTGGCGGCCTCGCAGACCGCGCAGGCCGAGCCCGCGATGACGCCCGCCGGCGACTTCCTCGGCTACATGGCGATCGCGCCGAAGATCCGGATGAACCTCGTGTCGGGGTCGGTCGCCACTGCCGACGAGCCGGGTTGCATCGCGATTCCGCTCGAGTTCGAGAAAGTCGTGCTGGCCAACGGCGGCGAGGTTCGCCGCGGGACGCCGGTGAAGGAAGTGCTGGTCGAGAACGGCCGCGCGGTCGGCGTGCGCATCAAGGCCGACGACAACGACTACGAGCAGGAGTGCGTGATCCGTGCCGACGCCGTGATCTGCACGATTCCGCCGAAGTACGTCTTCGGCGTGCTGCCGAAGCAGCACTTCCCGGCCGAATGGGTCGAACTGCTGCAGAAGAAGTTCTGGGGTGCGGGGCTGCTGACCGGCTGGTACGGGATGAAGCGCAGCGTGTTTCCGGACGCCGGCATCGAGGAGAGCAGCTTCGTCTACATGCCCGGCGTGATCCGCGAGGAGGGCTACATCGGTGCGGTCGACATGGTGATGTGCGACTTCACCGCCTGGGGCGGGCGCACCGCGAAGCGCGGGCCCGAGGGTAAGCGCGAGTACCTGTTCTCGACCGCGCTCACCGACGAGGAGATGCGCAATCCCGACCGCGTGAACCGCATCGTCGACCTGTGCGAAGCATGGGCGAAGCGCACGTTCCCGACCTGGGAGCAGGACATGGAGTTCGGCCTGTGGACGCCGTCGCCCGAGGCCTACGGCCTGTGGCGACCGGTCGGCGTCGAGCGCCCGGACGTGAAGTCGCCGTGGGTCGAGGGGCTGTACTTCGCCGGCGACCAGTACGGGCGCCGCCTGTGGGGCGGCGGCGTCGACGGAGCGTCGCTGTCTGCGGTGATGTGCGTCGACGCGATGACCGGCGGCAAGGCCGAAGACGCGATCTTCCCCGACTACCACCGGGGCATCCCCGGATGAGCGGGCTGCGCGGGCGCACCGCGATCGTCGGCATCGGCGAGGTGCCCACCGGTCGGCACGCCGACCGGAGCGCGATCTCCTTCGCGCTCGATTCGGCGCGGATGGCGATCCTCGACGCCGGCATCGACAAGAACGAGATCGACTTCGTCGTTCCGACCGGGTCGCTGTTCAGCTCGCAGTTCAGCAACGAACTGGCCACCTGTCGCGTGGTCGAGGAACTCGGGCTGAAGAACGTCGTGTCGAACTGCCAGGTGTTCTCGGGCGGCTCGAGCAGCACCAACGCGCTGCGCATCGCCAGCGCGCTGGTCGAGACCGGGCGCGCGCGCGCGTTGCTGTTCGTGCACACCGACAAGCTCGGCACCGGCGTGACCGCGCAGGGCGGCATCGACCTGTTCTCGACCGCCGGCATCTCGTCGGAGTGGGAAGTGCCGTTCGGGCAGCACTACTCCACGGTCGCGGCGCTGGCGACGATGCGCTACAAGCACGAGACCGGCACCACCGACGAGCAGCTGTCGGCGGTGTGCGTGTCGAACCGCAAGTGGGCCGAGCTCAATCCCAACGCGTTCTTCCGCAAGCCGCTGACGGTCGACGAAGTGATGTCGTCGAAGATGCTGTCGACGCCGCTGCGCGCCAAGCAGTCGAACATGCTGTTCGACGGCGGCGCGGCCTTCATCGTCACCTCGGCGGAACGTGCGCGCGACCTCGTCGAGCGCCCCGCGTACGTGCTCGGCGAGGGCGGCGTCGTGACGCACTTCGCTTACCACCAGGAGCCGGACCTCACGCGCTTCGGCTGGGCGCGCGCCGGGCGCGAGGCCTTCGCGATGGCCGGCCTCGACCCGAAGGACGTCGACGTCGCCGAGATCTACGATTCGTACCCGATCTACCAGCTGATCGCGTTCGAGGAGATCGGCCTGTGCCGACGTGGCGAGGCGGGCGAACTGCACCTGCGCGGCGACACCTGGCCCGGCGGGCGCATCCCGACCACGACCGACGGCGGCATGCAGTCCAAGGGGCACATCGGCGCCGGCGGTTCGGTGTCGCTGCTGGTCGAGGCCGCCCGCCAGGTGATGCACAAGGCCGGCGAGCGCCAGGTGCCCGGCGCCCGCTTCGCGGTCGAGACCGCGGTCGGCGGCACCTACATGGACGCCCAGGTGACCGTGCTGGGCAACGAAATCCCGTGACGGAGACTGGCGTGAGCACCGAACAGCGCAAACCGAAGCCGGTCCCGGTCGTGTCCCCGTGGGCGCGCCCGTTCTGGGAGGCGGCGCGCGAGCGCCGGCTCGTGCTGCAGCACTGCGAGGACTGCGGTGCGACGGTCTTCTACCCGCGCGCGTACTGCCCGCAGTGCCTGTCGGAGCGGCTCGGCTGGCGCGACGCGTCGGGGCGCGGCACGGTCTACAGCTACACGGTGGTGGAGGCGAACGCCCCGTCCGCGTTCGCGGCCGACGTGCCGTACGTGGTCGCCGTGATCCGGCTCGAGGAAGGCGTGCAGATGCTGTCGAACCTCGTCGACTGCGACGTCTCGCAGCTGCGCTGCGACATGCCGGTCGAGGTGACGTTCGAGCAACTCGACGACGAGTTCACGCTGCCGAAGTTCCGGCCGGCGGCTGGCTGAAGCGCACGGAGGCGCAGATGACGCGGAAGAAATACGGCGACGACTTCCGGATCGGCGACGTCTACCGGACCGCCGCGATCACGGTCACCGAAACGCACGTCGTGACCTGGGCCGGGCTCACGGGCGACTTCTATCCGTTGCACATGGACGAGGAGTACGCGTCGCGCACGCAGTTCGGCGGGCGCATCGCGCACGGTCCGATGATCTTCGGGCTCGCGGTCGGACTGGTGGCCCAGTCGGGGATCGGCGAGGACTCGGTGATCGCCTGGCTCGGCGTCGACAAGATGCGCATGCACGCTCCGGTGCGCATGGGCGACACCGTGCGCGTCACCGTCGAGGTCAAGGAGCAGGCGCCGACCCGCAGCCCGGGCAAGGGCATCCAGATGTGGCTCTACACGGTCACGAACCAGCGCGACGAGACCGTGATGAGCTTCGAGTACCGGATGATGTTCCACATGCGGGCCGGGGAAGCGGCGTGAACGTGTCCGCCGCGCTGACCGTCGGCGAGCTCTACGACCGCGCCGTCGTGCAGGGCGGCGAGCGCGTCGCGATCACCGACGGCGCGCGCGAATTCACCTACGCGGACCTCGGGCGCGGCGCCGGGCGGGCGCTCGCCGCGCTGCAGGCGCTCGGCGTCGGCAAGGGCGACCGGGTCGCGTTCCTGATGGCGAACTGCGCCGAGTACGTGTTCTGCGAGTACGCGGTGGCGAAGGCCGGCGCGACCCGGGTGCCGCTGGCGGTGCTGCTCGGCGCCGACGACCACGTCTACATGATGAACTTCGCGCGCTGCGGGGTGCTGGTCTATCACGAGAAGCTCGCCGCGCGCGTGCTCGAGATGGCGCCGCGCCTGGAAACAGTGCGTCATTTCGTGTGCGTGTCGGCCGACCCGGCGCGCGTGCCGTCCGGCCACCTGCACCTGCAGGCGCTGCTCGCGGCCGACGGCCCGGCGGCCCGGTCGGTGGCGGTCGACCCGGAGGACATCGCCGGCATCTACTTCACCGGCGGCACCACCGGCCGCCCGAAAGGCGCGATGCTGTCGCATCGCTCGTGGTTCCACACCAGCTACGTCGAGATGCTCGAGTTCGGGCTCGGCTGGCACGAGTCGTTCGTCTTCGCCACGCCGATGACGCACGCGAGCGGCTGCCTGCTGCTGCCGGTGCTGCTGCGCCAGGGCCGCTGCATCCTGCTCGACCGTTTCGATCCCGAGCTGCTGCTGGCCACCATCGAGGCGCAGCGCGCGACCGTGACGCTGCTGGTGCCGACGATGATCTACGCGCTGCTCGACCACCCGCGCCGCGCGAGCCACGACACTTCGAGCCTGCGCAACGTGCTCTATGGCGCGGCGGCGATCGCGCCGGAGCGGTTGCGGCAGGCGATCGACGCGTTCGGGCCGGTGTTCACGCAGTTCTTCGGCCAGACCGAGGCGCCGATGGCGCTCACCACGCTGTCGCGCGAGGCGCACGTGGTGGCCGACCCGGCGCGCGAGCGCGCGGTGCTGACGTCGGCCGGGCTGCCGACCTATCCGACCGCGATCCGGCTGCTCGACGACGAGGGCCGCGAGGTGCCGCGCGGCGAGCCGGGAGAGATCGTCGCGCGCTCGCCGAACATGATGACCGGATACCTCGACAACCCGGAGGCGACCGCCGCCGCGATCCGCGACGGCTGGCTCCACACCGGCGACATCGCGCGCATCGACGAGCTCGGCTTCGTCACCATCGTCGACCGCAAGAGGGACGTGATCATCAGCGGCGGCTTCAACGTCTACCCGCGCGAGGTCGAGGACGCGCTGTTCGAGCATCCGGCGGTCCGGCAGGCGGCGGTGGTGGGCGCGCCGCACGAGAAGTGGGGCGAGGAGGTGCGGGCGGTCGTCGTGCTGCACGAGGGCAGGACGGCGAGCGAGGCCGAGCTGATCGGGTTCGTCAAGGCGCGCAAGGGCCCCATGATGGCGCCCAAGCGAATCGAGTTCCGCGACGCGGTGCCGTTGACCAACCTCGGCAAGCTCGACCGCAAGGCGATCCGCGCCGGGTTCTGGGGCGGGCGCGAGCGCATGGTCTGACGGGGAATGCATGAACTTCGACGAATCGGAACAGACTGTCCTGCTGCGCGACACGCTGCGGCGCTTTCTGGAGCGCGAGATGCCGCGCGAGCTGGCGCGCCGGCTCGACGCGCAGGCGAGCTACTCGCGCGAGGTCTTCGCGCGCCTGTGCGAGCTCGGCGTCACCGGCCTGACGGTGCCCGAGGAGTACGGCGGCAGCGGCATCGACGTGCTGTCGGCGATCGTCGTCATCGAGGAGCTCGCGCGGCGCGGCACTTCGCTCGCCGGCCCGTTCATCCACTGCGCGTTCTACGGCTCGATGAACATCGTCGAGAACGGCAGCGAGGCGCAGAAGCGCGAGCTGCTGCCGCAACTCGCCGCCGGCAAGATCCTGTTCGCGTACGGACTCTCCGAGCCCGACGTCGGCGGCGACCTGTCGTCGGCCACGGTCACCGCCCGCCTGAAGGACGACGGCCGCACGGTGGTGATCAACGGCACGAAGCGCTGGTGCACCGGCGCGCGCATTGCCGACTACATCTACACGCTGGTGCGCAGCGGCCCGAAGGAGGACCGCTACCGCAACCTGTCGCTGGTGCTGGTGCCGGCGTCGAGCGCGGGCCTGCGCATCGTCGACATCGACCACATCGGGCTGCGCTACTCCGAGACCACCGACGTCGTCTACGAGGACGTCGAGGTGCCGATCGAGAACGTCGTCGGCGGCCCCGAGGGCTGGAACCAGGGCTGGCCGAAGCTCGCCGGGCGCGGCCTCGACGTCGAGCGGCTCGAGATCACGGCGGTCGCGCTCGGCATCGCCAACGCCGCCGTCGAGGACGCGTGGCGCTACGCGCAGGAGCGCGAGCAGTTCGGCAAGCGCATCTGCGGCCACCAGGCGGTGCGCAACTCGCTCGTCGAGGCGCGCACGAAGCTGGCCGCGTGCCGCCACATGCTCTACCACGCGGCGTGGCTCGCGACCGAGGGCCGCGACTGCAGCGTCGAGAGCTCAATGGCCAAGCTCTTCGTCGGCGACAACGCGGTCGACATCGTGCTCTCCTGCCAGCGCGTGATGGGCGCCTACGGTTGCGCGCGCGACTACGACATGGAGCGCTACGTGCGCGACATCGTCTGCATGCCGATCGTCGGCGGCTCGTCGAACATGCAGAAGAACAACATCGCCAACCGCTTGCGGTTGCCGCCGAAATGAGCGCGCGCCCGGGCGGCAAGCCCGCGTTCCTGCGAGGCCTGCGGTTGCCGGTGATGGCGGCGCCGATGTTCCTGGTTTCCGGCCCCGACCTGGTGGTCGCGGCCGCCGAGGCGGGCATCGTCGGCGCGTTCCCGACGCTGAACGCGCGCACGGTCGCCGACCTCGAGCGGTGGCTGCAGGAGATCACCGGCCGGCTGGACGAGGCGCGTGCGCGCGCCGGCGGCGCGCTCGCGGGCACCTGGGCCGCGAACCTGATCGCGCACCGCACGAACCGGCGCTTCGCGGCCGACCTGGAGTTGCTGCTGAAGTACCGCCCGCCGGTCGTCGTCACCGCGCTCGGCAGCCCGCGTGACGTCGTCGACGCGGTCCACGGCTACGGCGGGCTGGTGGTGGCCGACGTCAACTCGGTCGCGTTTGCGCGCAAGGCGGCCGACACCGGCGTCGACGGGCTGATTCTCGTCGCCAGCGGCGCGGGCGGGCACACCGGGCAGATGAGCCCGTTCGCGTTCGTCGAGACGGTGCGCGAGTTCTGGGACGGGCTGCTCGTGCTGGCCGGCGGCATCAGCACCGGGCGCGGCGTGCGCGCGGCGCTCGCGCTCGGCGCCGACCTCGCCTGCCTGGGCACGCGCTTCGTCGCGACCCGCGAGAGCCTCGCGCCGCTTGCCCACAAGCAGATGATCGTCGACTGCGCGTTCGAGGACATCGTGTGCACCAACGCGTTCACCGGTGCCTGGGCCAACATGCTGCGCCCGTCGGTGCGAGGCGCCGGCTACGACCCCGACAACCTGGGCCCCGGGCGCCGCATCGACGTCGGCGACGACCCGCAGTCCGAGGCGCGGGCGTGGAAGGACATCTTCTCGGCCGGGCACGGCGTGGGCACGGTGCACGCGATCCAGTCGGTGCGCGACGTGGTCGAGGAACTGCGCGCGCAGTTCGAGAGTGCTGGCGAAAGTGCGGCCGGCAGCGCGCGCGCGAAGGGCTGACGAACGCCGGCGCATCGGAGGACGGGAATGACCGACAGGCCTGGAACCAAGCCCGTGAGCGAGCGCCACCGCTTCGACGCCGCCGCGCTCGAGGCGTGGCTGTCGCGGCACCTGCCGGATTTCGCGGGGCCGCTCGCGATCCGGCAGTTCGAGGGCGGGCAGTCGAACCCGACCTTCCTGCTGCAGGCGGGGGCCGGCGAGTACGTGCTGCGCAAGAAGCCGCCGGGCAAGCTGCTGCCGTCGGCGCACGCGATCGACCGCGAGTTCCGGATCCTGCGCGCGCTGGCGGGCAGCGGCGTGCCGGTGCCCTGCGCGCGCGTGTACTGCGACGACGAGACGGTGATCGGGACGCCGTTCTACGTGATGGACTACCAGCCCGGGCGCATCTTCACCGACCCGCTGCTGCCGGGGGTCGAGCCGACCGAGCGCGCGGCGATCTACGACGCGATGAACGACGCGCTCGCGCGGTTGCACCGCGTCGACTGGGCGGCGGCCGGGCTGTCCGACTTCGGCCGCACCGAAAACTTCGTTCAGCGCCAGGTCGCGCGCTGGGCCGGGCAATACGAGGCCACGCGCACCGCCGACCTGCCGGCGATGGACCAGCTGCGCGACTGGGTGCTCGAAAACGTCCCCGCGGGCGACGACGTGACGATCGTGCACGGCGACTTCCGCATCGGCAACCTGATCTTCGACGCGGCCGCGCCGCGCGTGGTCGCGGTGCTCGACTGGGAGCTGTCGACGCTGGGCCACCCGTTGAGCGATCTCGCGTTCAACTGCATGACCTACCACTTGCCCGCGGGCGACCCGGTCGCGGCCGGCTTCGTCGGCGCCGACATCGGCGCGCTCGGGATTCCCTCGGAGGCCGGATACCTGCAGGCCTACGCGCGGCGCACCGGGCGCGACCCGGCGCGCAACTGGCGCTTCTTCATGGCCTTCAGCCTGTTCCGCACCGCGGCGATCCAGCAGGGCGTCCACGCGCGCGCGGTGCAGGGCAACGCGAGTTCGCCGCTCGCCGCGTTGTTCGGCAAGACCTGGCCGATGGTCGCCGAACAGGGTTGGCGGCTGGTGCGCTGAGCGTGGCTTCAGCCGAGCCGGCCTGCGGCACCCGGCACCCCCATGAAGGGGAGCAGCGAGCCGCGACGCGCCTGAGCGGCGTTCATCTCCTGGCGCGCGATCGTGCGCAGGTGCACTTCGTCGGGCCCGTCGGCCAGTCGCAGGATCCGGCCCCACATCCAGAGGATCGGCAGCGGCGTGTCGGGGCCGAGGCCCATCGCGCCGTGGACCTGCATCGCGCGCTCGCACACGGCGGTCTGCATGCGCGGCACCAGCGCCTTGATCATCGCTATCTCGCGCGCCGCTTCCTTTGCGCCGTGGCGGTCGATCATCCACGCCGCCTTCAGCACCAGCAGCCGCGCCTGCTCGATCTCGATGCGCGACAGCGCGATCCACTCGGCGACGTTGGCGTGCTGGTGCAGGTAGCGCCCGAAGGTCTTGCGCTCGGCCGCGCGCTCGCACATCAGCTCGAGCGCGAGCTCGGACTGGCCGATCGAGCGCATGCAGTGGTGGATCCGGCCGGGGCCGAGCCGCGCCTGCGCGATCGCGAAACCGGCGCCTTCCTCGCGGATCACGTTCGCGACCGGAACCCGCACGTTGCGGTAGACGATCTCGCAGTGGCCCTCGACCGAGACGTGGTTCATCACCGGGATGTTTCGGATCACCTCGACCCCGGGCGTGTCCATCGGCACGATGACCATGCTCTGGCGCCGGTGCGGTTCGCCCTGCGGGTCGGTGACGCCCATGACGATCGAGACCGTGCAGCGGGGGTGCGCGGCGCCGGAGATGAACCACTTGCGGCCGTTGATCACGTAGTCGCCGCCGTCGCGCGCGATCGAGGTCTGGATGTTGTTCGCGTCGGACGACGCGACGTCGGGCTCGGTCATCGCGAAGCAGGAGCGGATCTCCCCGCGCAGCAGCGGGTCGAGCCAGCGCTCGCGCTGTTCGGGCGTGCCGAAGAGGTGCAGGATCTCCATGTTGCCGGTGTCGGGCGCGCTGCAGTTGAAGACCTCGGAGGCCCACACGACGCGTCCCATGATCTCTGCGAGCGGCGCGTATTCGAGGTTGCTCAGGGGCTGGCCCGGCTCGTCGTCGCGCAGCGACGGCAGGAACAGGTTCCACAGGCCCTCGTCGCGCGCGAGTGTCTTCAGGTCCTCGACCAGCGCCGGATGCGGATTGCCCGCGGCCACCTCGCGCTGCCAGTCGGGAATCGACGGGATGACGTAGCGGTCCATGAAGTCCTGGACCTGGCGGCGCAGTTGCCCGGTGCGTTCGGAATAGGAAAAATCCATGCCTTGGCCTATTGCTGGGTGAAGGGCCGCCGCGCGTCCCGCGATCGGGACGCGGCGGCCGGGGAGTTCACGTGCCTGTGTCGACGACGAAACCGAACCTGATTCGCACCAATTCCGTCGCGCGCGCGCTCGCCATTATCGGCGATCGCTGGTCGCTGCTGATCCTGGGAGGCGCGTTCCAGGGCCTGCGCCGCTTCGGCGACTGGCGCGAGCGCATCGGGATCGCGAGCAACATCCTGACGAACCGGCTCGACCGGCTCGTCAAGGCGGGCTGCCTGAAGAAGGCGAAGGCCGACGACGGGCGCTGGCACGAGTACCGGCTGACGCAGATGGGCGCCGACCTGTACGCGACCGCGCTGATGTTCTGGCGCTTCGACCGCCTGTGGTCCGACCAGGCCAACCTGCAGCTGGCCGCGCTGTCGCACGTCTCGTGCGGCGACGACATCCACCCGCAGCTGGTCTGCGCGCACTGCCGGCGGCCGGTGCGCGCGCACGACGTGCGCTACGAGGACGGCCCGGGCGCGGGCTTCGAGAAGATGCCGCCGCCGAAGCTGAGCCGGCGCTCGTCGGTGCCGTCGGCGCCCGGGGAGGGCCGGCAGACGCTGTTCGGCGAGTCGATCGACGTGCTCGGCGACCGCTGGACGCAGCTGGTGCTGGCGTCGTTCTTCCTCGGGGCGCGCCGCTTCGACGAGATCCTCGGACACTGGAAGATCGCGACCAACATCCTCGCGAGCCGGCTGCGCAGCGCGGTGCAGGCGGGCATGCTGCAGCGCCGCCTGTACCAGCGCGGGCCGGACCGCTACGAGTACCTGCTGACGCCGAAGGGAATGGACATCTACCCGATCGTGCTGACGCTCACGCGCTGGGGCGACCGCTGGCTCGCCGGCAAGGCGGGCCCGCCGTTGCTGCTGCATCACAAGTCCTGCGGCCACCGGCTCGAGCCGATCGTCGTCTGCGACCGGTGCGGCAACGAACTCGAGCCGAACGAAGTGTTCATCCGCGCCGGCGGCTGAGCGCAGCGCGCTCAGGCGGGCTCCTTGACCGTGATGCCGCCGTCGACCACCAGCGTCTGCCCGGTGAGGTACGCGGCGGCCTTCGACGCCAGGAACACGGCGACGCCGCCGATGTCGTCGGGCATTCCGATGCGGCGCACCGGCGTGCCTTCCTCGACGTTCTTCAGCAGCTTGGGGTTCTCCCACAGCGCGCGCGAGAAGTCGGTCTTGATGAGTCCCGGCGCGATGCAGTTGGCGCGGATGCCCTTCGGGCCGTGCTCGATCGCGAGGCTCTTGACCAGCGAGAAGTCGGCCGCCTTCGACATTCCGTAGACCGCCAGCGTGCCGCTGCCCTGGTTGCCGCCGATGCTCGACACCACGATGATGTTGCCGCCTCCGCCCGCCTCCATGTGCGGCACCGAGAGGTTGCACAGCCAGAAGTTGCTCCGGACGTTGCTGTTCATGATCTTGTCGTAGGCCTCGTCCGGCATCCGCGTCATCGGCCCGAAGTACGGGTTGACGGCGGCGTTGCAAACGAGGATGTCGAGGCGGCCGAAGGCCTCCATCGCGCGCTCGACGAGGTTGCGCAGCTGCTCGCGGTCCGAGATGTTGCAGGGGACCGCGATCGCTTCGCCGCCGGCCGCGCGAATCCCGTCGACGACGGCCGCGCAGCCCTCGGCCTTGCGGCTCGAGACGACGACCTTCGCGCCCGCCCGCGCCATGTGCTCGGCGATCGAGCGCCCGATTCCCTTGCTCGAGCCGGTGACGATGGCGACCTGTCCAGTGAGTTCGAACATTGCTTGCCTTCCCATGCGGGTTGTTGCGCCGCTTCCCCGCCGGGGCGCCGCCCCGGCGGGGGGCGACCCGGCGGCGCGCGCGGGGTTCTAGTTGCCGACGACGATCTCGGGCGAGACGCCGACCCAGCGGCCGCCCTGCACCTGCTCGATGCGCACGACCTCGGGATTCAGGTGGTTGTTGCGGAAGCCCACGCGCTTGTAGTTGATGAAGTCCTCCTGCTCGGCGCCGTTCATCGCCTTGACGAAGCTCTCGCTGCTGAGGCCGCGGCCTGCCCCCTGGACGCCCTTCAGGAACCAGTCGGTGTACGACCAGGCGAGCATCGCGTGCTCGTTCGGTTCCATGTTGAAGCGCTTGCGGTAGCTCTCGATCCACGCCTTCGCGGCCGGGCTCGCGGCGTCGGGCGAGACGATGTTCCAGCCGCCGACGCCGTACAGGCCCTCGACCGCGCCCTTGCCGAGCGCGGTGACGAGCTGCGCGCGCCCGGGCTGCCCGGTGAGCATCTTCACGTCGGTCCAGCCGATCTTCTTCGTTTCGGCCATCACGCCGATGGTCTCGCGGATCACGGTCGCCAGCACGACGACTTCGGCACCGGCCTGGCGCATGCGCGCGACCTGCGACGAGAAGTCGACGTCGCCCGGCTTGTAGCTCGCCTCGGCGACCGGTTGCAGGCCGGCCGCGTCCATCGCCCGCTTGACGCCGGCGCGCACCAGCTCGCCGAGTGCGTCGCCCTGGTAGATGACGCCGATCTTCTTCGCGTTCCAGTTGCGGATCGCCCAGGTGAGCGACGCGGCGGTCGCGCCGTCGTAGTTGGTCACGGTCGTGTAGACGAGCGGGCTCCTGCCGCCCTGCGCCTGGATGATCGCCGACGCGCCCCACGGCGCGAAGTACACGGTCCCGGCCTCGACCGCGCCCTTGACGGCCGCGGCGTTGGTTCCCGAGCCGAACGAGTTGATGATCGCGAAGACCTCGTCCTTGCGCGTGAGCTTCTGCACCGCGCGCACCGCCTGCGCGGGCTGCAGCGCGTTGTCCTCGACGATCAGCCGCAGCTTGCGGCCGTGGATGCCGCCGGCCTCGTTCGCCTCGTCGATGCGCATCTGCATGCCGTTGCGCAGCTGCGGCGTCGCCGCGGCGGTCGGCCCCGACAGGTCGAGGTGCGTGCCGAGCACGATCTCGCTGTCGGTCACGCCGGCAGCGAACGCGGCGCCCGACAGGGCGAAGGCGCCGGCGGCGAGCGCGGCGGCGAGCTTGCTGGTGTTTCCGTTGCACATGGTGCGTCTCCTCTGGGTGCTTGCGATGGAAGTGCCTTCTTCGGGTCACTCCGGGTACATCGTGGAGATCAGTTCCGCGTAGCGCGCCGCCACGACCCGGCGCTTCAGTTTCATGGTCGGCGTGAGCTCCTCGTCCTCCGCCGTGAGCAGCTGGTCGATGATCCGGAAATCCTTCACCTGCTCGACGCGCGCGAGCTTCGCGTTGGCGCGCTCCACCTCGCCGCGGATCAGCTCGACCACTTCCGCCGCGCGCGTCAGGCTGGCGAAGTCGGTGAACGGCACCTGGCGCTCCTGCGCGAAACGCGCGACGCTGTCGTGGTCGATCATCACGAGCGCGGTCACGAATCGGCGCGACTCGCCGATCACCATCGCGTCGGAGATCCAGGGGCTGAACTTGAGCAGGTTCTCGATCGACGTCGGCGTGATGTTCTTGCCGCCCGACGTGATGATGATGTCCTTCAGGCGGTCGCGGATCGCGAGGTAGCCGTCGCCGTCCATTTCGCCGACGTCGCCGGTGTGCAGCCAGCCGTCGGCGTCGATCGCCTGCGCGGTCTGGCCGGGCTGCCGCCAGTAGCCGGCGAACACGTTCGGGCCGCGCACGAGGATTTCGCCTTCGGGCCCGATGCGCACCTCGCTGCCTTCGGCGCGCACGCCCGCGTACCCGAGCCGGATGCCGTCGGGAGGAGTCGCGGTGCACAGCCCGCTCGCTTCGGTCATCCCGTAGAGCTCGAGCAGCGAGATGCCCATCGACAGGTACCACTCGAGCAGCTCGGGGGCGACCGGGGCTGCGCCGGTCAGCGCGTTGCGGATGTTGTCCAGGCCGAGGAAGCGGCGCACGTTGGAGAAGGCCAGCCTGGACAGCAGGGCGAAGCGCAGCGCCAGCAGCGCCGGCACGGGGCGGCCGGCCAGCCGGAGCGTGGCGACCTGCCTGCCGTCGGCGACGGCCCGGCCGTAGATCCGGCGCGCCGGGCCGATCGCGTCGTTCATGAACAGCACGACCTGCGAGTGCAGCTTCTCCCAGAAGCGCGGCGGCGCGAACACCATGTGCGGCGCGACCTCGCGGATGTCGTTGAAGACGGTCGACGAATTCTCCGGGAAGTGCACGATGTTGCCGAAGCGCAGCGGCATGTACGAGGTGGTGTTGCGCTCGGCGATGTGGCACAGCGGCAGGAACGACAGCGTCTTCTCGCCCGGGCGCAAGTCGGTGTACTGGTGCATGCACCCGACCTGGTAGGTCATGTTCCGGTTGCTGATCATCGCGCCCTTGGGCCGTCCGGTGGTGCCCGAGGTGTAGACCAGGAACGCGACGTCGTCGGCGCGCCCGGCGTCGATCGCCGACTCGAACGCGGCGGCGCCCTCGGCGCTGGCCGCGCGCTCGGCGCCGATCTGCATCAGGGTCGCGAAGTCGATCACCTGCGGGTCGGCGAAATCGCGCAGGCCGAGCAGGTCGATGACGACGATCTTGGCGAGCGCCGGGCAGTCGTCGCGCACCGCCAGGACCTTGTCGAGCTGTTCCTCGTTCTCGACCACGACGACGCGCGTCTGCGAGTCCTGCAGGATGTAGCGCACCTGGTCGGCCGACGAGGTCGGGTAGGCGCCGTTGCCGATCATCCCCATGCACTGCGTGCCCATGTCGACGTAGAGCCACTCGGGTCGGTTCTCGGCCAGCACCGTCACCACCTCGCCGCGCGCGACGCCGAGCGCGGCCAGCGCCAGTCCGGCCGCGCGGGCGCTCTCCCAGTACTCGTTCCAGCTCGCGGTGTGCCAGATCCCGCGCCGCTTGTGGCGTAGCGCGGGCCGCTGCGCCCATTCCAGGCAACGCGCGCGGTACAGCTTCTGCGGCGTGTCGTGGCCGAGGAACAGCGCGTCGCTCATCGCCAGGTCTTCCTGCGCTTCCAGCGGTGGCTGCGCTCGCCCGCGGCGCCGCCCATGCCGAGGTAGGATTCCTTCACGTCGTCCTTGCGCATCAGCGCCTCGCAGGTGTCGCTCGCCACGACCCGGCCCAGTTCGAGGATGTAGCCGTCGTGCGCGGTGGCCAGCGCGAGCGCCGCGTTCTGCTCGACCACCCGGATCGTGGTGCCGCGCTCGCGGTTGATGCGCGCGATGGTGGCGAAGATCTCGCGCATCAGCAGCGGCGACAGGCCCAGCGACGGCTCGTCGAGCAGCAGCAGCCGCGGGCGCGCCATCAGCGCGCGCCCGATCGCCAGCATCTGCTGCTCGCCGCCCGAGAGCAGGCCGCCGTGCTGGCCCTCGCGCTCCTTCAGGCGCGGGAACAGCGAATAGACGTGCGCGAGGTCGTCGGCGACGCCCGGATCGCGGCGCCGCGCGAACGCGCCCATCGTCAGGTTGTCGCGCACCGACAGGAAGGGGAAGACCTGCCGCCCCTCGGGCACCAGCACGACGCCCAGGCGCGCGACCTCGTCGGGATCCTTGCCGGTGATCGGCTGGCCGTCGAACTCGATGCTGCCCTTGAACGGGTCGACGACGCCGGCGATCGTGTTCAGCAGCGTCGTCTTGCCGGCGCCGTTGGCGCCCAGCACGGCGACGATCCGCCCCGCAGTCACGTCGAGGTTGACGCCGCGGATCGCGTTGACCGGGCCGTACCAGGTCTCGATGCTGCGCACCGACAGCAGGGGCCGGTCCATCTCAGCCTCCCAGGTACGCGGCGACCACGTCCGGGTCGCGCTGGACTTCGGCCGGCGTCCCGACGGCGATCACCCGGCCCTGGTTCATCGCCATCACGCGGTCGGCAACGCCGCCGACCAGCGACATGTCGTGCTCGATCATCACGATCGTGATGCCGAGGTCGCTCCTGAGGTCGTCGAGCCAGAACGACAGGTCGCGCGTCTCCTCGGGATTGAGGCCCGAGGCGGGCTCGTCGAGCAGCAGCAGCTGCGGGTCGGTCGCCAGCGCGCGCCCGAGCTCGACGACCTTGCGCACCCCGTACGGCAGCCCCGAGACCGGCGAGTTGCGGTGCGGCTGCAGTTCGAGCAGCGCGATGATGTCCTCGGCCTTCTCGCGCGCGGCGGCTTCGGCGCGGCGCACGCCCGGCGTGAACAGGAATTGCGCGAACAGGCTCCCGACCGGGTAGCGGTGCCTGCCGAGCAGCAGGTTCTCCAGCACCGTCGCGTGCTCGAACAGCTCGATGTTCTGGAAGGTGCGTGCGATGCCGTGGTGCGCCATCCGGTGGCGCGCGAGCCGCGTGACGTCGACGTCGTCGACGAAGACTGCGCCGCCGTCGAGGTCGAAGATCCGCGTGACCGCGTTGAACACGGTGGTCTTGCCCGCGCCGTTGGGGCCGATGATCGCGAACACCTCGCCGCGCGACACCGAAAAGCTCAGCCCCGCGAGCGCGCGGATGCCGCCGAACGACAGCGACAGTTCCTCGGCGCGCAGGAAGCTCATCGGTAGCGCTCCGAGCGCATGTAGGACTTCACGCGCCGGAAGGTGTCGCGCCGGTACAGCGGGAAGTACTCGACGAGGCCCTTGAGCTTGAGCCAGCGGCCGAACAGGCCGCGCGGCTCGAACAGCACGAACGCGACCAGCACGGCCCCGAACACGAAGATCTCGAGCCCGGACTGGGAGGCGATGCGCTGGCCCAGCAGCGGCTTGACGTGCGAGATGAACGACGGCAGCGCACCGATCAGCACCGCGCCGAACACCGCGCCGCGCAGGCTGCCGAGGCCCCCGATGACGACCATCAGCAGCAGCTCCATCGACAGCAGCAGGCCGAAGGCCTCGGGGGTCAGGAACTTCAGGTGGTGCGCCATCAGCCCGCCGGCGAGCCCGCAGATCGCGGCCGACAGTGCGAACGCGAGCACCTTGTAGCCGGCCACGAAGATGCCCAGCGCGTGCGCCGCGGCCTCGCTGTCGCGCACGCCGACGAAGGCGCGCCCGGTGCGGGTGCGCATCAGGTTCGCGAGACCGACGATCACCAGCGTCAGCACCCCGAGGCTCAGGTAGTACAGCGGCCGCAACTGGCCGAAGTCGATCCCGAGCAGCTTCGGGTCGGCGACCGCGATGCCGTTGTAGCCGCCGGTCAGCGACTTCCAGTTGCCGAGCACGTGTTCGACGACGAAGCTGAACGCGAGCGTCACCATGGCCAGGTACAGGCCCGAGACCCGGATCGCGGGCAGGCCGATCAGCAGGCCGATCGCGGCGGCCGCGAATCCCGCGCAGGCGAGCGAGAGCGGCAGCGGCACGCCCTGCGCCATCAGCAGCGCGTGCGCATAGGCGCCGACGCCGACGAACGCGGCGTGGCCGAGCGAGACCTGCCCGGTGAACCCGGTGAGGACCATCAGCCCGAGGCCGGCGATGCACAGGATGAAGACGTAGGTGAGTTCGCCGACGTAGAACTTCGGCGCCAGCCACGGGAAGACGGCGAGCGCCGCCAGCAGCGCGCCGTAGGCGAGCCGCTGAGACGGGTAGCGCAGCAGCCTGAGCGGGTCCGAGTAGGAGGTGTCGTAGTCGAAGCGCATGTCAGACCCGCCTGCCGTGGGCCTCGCCGAGGAGGCCGCGTGGCGCCACCACCAGCACCGCGATCAGCACGCAGTAGGCGGCGATGTCCTTGAAACCCTCGGGCCCGTAGACGCCGGAGACCTGTTCCACGAGGCCGATCACCAGCCCGCCGACGATCGCCCCCGGCACGCTGCCGAAGCCGCCGACCACGAGTGCGGCCATTGCCTTGAGCATCACGAACCACAGGCCGATGTCGACCAGCGCGATCGGCGCGAGCAGCAGTCCGCAGATGGCGGCGAGCGCTCCGGCGATCGCCCACACCAGCGAATTCAGCCGCTTGACGCGGATGCCCGACAGGTAGGCCGCGAGCTGGTTCTGCGACGCCGCCTGGATCGCGATGCCGACCGCGGTGCCCCTGAGGAAGCGGAACAGCGCGGTCGTGAGCAGCAGCGCCGTGACGATGATGACCAGGCTCAGGTCGGCGACCACCAGGTCGCCGATGCGCGTCGTCGCGCCGGTCCACGGGGTCTGGTAGGTGCGCGACTCGGGGCCGAACGCCATGCTGACCGCGCCGCGGATCATGAACGCGAGCCCGATCGTCAGCATCACGCCGGCGAACTGCGGTTGCCCGACGATGATCCTCATGACCCGCCGGTCGAGCAGCCACGCGACCAGCGCGACGGCGGCGATCGTCACCGGAACGGCCACCCAGAACGGCAGTCCCGCGACTTCGATCAGTCCCCAGGCGGTGAACGCAGCGAGCGTCAGCAGGTCGCCGTGGGCGAAGTTGAGCACCTCGGTCGCGCGATACGCGAGCACCAGACCGAGCGCGACCAGGCTGTAGATCGCGCCGATCGACACGCCGTTGATGGCGAGTTGGGCGAATTCGACGAACTGCGAGTGCATCGTTTCGGCGACGGAAGCCTCGGCGGGGGCATGGGTGCGATCGGCGCGGCCGGCCGCGGCCTTCGACGGGCATCATAGGCGCGGTAGTTGCTTTATGCAAGTATGTCTCCGGAATGCAGATCGGCGATGCGGATCGGGGATGCCGATCCGCTTTCGCGCGCGGCCCGCCGCGCGGGCCGGTCGCCACAGTCCGGGTCAGGCGATCGCGGCGACCAGCCGCGCGAAGGCGTCCGCGTCGGGGCGCGTGTTGTCGAAGCGCAGCAACTCGGGGAAAGCTGCCGGGTCGGGGTCGAAGCGCCGCTTTCGGTACTCGTCCCAGTGCTCGAGCTTGTAGCGGTCGCGCGGGTCGCCGCGCGCGACGATGCGTGCGCGCGCCAGCGCCTCGTCCAGAGTCACCCAGACCACCGATACGCGGGTCTGCGGCGGCACCCCGAGCGCGGCCGGGTCGAACACGCGCCGCGACCGGACTTCGCGCGAGAACGGTCCGACCAGCACGACGTTGACGTCGAGCGCGAGGTTCTCGGTGGCGATTTCGAGCAGCCCGCGGTATTCCTGGTCGCGAAGGTGCTCGAGGTAGGTCGGGCTGTCCCGGTCGTCCGGATCGCCGGTGAGCAGGCCCATCACCCTGGCGCTGTAGGCGCCGTAGACGGTGTCCTTGTCGAGCAGGCAGAAGCTCTCGCCGGTGCGCGCGTGCAGCAGCGGCACCGTGCGGCGCGCCAGCGTCGTCTTGCCGGTGCCTGCGTGCCCGGCGAAGAAGACGAGGCGCACCATCGCGTCAACCCTCCGGGCCGGTCGCGACCGGGCGCGCGGGGTCGGCGCACCACTCGCTCCACGAGCCCGGATACAGCGCGCCCCCGGGCAGCCCGGCGACCTCCATCGCGAGCAGGTTGTGGCACGCCGTCACGCCGGAGCCGCACTGGTGGATCAGCGTGGCCGGGTCGCGGCCGGCGAGCAGCGCCAGGTATTCGTCGCGCAACACGGCGGGCGGCTTGAAGCGGCCGTCCGGGCGCAGGTTGCGCTGCAGCGGGCGGTTGACCGCACCGGGAATGTGGCCGGCGACCGGATCGAAGGGCTCGACTTCGCCGCGGAAGCGCTCCGGCGTGCGCGCGTCGACGATCGTCCGGTCGGCGCGCTGCAGCGCCGCGAGCACCGCGTCGACCTCGACCCACGGCACCAGCGACGCGCGCAGCGACAGCGCGCCGCGGGGCTGCGCGACCGGCTTCACCCGATCGACCGGGTAGCCGGCGCGGCGCCAGGCCTGGATGCCGCCGTCGAGCACCGCCGCCTCGGGATGGCCGATCCAGCGCGCGAGCCACCACAGGCGCACCGCATAGGCGCCGCCGCTGTCGTCGTAGGCGACCAGCTGGCGGCCGTCGGCCAGGCCGATCGACTCGAGCCGGGCGCGGATCGCCTCGCGGTCGGGCAGCGGGTGGCGCCCGTTGCAGCCGTTCTTCGGTCCCGCCAGGTCGGTGTCCTGGTGCAGGAAGAAAGCGCCGGGCAGATGGCCGACCGACCAGGCGGCGGGGCCGGCCTCGGGGTCGTCGAGATCGTGGCGGCAGTCGACCACGAGGCAGTCGTCGAGGCGCGCGGCCAGTTCGTCGGCGCCGACCAGGGCGGTCCACGGGGTCATTTCGGGGCTCCGGGCGCGTCGAACTCGCGGCGCAGCCATGCGTGGAAATGGCTCATTCCGTCCTCCATCGGGCTCTGGTAGGGGCCGCGGTCGTCGTCGCCGCGCTCGAACAGCGCGCGCCGGCCGGCGTCGATCCGCAGCGCGATCTCGTCGTCCTCGACTGCGGTTTCCATGTAGGCGGCGCGCTCGGCCTCGACGAAGGCGCGCTCGAACAGGGCGACCTCTTCCGGATAGTAGAACTCGATCACGTTGGTGGTCTTCTGCGGCCCCCGCGGCAGCAGCGTCGACACCACCAGAGTGTACGGATACCACTCGACCATGACGTTCGGGTAGTAGGCGAACCAGACCGCGCCGTGGCGCGGCAGCTCGCCGCCGCCGAAGCGCAGCACCTGCTCGTGCCAGCGCTCGTACACCGGCGTGCCGGGGCGGCGCAGCCCCTGGTGAAGGCCGACGGTCTGGACCGAATGGCGCTCCCCGAACGACCACTGCAGGTCGTCGCAGGACACGAAGCGCCCGAGGCCGGGGTGAAACGGGACCACGTGGTAGTCCTCGAGGTAGACCTCGATGAAGGTCTTCCAGTTGTAGTCGCACTCGTGGGTTTCGACGTGGTCGAGCCGGTAGCCCGAGAAGTCGAGTTCGGCCGGCAGCGGCGCGTCGCGCAGGTCGCCCGCGACCTCGCGCGGCCCGCGAAACAGCAGCCCGCGCCAGTCCTGCAGCGGCGTCGCGCCCAGGTGCGCGCACGGCTGCGGATCGAAGTGCGGCGCCCCGAGCAGCCGCCCGGACAGGTCGTAGGTCCAGCGGTGCACCGGGCAGACGATGTTGGCAGCGTGCCCGCGGCCTTGCAGCATCACGGCCTGACGGTGCCTGCAGACGTTCGACAGCAGTTCGACGCCGCGCTCGCTGCGCACCAGCACGCGGCCGGGGTCGGCGGCGCCGGGGACGTGGTAAGCCCCGGGTTCGGTAACCATCAGCTGGTGACCGACGTAGCCGGGCCCCTGCGCGAAGAGCAGTTCGAGTTCGCGCCCGAAGCGGGCCGGGTCGAAATAGTCCGCAACCGGCAGCGGCGTGCTTGCGGGCGCGCCCGAGGCGCGCCGGGCCCGATCCGACATGCAGGGACCTCCGTTGCGTGCGGGGGACGCGGCCGGATGCGGCCCCCGGAGAACTTGCGGCGGCGCGACCGCCGGGGTGGCGCCGGGAGCGCGAAGGATACCCCGATCGGCCGCCGGGTCGGCGGCTCCCGGGGGCGGTCGAGGCGCGGAACACCCCGTCGCCGGCACGCTACCCGGAACCCACGTAAAATCAGGGCTTTGGCTACCGTGAACGGCACAGGATCCCCATCGATGGTGAAGCCCTCCAGCCGCGCGCCCGAGGAAACCGGTTCGCCGGCCACCCCGGCGGCCGGCACTTCCCCGGCGCCGCTCTCCGGCCCCGCCCCAGCCTCGTTCGAACTCGCGCTCGGCGAACTCGAGCAGATCGTGCAGCGCATGGAGGGGGGCGCGCTGTCGCTCGAACAGTCGCTGGCCGATTACCGACGCGGCGCCGAACTGGTCGGCTGGTGCCGGCAGGCGCTCGCAGGGGTCCAGCAGCAGGTGCGCATTCTCGACGCCGACCTGCTGCGGGCGTTCGAGATCGAACCGGAGGGCGAGGCCTGATGGGCGCGCCGACGGTCGTGCGTGCGCCGGCGCCGCGGCCGCTGGAGTTCGCGCAGTGGATCGCTGCCCGTGGAGAGCGCGCGGAAGGAGCGCTCGAGCGCGCGCTGTCGGCCGCGGGCGACCAGCCGGCGCGCCTGCACGAGGCGATGCGCTACGCGGTGCTCGGCGGCGGCAAGCGCGTGCGCCCGATGCTCGTCTACGCGGCGGGAGAGGCGCTCGGCGCGCCCGCCGCCGCGCTCGACTGCGCGGCGTGCGCGGTCGAGCTGGTCCACGCGTACTCGCTGGTGCACGACGACCTTCCGTGCATGGACGCCGACGTCCTGCGCCGCGGACGCCCGACGGCGCACGTCCAGTTCGGCGAAGCCTTCGCGATGCTGGCTGGGGACGCCCTGCAGGCGCTCGCCTTCGGCGTGCTCGCCGGGAGTGCGCGGCACGGCGTCGGGGCAGCGGCGACGGTGGCGATGATCGAGGAACTCGCCGCAGCCTCCGGGCCGGCCGGCATGGCCGGCGGGCAGGCGATCGACCTGGCGTCGGTCGGCGCGGCGCTCGATCGGGCGGCGCTCGAGGACATGCACCGGCGCAAGACCGGCGCGCTGCTGCGGGCGTCGGTCAGGCTGGGAGGCCTGTGCGCGAGCGGCGCCGAGGGGCCCGCGGCGGAGGGCTTTGCCGCGCGCAGGCGCGTGCTCGACCGCTACGCCGACGCGATCGGACTGGCGTTCCAGGTGGTCGACGACATCCTCGACGTCGAGGGCGACTCGGCGACGCTGGGCAAGACGGCGGGCAAGGACGCGCAGAACAACAAGCCGACCTACGTGTCGCTGCTCGGCATGGAGGCCGCGCGCCGCCTGGCCGGCGAACTGCGGGCGCAGGCGCACGCGGCGGTCGTCCCGCTCGGCGAGGCCGGCGCGCGGCTGGGCGAACTGGCCGACCTGATCGTGCTGAGGAAATCGTGACGAAGGCGCCCGAAGAGGCAGGGGTGCGTCCGGGCGCGCTGCTCGGCTCGGTCGAGTCGCCGGCTGACCTGCGCCGGCTCGAACGCGGCGAGCTGCCGCGGTTGGCGACCGAGCTGAGCGAGTTCATCGTCGAGTCGGTGTCGCGCACCGGCGGCCACCTGTCCTCGAGCCTGGGCGCGGTGGAACTCGCGATCGCGCTGCACTACGTGTTCGACACGCCGCGCGACCGCCTCGTGTGGGACGTCGGGCACCAGAGCTATGCGCACAAGATCCTGACCGGGCGCCGCGAGCGGATGCGCACGCTGCGCCAGTCGGGCGGCATCTCCGGCTTTCCGCACCGTGCCGAGAGCGATTACGACGCCTTCGGCACCGGCCACTCGTCGACGTCGATCTCGGCTGCGCTCGGAATGGCGGTGGCGTCGCGCGCCCTGGCGCGCGAACCGGGCGAGGGGCGGCGGCGCCACGTCGCCGTCATCGGCGACGGCGCGATGAGCGCCGGAATCGCCTTCGAGGCGTTGAACAACGCCGGCGTGACGCCCGATGTCGACCTGCTGGTGGTGCTCAACGACAACGACATGTCGAGCTCGCCGCCGGTCGGCGCGCTGAACCGCTACCTGGCCCGGCTGCTGTCGGGGCGCTTCTATGCGCGCGCGCGCGGCGTCGGCCGCGCGGTGCTCTCGGGCGTGCCGCCGCTGTTCCACCTGGCGCGACGGCTCGAGGAACACGCCAAGGGGATCGTCGCGCC
>JANJTK010000135.1 GCA_024711155.1 Burkholderiaceae bacterium
CTCGATCGAGAACCTCGACCCGATGGGCGTCCACACCGGCGACTCGATCACGGTGGCGCCGGCGCAGACGCTGACCGACCGCGAGTACCAGCTGATGCGCAACGCGTCGATCGCGATCCTGCGCGAGATCGGCGTCGAGACCGGCGGCTCGAACGTGCAGTTCGCGATCAGCCCGAGCGACGGGCGGATGATCGTGATCGAGATGAACCCGCGCGTTTCGCGCTCGTCGGCGCTGGCGTCGAAGGCCACCGGCTTCCCGATCGCCAAGATCGCCGCCAAGCTCGCGGTCGGCTACACGCTCGACGAACTGCGCAACGACATCACCGGCGGCGCGACGCCGGCCTCGTTCGAGCCGACGATCGACTACGTGGTGACGAAGATCCCGCGCTTCGCGTTCGAGAAGTTCCCGCAGGCGGACTCGCGACTCACCACGCAGATGAAGTCGGTCGGCGAGGTGATGGCGATCGGCCGCACCTTCCAGGAGAGCTTCCAGAAGGCGCTGCGCGGCCTCGAGACCGGCATCGACGGGCTCGACGAGCGCAGCGCCGACCGCGACGAGATCGCGACCGAACTCGGCGAGCCGGGGCCGGAGCGCGTGCTATTCGTCGGCGACGCGTTCCGAGTCGGCATGAGCATCGAGGAGATCCACGAGGAATCCGGCATCGACCCGTGGTTCCTCGCGCAGATCGGGGAGATCGTCGACGCCGAACGCAAGCTCGCGGGCCTGCGCCTGGAAGAGCTGTCGAAGGACGAGCTGCGCTGGCTCAAGGCCGGCGGTTTTTCCGATCGGCGCCTCGCGCGGTTGTTGCAGACCAACCCGGACGCGGTGCGCGCGCGGCGCCACGAACTCGGCGTGCGCCCGGTCTACAAGCGGGTGGACACCTGCGCGGCCGAATTCGCCACCGACACCGCCTACATGTACTCGACCTACGAGGACGAGGACGAGTCGCAGCCCACCGGCCGGCGCAAGGTGATGGTGCTCGGCGGCGGGCCGAACCGCATCGGGCAGGGGATCGAGTTCGACTACTGCTGCGTGCACGCGGCGTTCGCGCTGCGCGACGACGGCTACGAGACGATCATGGTCAACTGCAACCCGGAGACCGTCTCGACCGACTACGACACCTCGGACCGCCTGTACTTCGAACCGCTCACGCTCGAGGACGTGCTCGAGATCGTTGCGGTCGAGAAGCCGATCGGCGTGATCGTCCAGTACGGCGGACAGACCCCGCTGAAGCTCGCGCTGGCGCTCGAAGCCAACGGCGTGCCGATCGTGGGCACCTCGCCCGAGTCGATCGACGTCGCCGAGGACCGCGAGCGCTTCCAGCAGCTGCTGCACGAACTGGGCCTGAAGCAGCCGCCGAACCGCACCGCGCGCACCGAGGCGCAGGCGCTCGAGCTGGCCGGCGAGATCGGCTATCCGCTGGTCGTGCGCCCGAGCTACGTGCTGGGCGGGCGCGCGATGGAAATCGTGCACGAGCAGAAGGACCTCGAGCGCTACATGCGCGAGGCGGTCAAGGTGTCGGAAGACAGCCCGGTGCTGCTCGACCGCTTCCTGAACGACGCGATCGAAGTCGACGTCGACTGCGTGTCCGACGGCAACGGCGTGTTCATCGGCGGGGTGATGGAGCACATCGAGCAGGCCGGGGTGCACTCGGGCGACTCGGCGTGCTCGCTGCCGCCGCACTCACTGTCGCCGGAGACGGTTGCCGAGCTCAAGCGACAGTCGGCGCTGATGGCGCGCGCCCTCGAGGTGTGCGGGCTGATGAACGTGCAGTTCGCGATCCAGCGCGACGGCGCCGGCAACGGCGACGGCACCGTCTACGTGCTGGAGGTGAATCCGCGCGCTTCGCGCACCGTGCCCTACGTGTCGAAGGCGACCGGCTTGCAGCTGGCCAAGATCGCGGCGCGCTGCATGCTGGGGCGCAGCCTCGCCGACCAGGGCGTCGAGCGCGAAATCGTGCCGCCGTATTTCTCGGTCAAGGAGGCGGTGTTCCCGTTCGTCAAGTTCCCGGGCGTCGACACGATCCTGGGTCCCGAGATGAAGTCGACCGGCGAGGTGATGGGCGTCGGCGTGACCTTCGGCGAGGCCTTCGTGAAGTCGCAGCTCGGCGCGGGCGTGCGCCTGCCGGAGTCGGGCACGGTCTTCCTGTCGGTCAAGAACGCCGACAAGCCGAAGGCGGTGTCGGTCGCGAAGACGCTGCACGAGATGGGGTACGCGCTGGTCGCCACCCGCGGCACGGCAGCGGCGATCGCGGCCGCCGGCATTCCTGTGGCGCCGGTCAACAAGGTGCAGGAGGGGCGCCCGCACGTGGTCGACATGATCAAGAACGGCGAGATCGCGCTGGTGCTCAACTCGGTCGACGAGAAGCGCGGGGCGATCAGCGATTCGCGCTCGATCCGCACCACGGCGCTCGCGCAACGGGTGACCTACTACACGACGATCGCGGGCGCGCTCGCTGCCGTCCAGGGCATGCGCTCGCTGGCGCGGCTCGACGTCTGTTCGCTGCAGGAACTGCACGCCCGGATCGGCGCTGCGGGGGGTGGCCGGTAGCGGCCCCGCAAGCGAAGCGCCGGGCGCGACGCGCAGGCAGCGTTGCCGCGCCCACGCGGGCGGTTTTGCGCTAGAGTTGCGCTGACGAACGGACCGCCCGGCATCGCCGCCTGGCGGTCCGATCCATTTTGGGCGATGCGCGCCGGCCGGCGCGCCGAGAATTCGAGGTACCGATGGCAACGATTCCGCTCACCCGGCGCGGCGCCGAGCTGCTCAGGGAGGAACTGCACCGGCTGAAGTCGGTCGAGCGGCCGGCAGTGATCAACGCGATCGCCGAGGCGCGCGCGCAGGGCGACCTTTCGGAGAACGCGGAGTACGAGGCGGCGCGCGAGCGCCAGGGCTTCGTCGAGGGGCGGATCGGCGAGATCGAGACCAAGCTCGCCAACGCGCAGGTGATCGACCCGGCGCAGCTCGACGCCGACGGACGCGTCGTGTTCGGCGCGACCGTGGACCTCGAGGACCTCGGTTCGGGCCAGCAGGCCACGTGGCAGATCGTCGGCGACGACGAAGCCGACATCAAGGCCGGCATGGTCTCGGTGTCGAGCCCGATCGCGCGCGCGCTGATCGGCCGCAGCGCCGGCGACACGGTCGAAGTGCGCGCGCCGGGCGGCGTGCGCGAGTACGAAATCCTGGACGTGCGCTACCAGTAGCGCGACCACCGTGCGTCGGCCTGTCTTGCGCGCGCGACCGGTGCCGGGCCCGGCGGCGCGCCGCGCCGCTCAGGCTTTCTTCGTGCGCGCGCGAGTGCCCGCCTTGCGCGCCGCGGTCGAGCGGCCCGACAAGTGCCCCGGCCCCTGCGCCGACGGACTGGCCTGCCCGCGTCGGGTCGGCACGCGGGTGCGCGCGCCGATCGCGGTGCGCTTGCCGGCGGTGCCGACCGGCTCGGGCTTGCCCGGGGCTCCCCTCGCCTTCTTCGCGGGGGCCTTCGCTGCTTTCGTGGCCATCGGTTTCCTCGCTTTCGCCGGCTTGCGCCGGGCGGCGGTTGCGCCGGCGCCGGCCAGCTTCTTCGGCACGTGCGGGCCGCGGCGGTTCGTGTCCTCGATCGGGCGCGGGCGGTACACGATCAGCAGCTTGCCGATCGACTGCACGGCCGCGCAGCCGAGCGCCGAGCAGATCTCGGTGAGCAGCGCCTGGCGCTGCGCGCGGTCGTCGCCGAGCACGCGGATCTTGATCAGTTCGTGCGCGTCGAGCGCCCGGTCGGCCTCGGCCAGCACCGCGCGGCTCAGGCCGGCATCGCCGATCAGCACCACCGGGTCGAGGTGGTGGGCGCGGGCGCGCAGCGCCTTGCGGTCGGCGGCGGTCAGGGCGATCGGCAGCGGGAACGGAGTGGTGCTCATGGCGGGGCACGTGCTTGCGGGGATGCCGGCGGGCGGCGGAAGCTGCAAGTGTGGGCTGCGCGGTGCCCGGCGCGCAAGCGGCGCGAAGGGGGCGGCATGAGCAAGCGCAAGAAGGTGAACCGGGCGTGGCTCGCGCAACACATCGACGACCCGTACGTGAAGCTTGCGCGCAAGCACGAATACCGGTCGCGGGCGGCGTTCAAGCTGATCGGGATCGACGAGCAGGACCGGCTGATCCGGCCCGCAATCACGGTGGTCGACCTCGGCTCGGCGCCGGGGGCGTGGAGCCAGGTGCTGCGCGAGCGGCTGGCGCGGCCGGCCGCGGCCGGCGGCGGCGTCGACGGGCGCATCGTCGCGCTCGACCTGCTGCCGATGGAACCGATCGCGGACGTCGCCTTCGTCCAGGGCGACTTTCGCGAGGAGGAGACGCTGCGCCGGCTCGAGGAGGCGCTGGCGGGCGCACGGGTCGACCTTGTCGTTTCGGACATGGCGCCCAATCTGAGCGGCATTGCGGCGGCCGACTCGGCGCGGATGGCGGACCTGGTCGAACTGGCGGTGGCGTTCGCGCTGGCACACCTGAAGCCCGACGGTGCACTGTTGGTGAAATGCTTCCACGGCAGCGGGTACAGCCAGATCGTAGAGTTGTTCAAGCGCAGTTTCGTGCGGGTTGCGGTGCGCAAGCCCAAGGCGTCGCGCGACCGCTCGGCGGAGACGTACCTGCTGGGGCGAGGGCCGAAGGCGAGCGCGGTGGCGGGCGTGGATGAAAGGTCGGGCGGCGGAAGCTGACCGATACGAATCAACGAGTTAGCGATGTCCCTCGGGCCGGAGGGGTGCGCTGGAGCGCGTAGAATGCGACAGGTGGCGACGGGCAACCGGACGGGCGCGAGGCCCGAAGGAGCGGGCGAGTGAACAACGTGTTCTCCAAGGCGGCGATCTGGCTGGTGGTCGCGCTGGTGCTGTTCACCGTATTCAAGCAGTTCGACACCCGCCAGGCTCGCGGCCCGGACATGCCGTACTCGCAGTTCATGGCCGAAGCGCGCGAGGGCCGCGTCGAGTCGGTCGTCGTCGACGGTCGGACGCTGCGCGCGCGCACCCGCGACGGCCGCAACCTGACCGTCTACTCGCCGAGCGATCTCTGGATGGTCGGCGACCTGATGAAGTACGGCGTGCAGGTCAACGCGAAGGCCGAGGAAGAGCAGTCGCTGCTGTTCAACGTCTTCGTGTCGTGGTTCCCGATGCTGCTGCTGATCGGCGTGTGGGTGTTCTTCATGCGCCAGATGCAGGGCGGCGGGCGCGGCGGGGCGTTCTCGTTCGGCAAGTCGCGTGCGCGCATGCTCGACGAGAACAACAACACGGTCACCTTCGCCGACGTCGCCGGTTGCGACGAAGCGAAGGAGGAGGTCCAGGAACTGGTGGACTTCCTGCGCGACCCGTCGCGCTTCCAGAAGCTCGGCGGGCGCATCCCGCGCGGCGTGCTGATGGTGGGCTCGCCTGGCACCGGCAAGACGCTGCTCGCGCGCGCGATCGCGGGCGAGGCGAAGGTGCCGTTCTTCTCCATTTCGGGGTCGGACTTCGTCGAGATGTTCGTCGGCGTGGGCGCTGCGCGCGTGCGCGACATGTTCGAGCAGGCGAAAAAACACGCGCCGTGCATCATCTTCATCGACGAGATCGACGCGGTCGGGCGCCAGCGCGGCGCCGGCCTGGGCGGCGGCAACGACGAGCGCGAGCAGACGCTGAACCAGCTGCTGGTCGAGATGGACGGCTTCGAGGCCGGCCAGGGCGTCATCGTGATCGCCGCCACCAACCGTCCCGACGTGCTCGACCCGGCGCTGCTGCGGCCGGGCCGCTTCGACCGGCAGGTGGTCGTACCGCTGCCCGACATCCGCGGGCGCGAGCAGATCCTCAACGTGCACATGCGCAAGGTGCCGATGGCGCCCGACGTGCGCGCCGACATCATCGCGCGCGGAACCCCCGGCTTCTCGGGGGCCGACCTCGCCAATCTCGTCAACGAGGCCGCGCTGTTCGCCGCGCGGCGCAACGCGCGGCTGGTCGAGATGATCGACTTCGAGCGCGCGAAGGACAAGATCATCATGGGCGCCGAGCGGCGCTCGATCGTGATGCCGGAAGA
>JANJTK010000027.1 GCA_024711155.1 Burkholderiaceae bacterium
TCGCGCACGTCTACTCGAAGACCGGGCCGCTCGAGGCCTACGGCAAGCAGACGCAGACCGGCCTGATGCTGGGCTTCGACTACGCGACCGGCGGGACGATGACCGTCAACGGCCGCAAGATCGTCCTGCTGGAGAAGGACGACCAGGGCAAGCCGGACGTCGGCAAGGCGCTGCTGCAGGCCGCGTATGCCGACGACAAGGTCGAGCTCGCGATCGGGCCGACCTCGTCGGGCGTCGCACTGGCGCTGCTGCCGGTGGCCGAGGAGTACAAGAAGATCCTGCTGGTCGAACCGGCGGTAGCCGATTCGATCACCGGCGACAAGTGGAACCGCTACGTGTTCCGCACCGGGCGCAACTCGTCGCAGGACGCGATCTCGAACGCGGTGGCGCTGGACAAGGACGGCGTGTCGATCGCGACGCTGGCGCAGGACTATGCGTTCGGCCGCGACGGCGTGAAGGCCTTCAAGGACGCGCTGAAGAAGGCGAAGATCGTCCACGAGGAATACCTGCCGACCAACACCACCGACTTCACCGCGGGCGCGCAGCGCCTCTTCGACGCGCTGAAGGACAAGCCGGGACGCAAGGTGATCTTCATCATCTGGGCCGGCGCCGGCAACCCGTTCAAGATCGCCGACCTCGATCCGAAGCGCTACGGCATCGAGATCGCGACCGGCGGCAACATCCTGCCGGCGATGGCCGCGTACAAGAACTTCCCCGGCATGGAAGGCGCGACCTACTACTACTTCGGCATTCCGAAGAACGCGGCCAACAACTGGCTGATCGCCGAGCACTACCGGCGCTTCCAGTCGCCGCCCGACTTCTTCACCGCCGGCGGCATGGCGGCGGCGATGGCGGTGGTCGAGGCGCTGAAGAAGGGCGGCGGCGACACGAAGACCGAGACGCTGCTGAAGACGATGGAAGGGATGAGCTTCGACACGCCGAAGGGCCGGATGACCTTCCGCAAGGAGGATCACCAGGCGATGCAGTCGATGTACCACTTCCGCATCAAGGTCGACCCGGCGTTCCCGTGGGGCGTGCCCGAGCTGATCCGCGAGATCAAGCCCGAGGAAATGCAGGTTCCGATCCGCAACAAGCGCTAGCGGCATCGCGCGCAGTGCGGGCGGCGCGTGCCGCCTGCGCTCGCGCGTCGCCGGGACCGACCGCCATGACCCCGTCGCTCGAGACGCGCGACCTGACGATCCGCTTCGGCGGCCACGTGGCCGTCGACTCGGTGTCGTGCGCGTTCCGGCCGGGCACGCTGACCGCGATCGTCGGCCCCAACGGGGCCGGCAAGACGACCTGGTTCAACCTGATCTCCGGGCAGCTGAAGGCGAGCGCCGGGCAGGTGTTTCTCGGCGGCGAGGAGATCACGTCGGTGCCGGCGCCCGAGCGCACGCGGCGCGGGCTCGGGCGCGCGTTCCAGCTGACGAACCTCTTTCCGAACCTCAGCGTGATGGAGAACGTGCGGCTGGCAGTGCAGGCGCGGCGCGGGCTCGGCCTGAACCTGTGGTCGGTGTGGTCGAATCATCGGGCCCTCGTCGCCGAGGCCGAGGCGATCCTCGAGCGCATCGCGCTGACGGGGCGGCGCGACGCGCCGGCGAGCAGCCTGCCGCACGGCGACCAGCGCAAGCTCGAAGTCGGGATCCTGCTCGCGCTGGAGCCGTCGGTCTTCATGTTCGACGAGCCGACTGCCGGGATGAGCGTCGACGAGGTGCCGGTGATCCTCGACCTGATCCGCGAGATCCGGCGCGACACGACGAAGACGATCCTGCTGGTCGAGCACAAGATGGACGTCGTGCGCGAGCTGTCGGACCGCATCGTCGTGCTGCACAACGGGCGGCTCGCTGCCGACGGACCGCCGGCCGAGGTGATCGCGTCGCCGGTCGTCCAGCAGGCGTACCTCGGGATGGCGGCCGACGAAGAAGCCCTGGAGTCGCAACCGTGAGCGCGCCGGCGCCGCTGCTCGCGCTCGACGGCGTGCACACGCACATCGGCGCGTACCACATCCTGCACGGCGTCGACTTCGAGGTGCCGGCCGGGCAGACGACGCTGCTGCTCGGGCGCAACGGCGCTGGCAAGACGACGACGCTGCGCACGATCATGGGGCTGTGGCGCGCGTCGTCCGGGCGCCTGCGCTTCGACGGCGCCGACATCGCGCAGCGCGTGACGCCCGACATCGCGCAGCTCGGCATTGCCTACGTGCCCGAGAACATGGGCGTGTTCTCCGACCTCACGGTGCGCGAGAACATGACGCTGGCGGCGCGCGGCGCGCGCGACGCCGACGCGATCGACGCCGAGCGGCTGCGCTGGATCTTCGAGCTGTTCCCGGCGATGAAGAAGTTCTGGAACCACCCGGCGGGGCTGCTGTCGGGCGGCCAGAAGCAGATGCTCGCGGTCTCGCGCGCGATCGTCGAGCCGCGCAAGCTGATCCTGATCGACGAGCCGAGCAAGGGGCTGGCGCCGTCGATCGTGCGCAACATGCTCGACGCGTTCCTGCAGCTCAAGGCCGCCGGCGCCACCGTGCTGCTGGTCGAGCAGAACTTCGCGTTCGCGAGCCGGCTCGGCGACACGGTGGCGGTGATGGACGACGGGCGCATCGTGCACCGCGGCGCGATGGCCGAGCTGGTTGGCGACGAGGCCTTGCAGTCGCGCCTGCTCGGATTGTCGATGGGAGCGCACGCGTGAGCGCCGACGCGCCGCGCGCCGCGCGCGCCGATTGGCTGCCGTGGCTGCTGGTGCCGCTGCTGGCGCTGGCCGCGCTGCCGCTGGTCGGCAGCGCGCCGACCTGGGTCACGCTGACCGTCGCGGGACTCGCGATGGGGATGATCGTGTTCGTGATCGCGTCGGGGCTGACGCTGATCTTCGGGTTGATGGACGTGCTCAACTTCGGCCACGGCGTGTTCATCGCGCTCGGCGCGTTCGTCGCGGTGTCGGTGCTGGCGCCGCTGGGCGCGATGACCGCCTCCGGGTCGCTGCTGGTGAACCTGGCGGCGGTGGCAGTTGCGATGGCGGTCGCGATGACGGTCGCCGGCGGCATCGGCTACGCGTTCGAGCGCGTGATCGTGCGCCCGGTGTACGGCCAGCACCTGAAGCAGATCCTGATCACGATGGGCGGCATGATCGTCGGCGAGGAACTGATCAAGGTGATCTGGGGACCGCAGCAGATTCCGCTGCCTCTGCCGCAGGCGATGCGCGGCGCGTACCTGCTCGGCGACGCGGCGATCGAGAAGTACCGCGTGATCGCGGTCGTGGTGGGGCTGGCGGTGTTCGTCGCCATGCTGTGGGTGCTCGAGCGCACCAAGATCGGCCTGCTGATCCGGGCCGGCGTGCAGGACCGCGAGATGGTCGAGAGCCTCGGCTACCGGATCCGGCGGCTGTTCGTCGGCGTGTTCGTCGCGGGCTCCGCGCTCGCGGGCCTGGGCGGCGTGCTGTGGGGCCTGTACCAGCAGAACGTGATCCCGCAGATGGGCGCGCAGGTCAACGTGCTGATCTTCATCGTCATCATCATCGGCGGGCTCGGGTCGACCGCGGGATGCTTCGTCGGCGCGCTGCTGGTCGGGCTGATGGCGAACTACACCGGCTTCCTGGCGCCGAAGGTGGCGCTGTTCTCGAACATCCTGCTGATGGTCGCGATCCTGCTGTGGCGGCCGCAGGGGCTCTTCCCGGTGGCGAAGCGATGAACGCGCGCTCGACCGCTGCGCGCAGGCACGCGTCATGATGCGCAGCCTGCTGTCGGCCGACTATCCGCGCAGCCGCGTGGTCGCCGCGCTGCTGGTCGCGATTCTCGTCGGGCTCGCGCTCGCGCCGTTCCTGTTTCCGGGCGCGCGCTCGCTGTCGGTGGCCGCGAAGATCCTCGTGTTCGTGCTGCTCGTCGCCAGCTACGACCTGCTGCTCGGCTACACCGGCATCGTGTCGTTCGCGCACACGATGTTCTTCGGCCTCGGCGCCTACGGCGTCGCGATCGCGAGCACGCGGCTGGGCCCGGGCTGGGACGCGGTCGCGCTCGGGCTCGCGTGCGCGCTCGTGGTGTCGGCGCTGCTGGCGCTGGCGATCGGGCTGTTCAGCCTGCGCGTGAAGGCGATCTTCTTCGCGATGTTCACGCTCGCGGTCGCGGCGGCGTTCCAGACGCTCGCGTCGCAGCTGTCGGAGCTGACCGGCGGCGAGGACGGTCTGAGCTTCAAGGTGCCCGAGATGTTGCAGCCGTCCTTTGAGTTGCTCGAGGAGCCGCTGCTGGGCGCGTCGGTCGACGGGCGCTTCCTCACCTACTACCTGCTCTTCTTCGCCGTGCTTTCGCTGTTCCTGCTGCTGCTGCGCATCGTCAACTCGCCGTTCGGGCGCGTGCTGCAGGCGATCCGCGAGAACGACTTCCGCGCCGAGGCGATCGGCTACCGTACGGTGGTGTTCAGGACGCTGTCGAGCGTGGTCGCCGCGCTGTTCGCGACGCTCGCCGGCGCGCTGCTCGCGCTCTGGCTGCGCTACAACGGCCCGGACACCACGCTGTCGTTCGAGATCATGCTCGACACGCTGCTGATCGTCGTGATCGGCGGCATGGGCACGATGTACGGCGCGGTGATCGGCGCCGCGCTGTTCGTGTTCGCGCAGAGCTACCTGCAGGACCTGATGGGCTGGATCGCCGGCGGCGTCGAGGGCGTGCCGCTGCTGGCGGCGCTGTTCTCGCCCGACCGCTGGCTGCTGTGGCTCGGCGTGCTGTTCGTGCTGTCGGTGTACCACTTCCCGACCGGCGTGGTCGGGCGGCTGCGGGCGCGCGCGCTCGCGCGGAGCGG
>JANJTK010000045.1 GCA_024711155.1 Burkholderiaceae bacterium
CGCTACGAGACGATCCAGTGGCTGATGTTCCAGATGGGCGGTGTCGGCCCGATGTTCGGCCAGGTCGGCTTCTTCACGAAGTTCGCCGGCAAGGAGTTCGAGGAAAAGCGCCCGCGCGACCGCTACGTCAACGAGGCGAAACGGCTGCTGAAGGTGCTCGAGCAGCGGCTGACCGGGCGCAAGTGGATCATGGGCGAGCAGTACACGATCGCCGACATCGCGGTCTTTCCGTGGGTGCGCAACCTGGTCGGATTCTACGGGGCCGGCGAGCTGTTGGGCTTCGACGAGTTCAGGGAGGTGAAGCGGGCGCTGGCGGCGTTCGTCGAGCGGCCGGCGGTGGCGCGGGGGTTGGCGATACCGGCGTAGCGCACGCGCGGACGGGGCGAAGCTCACCTGGTGAGCCCGCTTCGGGCTATAGTTGGAATGTGCATCGAGAAGGGCCCTGCCCTGCCAACCTGCCTCCCCGGGCAAGGTGGCTCGCGAAAGCGGATGCGGCCTGCGCAACGGCAACCAAACGGGAGAACGCATGACCCTGCCTCCGGAATCGCCCGCCATCGCCCCGATGCGCGGCAGCGCATCGAGAACCACCCGCAACTTCACCGGCCGTTGCGGCGCCGCGCTGGTCTTCGCCGACACCAAGCACCACGGCCGCGTCCGCAAGGGCACCGACATCCCCTACGTGTCGCACCTCGTCTCGGTGACGACGCTGCATGACCTCGCGCGCAGCCGCGGCGCGGCGTTCGCAGAGGCCGAGCTCGGGTTCTGATCGCTTCGCCGGCGGGCCGCGACCCGTCAGCGACGCCTGACCCACGTCACGGGTCCGGGGGATTTGATTCCAGCTTGCGGTCCCGGGCGCTTCGCCGAATCCGCTAAAGAGGAGCGGCTGAAATGCCATCGAAGATCCGCGCGGCCCAGGCGCCGCGCGTCGCGCGCCCGCTGCGCGCACTCGGCCTGTACGGGCTGGACCACCTCGACGCGATCGTGCTGGCGGCACTGGCCTCCGAGGCGCCGCTGCTGCTGATCGGCCCGCACGGCAGCGCCAAGTCGGCGCTGCTCAACCGCGCGGCTGCGGCGCTCGGCCTGGAACACCGGCACTACAACGCGAGCCTCGTCTCGTTCGACTACCTGCTCGGCTTCCAGGTGCCCAACGACGCGCGCGACGGGCTGCAGTACCTGCGCACGCCGGCCACGCTGTGGGGCGCGCAGTCGGTGTTCCTCGACGAGATCTCGCGCTGCCGGCCCGAGGTGCAGAACAAGCTGTTCTCGATCGTGCACGAGCGGCGCGTGATGGGCGTCGAGCTCGAAGTGCTGCGCTACCGCTGGGCCGCGATGAACCCGCCGGCCGCGTTCGACGACGCGGGCGAGCTCGAAGACGCCTACCTCGGCTCGCAGCCGCTGGACCCGGCGCTGGCCGACCGCTTCGCGTTCGTCGTGGCGCTGCCGGCGCTGGTCGACATCGCGCCGGCGGATCGCAGGCTGCTGATCGCGCGCGGCGACGACACACCGGCGCGCGGCGACGACTCGGCGGCGCGCGGGGACGGTCCGGCCGGGCACTCCAACGACGCGGCGCGGCGCGACGGAGGCCTGGCCGCGCTCGTCGCCGCCACGCGCGATCGCGTCGCGCTGTCGATCGAGTCGTACGACGCCTGGGTCACCGGCTACGTCGACGCACTGGTGGCGCCGCTGGCCGAGGCGAAGCTCGCGATCTCGGGACGGCGCGCGGCGATGCTGCGCCGCTCGATCCACTTCGTGCGCGCGGCGCGCGAGGCGCTCGCGGCGCGAGACCTGCCTGCCTGCAACGGCGAGGGCAGCGGAAACGCCCGGAGCGGCGGCCTTCCGGCGGGCGAGGGCGACGCCGCCATCGTGGACGCCGCACTCGACGCGCTGCGCTGGGGCCTGCCGCAGCGCGCGCAGGGGCGCGCGCCGGCCGAATCGGCGCTGCTCGCGCTGCACCGGCGCGCGGTCGAGCTGGCCGGCGAGCCGCTCGACTCGCCGCTGGCGCGGCTGCGCAACGAACCCGACCCGCTGCGCCGCGTCGCGCTGGCGCTCGCGCTGCCAGGGGGCACGCTGTCGCGCACCGCGTTCTCGGCGCTGGTGGCCGACGCGTTCGCGGCGCAGGACCTGCCCGGCCGCTACCTGCTCGCGCGCCACCTGCTGCCGAAGCTCGCCGAGCGCGATGCGGTCAACGCGCCGACGCTCGAGATGCTGGCCGCGCCGCTCGGCCGCATCCTCGACTTCGAGCGCGACCCGGCGCACCGGATGCAACTCACGCGCGCCGAACTCGCGCGCTTCAACGCGATGCTCGCCGCGATCGCGAGGCTCGACGCGTCCGACGAACGCCAGGCCTCGCTCGGCAACCTGCTGTACACGCTGTTCGCGGTCGAGCGAGCCGCGTTCGACGCGGCCGAGGTGATCGCGCGCGACGCCGAGCTGGAGCGCGTGTTCGCCCGGCGCGCGAAGCCAGCGAGGCGCGCGGCGTGAACCGCGAAGCCGTTGCGGCGCGCGCGGCCGTGCTGCACAACATGTCCGCGCCGCCGCGCAGCGTGGTCGACCTGCGGCCGCTGCGCGCCAGCGACCCGGGCGCGCGCGTCCCGCCCCGCCGCAACGGCCATCCCGGGGCGTTCGCGTCGGGCCCCAGCGGCGCACTGTTCGCGCGCGTGCACCTGGTCGGCCTGCTGTGCGACGGCCGTGCGCACGTGCCCTGCGGCCGCGACATCGCGCGCGGAATGCCCGGCGGCCCGCCGACCGACCTCGTCGACGCGGTCGCGCTGCTGCGCGCCGGCGGCTTCGCGCGCGAGCGCATCGAAGCCGAGCGCCGCGCCTGCGAGACGCTGGCCACGGCCGCGCTGCACGACGAGTTCCTCGACCGCGTCGCCGAGCTCGGCGACGCCGGCCTGCCGCCGCTGCTGCTCGCGCGACCGGTGAAGCCGGGCGCGAGGGTCGACTGCCGCCCGGTCGCGCCGCTCGCCGCACTGCGCCTGCTCGCCGGCACCGCGGGCGGGCTGTTCGTGCGCTCGCGCGCGCCGAGCGCGGGTGTGTTCCTCGGCGGCGCGCCCGGCGCCTGGGTCGACGCGACCGACTTCGACTACTACCTGCCGGTCGGCGTCGCCGCGACGAGCAGCGCCGTCCATGGGGAACGACCGTGACCGCCGTCATCGACACCGGCATCGACAGCGACAGCGACGGCGACGGCGACAGCGCCAACGAGATCGACGACGGCACGATCGCACGCGCGCGCGTCGCGCGCCAGCTGCGCGACCGCATCCACGCCTGCGTGCCGGTCACGCACCAGGCCTTCGGCAAGCTGCTGTCGCTGCTGTCGATCGAGGCCTCCGACGAGGTGGCCACCGCCTGCGTGACCACTGGCGCACGCTCGCGGCTGCTGGTGAA
>JANJTK010000103.1 GCA_024711155.1 Burkholderiaceae bacterium
CGGCGTCGCGCACCGGCGCGGCGCTGTCGGCGATCGGGCGCTCGCTGCCGTCGCGCGCGACGAGCAGCGTGTGGTTCGCGAGCCCGACGACGCGGCCCTCGCGCATCGCGCGAAAGGCCGGGTTGTCGACCGTCGCGCGCGTGTTCTCGTTGACGATCGCGAACACTTCGGGAAGCGGGCGCCCTGTTGCTTCGGCCTCGGTCCAGCCGGTGAGCCGCTCCGACACCTCGTTCATGCGCCGCACGCGGCCCTCGGTGTCGGTCGACAGCACGCCGTCGCCGATGCCTTGCAGCGTGGCGCGGAACTCCTCGAGCGTCTCGCTGCGGTCGCGCTCGAGCGCGAACAGGCGCCGGTACGCGTTGCGGTGGCGCATTGCCGAGAGCATCGCGAGCGCGAGCAGCAGCGTGACCGTCAGCACCGCGACCGCGGCAACGATCGCAACGCTGCGCTGGCGCGCGTCGGCGAGCAGTTCGGCCGCGTCGACCTTGGTGACCATGAGCCAGTTCGTGCCCGGCACCGGGCGCAGGTCGGCGAGCACCTCGACGCCGCGATAGTCGGTGCCGCGCACGATGCCGGTGACGCCACGCACGGCCTGTGCCGCCACCAGGTCCGGCAGGTCGGCGGCGCGATGAACGCTCAACGCGGGGGCCGCGACGTGGCGCAGCGGGTTCAGGAACACGACATTGTCGCCGTCGCGGCGCACCAGCATCGTCCCGGCGCTGCGGCTCGGCGTCGGCCAGCGCCTCACCAGCGCGAAGAGCTCGGTCTCGGGGGCGACCCGCAGCAGCAGCGCCGCGCGCGGCGCGCCGTCGGGGTCGACGATCGGCGCCGCGACGTCGAGCCGCGCCTCGCCGGCGGCGGCGGTGCTGCGGTGCAGGCTGCCGACGCGCGGCGCACGCGCGGTGATCGCCGCGGCCAGGAGTTCGCGCGACGGGGCGTCGAGTGCGTCGACGCGTTCGCCGGCGCCGAGCAGCGGCTGGCCGTCGAGGGTCGCGAGAACCGTCGCGCGATGGTCGTGGTCGGCTCGCAGCCGTTCGAGCCACGGCTGCAGTTCGGCGCGCGCCGCCGCGTCGTCGGGATGCCGAAGCAGGTCAGCGACTGCGCGCGCGAGCAGGGGGTCGCGTGCGTGGCGCGCGTCGGCGAGCAGGCGGCTGCGCCACTGCGCGATCCAGTCGGACTTCAGCTCGGCGATCGACGACAACTCGGCGCTGCGGATCGCGGTCGTTTCCGCGCGCTGTTCGCGATCGAACCAGGCGGCGCCGGCGAACAGTGCCGCCAGCAGCAGCACGGCAGCCGCCAGGCCGAAAGGATTGAAGCGAACGCCGCCGGCGCTCGGGCCGCTCATGCTCGACCGAGGCGGCGCGCTGCGCGGCGGCAGGGGGCACGCGCAACGATGCTGCGGTTCGTCTCCAGGACCACCTCTTCGGGGCGGTTGTCTATCTTCCCGCGCAGCGCCCGCTTGCCGCGGTCAGCGCTTGCAGGTAACTGGTGCCGATGGACGGATTCGAACTGTCGACCTTCGCATTACGAATGCGCTGCTCTACCAGCTGAGCTACACCGGCGTTCCCGGGGCACGTCGCAGGTGCCGACGCGCCGAAAACGGGCGGATTGTATCAGAGGCGATCGCGACCCTCAGAACCAGAATTCCGGGTAGCGGCGCGTCGGCGCGACGTTGTTGACGACGAGCGCGACCGCCAGCAGGACGAGCGGCGCGGCAGCCGCCGGAACGAACGCGTACAGGAAGCCGAGTTCGTGGACCTGCGGCGACCCGATCACCGCGATCAGCGCGGTCGCGCCGCCGGGCGGATGCAGCACGCGCAGCGCGTGCATCAGCGCCGTGGCTGTCGCCACCGCAAGCGCCGCGGCGAGCACCGGATGCGCCTGAAACAGCTTCCAGCACGCGACGCCGACTAGGGCCGAGACGACGTGCCCGCCGATCAGGTTGCGCGGCTGCGACAGCGGACTGCGCGGCGCGCCGAACACCAGCACCGCCGACGCGCCAACCGACGCGATCAGCAGGACCCGATCGTGCCCGGCCAGGAAGAACCGCTCGATCCACGCAACCGCGCCGACGCCGACGAAGCCGCCCGCCCAGGACCACAGGATCTCGGCGGCGCTCACGCGCGGCGGGCCGCCGCGCGCCGCGCCGCGCAGCCGGGCGCGCAGTTGCTCGCCCAAGCTCACGGCAGCATCGCCCAGTCGAAAGCGCCGAGGAAGTCCTTGCGCAGCAGCATCCCGAGCAGCCGGCCCTCGGCGTCGACCACCGGCATCGCGCGCCCCTCGTGGCGCCGGAACGCCGCCACCATCTGCCTGAATCCGGCCTCGGGACCGACGACGACCGCCGGGGCGCTCATGGCCTCGCTGACCGGCGTCTCGTGGCAGCGGTGGCTGACCTCGCACGAGTCCTCGATCATCCGCAGCAGCAGTTCGAGAAAGGTGTCGGCCTGCAGCCGGCGCAGGAAGTCCGATTCGGTCAGTACGCCGATCACGCGCTCGCCCGCGTCGACCACCGGCAGGCTCTTGAAGCCGCTGTGCACCAGCGCGCGCGCGGCCGCGTCGAGCTTCATGTCCGGCAGCAGCGGCGCGACGCCGCCGCGCATCAGCGTCGATGCGCGCAGGCCGCGCAGCAGGCGGTCGATCGCGTGTCGGTGCGCCAGGTGGTAGACGGCGCGGAAGTCGGCGGTCGTGATGTCGAGATAGCCCGGGATCTCGTGCATCGCGTCCAGGATGTCCTGGTCGGTGAGCTCGACTTCCGGCAGGCCGTCGGCATCCGGCGGGCCGGGCGGAGGCGAACGGAAGCGTTCCATCATGGCGCCAGTATCAGCGATTCGGGCCGCCGCGTGGGGCCCCCGCGAGCGCCGCCAGCGTCGCATCGACGTCCGGCCAGCGCAGCCGGCAGCGCAGTTCGCGGCGCAGGCGGCGGTTGCTCAAGCGGCGCGACTCGCTCATGAACGACAGCAGCGCCGGGCTCACCTGCGCCGCGATCGCCGTGCGCGACACGCGCGGCGGTCGTGGCAGGCCGAGCGCGTCGGCGACGCGGTCGAAGTAGTCGCCCATCTTCAGCGCGGTGTCGTCGACAGCGTGACAGACGCGCCCGGGGCGGCCGCGAAAGAGCGCGAGCCAGGCCGCGTGCGCGAGGTCGTCGGCGTGGATGTGGTTGGTCCAGACGTCGTCGCCGGGCGCGAGCGCCGGCGTGCCGCGGCGCAGCCGCTCGATCGGCAGCCGGTCGTGTGCGTAGATGCCGGGGGCGCGCAGGATCGCCACCCGGGCGGCGCCGCTTGCGGCGAGCGCGCGCATGCGCCGCTCGGCCGCGACGCGGCGCATGGCGCGCGCGCTGGCCGGAGCGACCGGGCGCGTCTCGTCGAACGCGGCGCCGCCGCAGTCGCCGTAGACGCCGGTGGTGCTGCCGTAGATCAGGCGGCGTACGCGGCCGCCGCGCGCCAGTGCGCGCAGCAGCGCCGCGGTGCGCGGATCGATGCTGCCTTCGCCCGGTGGCGGCGCGAGGTGCAGCACCGCATCGGGCAGGCCGCCGAGCCGGCCGAGCGTG
>JANJTK010000279.1 GCA_024711155.1 Burkholderiaceae bacterium
CGCCGCGCTGGTACAGACGCCGGGTGGCCCATGCATCGACGCCTCGGGAGGCAACGCCGTGAGCACCTTCACATCGACGAATCCAGCCGACGCGGACGAGATCGTCACGGAGGTGTCGCTGGCGGGTCCGACGACGCTCGTTGCGGCGTGTCGGGCAGCGCGCGGGCAGTACGGCGCGTGGAGCGCACTCCCGGCTCCCGTGCGTGGTCAGGTGATCGCGAACGTCTCGCGACTCGCGCGCGAGAACAAATCGCGACTGGCGGAGTACGTGACGCGCGAGGTCGGAAAGACGAGAGTCGAGGCGCTCGGAGAGGTGCAGGAGGTCATCGACACCGCGGACTTCTTCCTGGGGGAGGGGCGGCGCCTGTACGGGATGACGGTGCCGTCGGAGATGCCCAGCAAGCAGCTGTTCACGTTCCGCGAGCCGCTGGGCGTCAGCTTCATCATCACGGCGGGGAACTTCCCGACCGCGGTGCCGTCCTGGTATCTCGTCCCGGCGCTGCTTTGCGGCAACACCGTCGTCTGGAAACCCGCCGAGTATGCCGCCGCGACGGCGGAGGCGCTGGCGACCCTGTTCTGGCAGGCGGGCGTCCCGCGGGACGCGCTGCAGGTCGTGCACGCCGACGGTCCCACCACGTTCGCCGGGCTCGAGCAGGCTCTCGTCGATGGGCTGGTCGACAAGGTCGGCTTCACCGGCTCGACGGACGTGGGCCGGCGCATCGGCGAGCTCTGCGGGCGACACTTGCAGACCCCTTGCCTCGAGCTCGGCGGCAAGAACCCACTCGTCGTGATGGATGACGCCGACGTCGAGCTCGCCGTCCAAGGTGCGCTGTTCAGCGGATTCGGCACTGCGGGGCAGCGATGCACGTCGCTGGGAACGGCGATCGTGCACGAACGGGTCCACGACACGTTCCTGGATCAGCTCTCGACGGCCGTCGAAGGCGCCGCGATCGGCGACCCCACCGCGGACGTCCTCTACGGGCCGATGCTCGACGAGCGCTTCCTCGCGCGATTCGAGGACGAGTTCCTGCCGTTGATCCGCGATCACCACTCGCTCCACGGATCGCAGTCGACGGGTCGTATCACGAGCGCGAATCCCCGCGCCGGCTTCGTCGGCGCCGACCCGGATCGCG
>JANJTK010000170.1 GCA_024711155.1 Burkholderiaceae bacterium
AGGCGTCCGCCACGCCGGCCGCCGCGACCCGGGCCGCGGCGCCCGCCGCCGCGCCGGGCCTGCCCGAAGTGCGGGCGCCGCTCGACCTTGCGCGACTGCTGGAGGGGCGGCCCGAGCAGCGCGTGCCGATGTCGCGGCTGCGCCAGCGGGTGGCCGAGCGGCTGCTGCAGTCGCAGGCGACCAACGCGATCCTGACGACCTTCAACGAGGTCAACATGCAGCCGGTGATGGACCTGCGCAAGCGTCACCAGGAGAGCTTCGAGAAGGCGCACGGCGTGCGGCTGGGCTTCATGTCCTTCTTCGTGAAGGCCGCGGTGCACGCGCTGAAGAAGTATCCGGTGGTCAACGCGTCGGTGGACGGCAGCGACATCGTCTATCACGGATACTTCGACATCGGCGTGGCGGTCGGCTCGCCGCGCGGCCTGGTGGTGCCGGTGATCCGCAACGCCGACCAGATGAGCTTCGCGCAGGTCGAGAAGCAGATCGGCGACTACGGCAAGCGCGCGCAGGACGGCAAGCTCGGCATCGAGGAGCTCACCGGCGGCACGTTCTCGATCAGCAACGGTGGCGTGTTCGGATCGATGCTGTCGACGCCGATCATCAACCCGCCGCAGTCGGCGATCCTCGGCGTGCACGCAACGAAGGAACGCGCGGTGGTCGAGAACGGGCAGGTCGTCGTCCGGCCGATGAACTACCTGGCGCTCTCGTACGACCACCGGATCATCGACGGGCGCGAGGCGGTGCTGTTCCTCGTCGCGATCAAGGAGGCGCTCGAGGACCCCGCGCGCCTGCTGCTGGACCTCTGAGGAGCGCGCCGCGATGCCCCAGACATTCGACGTCGTCGTGATCGGCGCGGGACCGGGCGGGTACATCGCCGCGGTGCGCGCCGCGCAGCTCGGCTTCAAGGTCGCCTGCGTGGAGAAGTGGCGCAACCCGAAGGGCGAGCTTGCGCTCGGCGGCACCTGCCTGAACGTCGGCTGCATTCCGTCGAAGGCGCTGCTCGCGTCGAGCGAGGCCTTCGAGCAGGCGAGCGGGCATCTCGGCGAGCACGGTGTCGAGGTCGGTAGCGTCCGGCTCGATCTCGCGAAGATGCTCGCGCGCAAGGACGCGATCGTCGCGAAGATGACCAAGGGAATCGAGTTTCTGTTCCGCAAGAACGGGATTGCCTGGCTCAAGGGCCACGCTCGCTTCGTCGGCGCCGGCGACGAGGGGTGGCGCATCGAGGTGCTCGACGAGGGTGCGCAGGGAGACGCGGGCGCGCCGCAGCTGGTCGACGCGACCCACGTGGTGATCGCGACCGGTTCGAAGGCGCGCCACCTGCCGGGGGTAGCGGTCGACAACGTGCGCGTCTGCGACAACGAGGGCGCGCTGTCGCTGCCGGAGGTGCCGAAGCGGCTGGGCGTGATCGGGGCGGGCGTCATCGGGCTGGAGCTGGGGTCGGTGTGGCGCCGGCTCGGCGCCGAGGTCACGATCGTCGAGGCGATGCCGACCTTCCTCGCCGGCGCCGACGATGGCGTTGCGAAGGAGGCGTGGAAGCAGCTGGCGAAGCAGGGGCTGAAGATCCATCTCGGCGCCACGCTGGGTTCCGTCGAGGTCGGCGGCGACGGCGTCAAGGTCGCGTGGACCGACGCCGCCGGCGCCGCGCAACGGCTCGAGTGCGACCGGCTGGTCGTGTCGGTGGGACGCGTGCCGAACACCGACGGACTGGGACTCGACGCGATCGGGCTGAAGGTCGACGAGCGCGGCTTCGTGCCGGTCGACGCGCAATGCCGCACCGCGGCGGCCAACGTCTGGGCGATCGGCGACGTGGTGCGCGGGCCGATGCTCGCGCACAAGGCCGAGGACGAGGGCGTCATGGTGGCCGAGCTGAGCGCGGGGCAGAAGCCGCACATCGACTACAACTGCATCCCCTGGGTGATCTACACCTCGCCCGAGATCGCGTGGGTCGGGCGCACCGAGCGGCAGCTGAAGGCGGAAGGACGCGCCTACAAGGCGGGCCAGTTTCCGTTCTCGATCAACGGTCGCGCGCTCGGGATCGGCGCCCCGGAAGGCTTCGTCAAGGTGCTGGCCGACGCCGCCACCGACGAGGTGCTCGGCGTGCACGTGGTCTCGGCGGCGGCCTCGGACCTGGTGGCCGAGGCGGCGCTCGCGATGGAGTTCAAGGCCTCGGCCGAGGACATCGGCCGGGTCTGCCATCCGCACCCGTCGATGTCGGAGGCGCTGCGCGAAGCGGCGCTCGCCGCGAGCGAGCGGCGCGCGCTGAACATGTGACGACGGCGCTCGCGTGAGTGTGCTGGAGGCTTTCGGCCGCGCGCTGGCGGAGCGCGGCTACGTCGCCGATGCGGCCCAGGCCGCGGCCGCCGAGCGCCTGCAACGGATGCACGACGAGTTCGTCGCGTACAAGTCGCAGCGCTCGAACCGGCTCAAGAAGCTGATCAACCGTCCGCCGGTGCCGCGCGGCGTGTGGCTCTACGGCGGCGTCGGGCGCGGCAAGAGCTTCCTGATGGACTGCTTCTACGCGACCGTGCCGGTGGTGCGCAAGACGCGGCTGCACTTCCACGAGTTCATGCGCGGCGTGCACCGCTCGCTGCAGGAGCTGAAGGGGCGCGCGGACCCGCTCGACGCGGTCGCCGCGCAGGTCGCGCGGCGCTACCGGCTGATCTGCTTCGACGAGTTCCACGTCTCGGACATCGCCGACGCGATGATCCTCGACCGGCTCGTGCGCGCGCTGTTCGCCAACGGCGTCACCTTCGTCATGACCTCGAACTACCATCCGGACCAGCTCTACCCGGACGGCCTGCACCGCGACCGCGTGCTGCCGGCGATCGAACTGCTGAAGCAGCAGCTCGACCTCGTCAACGTCGCCGCCGGCGTCGACTACCGGCGGCGCTCGCTCAGCGAGGTGCGCGCGTACCACACCCCGCTGGGTCACGTGGCGGATCGCGCTCTGCGCGAGACCTTCGCGGCGCTCGCCGAGGCGCGCGACGAGGATCCGCGGCTGATGATCGAGCAGCGCGAGCTGCGCGCGCTGCGGCGCGCCGGCGGCGTCGTCTGGTTCGACTTCAGGAGCCTGTGCGGCGGGCCGCGCTCGCAGAACGACTACCTGGAGATCGCCAGCCAGTTCCACACGGTGATCGTCTCGGGGGTGCCGCGGATGGGGCCGGGTATGGCGTCCGAGGCGCGTCGCTTCGTCTGGCTGGTCGACGTCCTCTACGACCGGCGGGTGAACCTGATCCTGTCGGCCGAGTGCGCGCCGGAGGAGCTCTACACCGAAGGTGCGATGGCCGTCGAGTTCCACCGCACGGTCAGCCGGCTGGTCGAGATGCAGTCGCGCGAGTACCTCGAGGCGCCGAGGCGAGCGGCGGGGGCCGGGCTGGAAGGCCGGGATTGAGTCGGGCGGCGGGCGCGACGTATCATTGGCCGGTGACTGCTGAGGGACGCAAGGCCTCGCGATGACCGACAACGCCGATCCCGATTCGCCCCGCGAGGAACAGCGCGACGCCGACCTGATCCGGCAGCGCATTGCCGAGTTGCAGCTCGAGCATCGGGGCCTCGATGCGATGATCGCCGCGAGCGGCCATCAGCCGCGCTTCGACGAGCTCCAGCTGCGCCGGCTGAAGAAGCGCAAGCTGCGCATCAAGGACGCCATCACCCTGTTGCAGATGCAGCTGGTTCCGGACGAGCAGGCCTGATGCCCGCGCGCGCGGGCGAGGGACGGCTCGAAACGGCCGTCGAGGCGGCGTTCGGCCAGGACGGCGCGCTGGCGCGCGCGCATCCCGGCTACGTGCTGCGCGCTGGCCAGCGCGAAATGGCGCTCGCGGTCGCGCAGGCGATCGCGGCCGCGTCGCATGCTTCGGACGAGCCTGCGGCGGCGGTCCTCGTGGCCGAGGCTGGCACCGGCACCGGCAAGACCTTCGCGTACCTGGTGCCGGCGCTGCTGTCGGGGGCGCGTGTGCTCGTGAGCACGGGTACGCGCACGCTGCAGGACCAGCTCTTCCACCGCGACCTGCCGCGCCTGCTGGCTGCGCTGGGCACCGGAACCACGGTGGCGCTGCTCAAGGGGCGCGCAAACTACGTCTGCCGCCACCACCTGCGGCGCAACCTGGAGGAGGGGCGCTTCGAGCGCCGCGAGGACATCGCGGTGCTGCGCCGGATCGAGCGCTTCGCCGCCATCACGGTGAGCGGCGACCGCTCCGAGGCCCCCGGCATCGCCGAGGACGCGCCGGCGTGGGCGCGGGCGACCTCGACGCGCGAGAACTGCCTCGGCCAGGACTGCCCGGACTGGTCCGGGTGCTTCGTGTTTCGCGCGCGCCAGGCTGCGCAGCAGGCCGACCTGGTGGTGGTCAACCATCACCTGTTCTGCGCCGACCTGGCGCTGCGCGACGAGGGCATTTCGGAGCTGCTGCCGACCACCGACGCGCTGGTCTTCGACGAGGCGCACCAGCTGCCCGAGATCGCCACCCGTTTCTTCGGCGCCAGCTTCTCGACGCGCCAGGCGCTCGACTTCGCGCGCGACCTGCTGCGGATCGGGCTCGCCGACGCGCGCGACGCGGCGGACTGGAGCACGCTTGCGGCGGCGCTCGAGCAGCGCGTGCGCGAGCTCAGGCTGGCCGGCGGCAAGCCGGGCCGCATCGACGCGCGCGATGCGCGTCGCCAGCGCGCGCTGCACGAAGCGATCGGCGCGCTGGCCGACGCGTTCCCGGAGACGGCGCTGGCGGGTGCCGCCGAGCGCAGCCGCGACCTCGCGCGACTGGCGGCCCGCGCGCGCGAACTGGCGCTGCGGCTGCGGCACTGGCGCGACGGCGTCACCGGCGACGAGGTCGATCCGGCCGCGATCCTGTGGGCCGAGGTGCAGGCGGCGGGCCTCACGCTGCACGAGACGCCGCTGTCGGTCGCGCCGGTGTTTCGGCGCCACCGCGAAGCAGCGGCGCGGGCGTGGATCTTCACCTCGGCGACGCTCGCGGTGGCGGGGCGGTTCGACCACTTCACCGATGCGATGGGCCTCGAGGGCGCGCGCGCGCTGCGCTGGGACAGTCCGTTCGATTTCGAGCGGCGCGCGCTGCTCTACGTGCCGCGCGGCTGCGGCGATCCGGCCGGCGAGGACTTTGCGCGCCGCGTCGCCGACGCCGTGTGGCCGCTGATCGAGGCCAACGAGGGTCGCGCGTTCGTTCTGTGCACCAGCCTGCGCATGGTCGACCAGCAGGCGGCGCTGCTCGGCGAGCGCGCGCGCGCGGCGGGCGCGACGGTCGAGCTGCTGGTGCAGGGGCAGGCTTCGCGGCTGGCGCTGATCGAGCGCTTCCGCTCGTTGCCGCGGCCGGTGCTCATCGGCAGCGCCAGCTTCTGGGAGGGCGTCGACGTTGTCGGTGCGCAGTTGTCGCTGGTCGTGATCGACAAGCTGCCGTTCGCCGCGCCCGACGATCCGGTGCTGCGTGCGCGCATCGACGCGCTGCGCGCCGCCGGGGGCGATCCGTTTCGCACGATCCAGTTGCCGGCGGCGGCGATGGCCCTGAAGCAGGGCGCCGGGCGTCTCGTGCGTTCCGAGACCGACCGCGGGGTGCTGGCGATCTGCGACGAGCGGTTGCTGACGCGGCCCTACGGAGCTCGGCTGGTCGCGAGCCTGCCGCCGTTTGCGCTGACTCGCGACGAAGCCGAGGCGATCGCTTTCTGCCGCGGCAACGAGCCGCCGGCGGCCGTCAGCGCCAGAACTTCCACCAGCGACGCTCGTCGTCCGGGAAGCCCCGGGTGAGCAGCTCGCTGTTCGGGTAGTTCAGGCGCAGCACGCGTTCGGCGTCGGCGCGCAGGTCGGCGAGTTCGAGGTTCTCGTAGGCCTTGACCATCACGTACAGCGCTTCCTCGACCGCCGGCGTCCCCTGGTAATTGCGCACGACCTGCTCGGCGCGGTTGGCCGCCGCGACGTAGGCGCCGCGCTTCAGGTAGTAGCGGGCGACGTGGATCTGCCCGCGCGCGACCGAGTTCACCAGGTAGCGCATGCGCGCTTCGGCGTCGGCCGCGTACTTGCTCTCCGGGAAGCGCGTGACGAGGTCCTTGAACGCGTCGAAGGCTTCGCGCGCGGCAACCTGGTCGCGCTCGGCGAGGTCCTGGCTGCCGAGCCGCGCGAACAGCCCCTGCTGTTCGTTGAAGTTGACCAGCCCCTTGAGGTAGAGCGCGTAGTCGACCGCCGCGTGATTCGGATGCAGGCGCAGGAAACGGTCGATCGCCGCCAGCGCGAGCGCCCGCTCGTTGTCCTTGTAGTGCGCCCAGGCAATGTCGAGCTGCGCCTGCTGGGCCCAGCGGCCGAATGGATAGCGCGACTCGAGTTTCTCGAGCAACTTGATCGCCGCCGGCCAGTTGCCCGACGAGATCTCGTCGCGAGCCTCTGCATATAATCGCTCGGGCGCCCAGCCGATCGTCGGATCGGGCGGATCGGACGTGCTGCAGGCCGCCAGCGCAAGCGTGGCGGCCGCTGCGAGAGCCCTGAGCCAGGACACGAACGGATTCATGCGCCCGATTATATCCAAGCCCCCGGTGAGCGCCCCGTCCGGCGGCGACAGGCAGCGCGCGGCGACGATCGACGAGGCGCCCGAGCCGATCGAAATCGACGCCGCCGGCGGCGCCGGCGAGCGGCTCGACCGGTTCGTCGCGACACGGTTGCCCGGCGTTTCGCGCACCCGGCTGCAGCGCTGGATCGCCCTCGGCGCGGTGCGTTGCGACGATCGCGTCCTGCCCGGCAAGACGCGCCTGAGCGGCGTCGAGACCATCGTCGTCGAGCCGCAGCCGCGCGAGGCCGACCTCGCGTTCGCGGCCGAGCCGGTGCCGATCGACGTCGTGCACGAGGACGACGCGCTGCTGGTGCTGCACAAGCCGGCCGGGCTGGTCGTGCATCCGGCGGCGGGCAACTGGCATGGCACGCTGATGAACGGGCTGCTGTTCCACCGTCCGGCGCTGGCGGCGTTGCCGCGCGCCGGGATCGTCCATCGACTCGACCGCGACACCAGCGGACTGCTGGTCGTGGCCAGGACCGAGGCGGCGATGGCCGCGCTCGCCGCGCAGCTGGCCGATCGCAGCATGGGCCGGCGCTACCTTGCGCTGGCAGCCGGCCACTGCCCGGAGCACGGGGTCGTCGACGCCGCGATTGCGCGCGACGAGACCTCGCGGGTGCGCATGGCCGCCGTTGCGCCGGGCCGCGGCCGCGCCGCGCGCACCTTCTTTCGCGTGCTTGCGCGCGGCCGCATCGACCAGCGCGATGCGAGCCTGGTCGAATGCCGCCTCGAGAGCGGGCGCACGCACCAGATCCGCGTGCACCTGCGCAGCATCGGCCACCCGCTGGTCGGCGACGCGCTCTACGGCGGGCCGTCGCTGGCCGGGTTCGCGCGCCAGGCGTTGCACGCGTGGCGTCTGCGGCTGCGGCACCCGTCCGATGGCCGCGAGCGGACCTGGAGTGCGCCGATGCCGGACGACATGGCGGCGCTGTGCGCCGCCGCGGGCATCGACGTCGCGGACGCAATGCGTCGCGCCGAGGCGGCCGGTTTCGACGAGGACGGGCGCCGATGACCGGGCCGCGGTCGCGCGATGCGGCTGCGCGCGCCGCGTTCGCGGGGCTCGCCGAACTCGTGCCCGACTGGGACGCGCCGCCGCGGGTGCGTGCCTTCGTCACCGGGAGGCGCGGCGGCACGAGTCGCGGTCCGTGGGGACTGGCCGACGGCGGGGCGGGCGGACTGAACCTCGGAACGCACTGCGGCGACGATCCGGCGCACGTCGCTGCGAATCGCGCGCGACTCGGGAGTTGCCTGCCGTCGCCGCCGGTGTGGCTGCAACAGGTGCACGGCACGCAGGTCCACGTGGCGCAGCGGCCGCCGATCGGAGCGGCGCAGCCGCAGCACGACGCTGCCGTCACTTCGCCGCCGCTGGCCGACGCCGCGGTGACCGCGCAACCGGGAGTGGTGCTCGCGGTCCTGACCGCCGATTGCCTCCCGGTGCTGCTTGCCGATGCCGAGGGGCGGGCGGTGGGAGTCGCGCACGCCGGCTGGCGCGGCCTGGCTTGCGGGGTGGTCGAGAACACCGTCGACGCGCTGCGCGCGCGCATCGGCGAGCGCGCCGAGCTGATCGCGTGGCTCGGCCCGGCGATCGGAGCGCGTGCCTTCGAGGTCGGCGAAGACGTGCTGCGCGCCTTCTGCGAACGCGACGCGGCTTGCGAGGCGGCTTTCTTCGCGGCCGGCCGAGCGGGCAAGTGGCACGCCGATCTGTTCCTGCTGGCCCGCCTCGCGCTCAGCCGGCGCGGGGTGCGGCGCGTCCGCGGCGGCGGGTGCTGCACCTTCGAGGAGCGCGAGCGCTTCTACTCGTTTCGCCGCGACCGCGACTGCGGGCGCATGGCTTCGCTGATCTGGCTCGATGCGTGAGGGAAAGGGGCGACGCCGGAACGTCGCCTGGCGGTCATCCTCGGGGATTACGCTAGGCGATGCTGCGCTGCGTTGACAAAACCCTTGCGCAGTGCAGAATGGCTCGGTCGAGTCGCAGGGAAGGAACGGAGAGGACGATGCCGGGCGCATCGCGGGGCAGCAAGGCAGGGGTTTCGCGGCGTCGCAGCACGAGTCCTTTGGAGTCCCCCCAGGGGAGTCCCGAGCGCGCGGGCGTGCCGGCGGCACGCCTCGGCGAGATCCAGGCCGAGTACCTGCAGCGGCTCGGGGCGCTGGCGGGCGACGCGGCGCTTCCCGATCCGGGCGACCGGCGCTTTGCCGGACCCGCGTGGCGGCAGCCCCCGTTCGCGCAGTTTGCAGCGCTCTACCAACTCAACTCGGAGTTCATGCAGCGGCTCGCCGATGCGGTCGAGGGCGACGAACTCGCGCGCGAGCGGATCCGCTTCGCCACTCGCCAGTGGGTCGACGCCGCGTCGCCGGCGAACTTCCTCGCGCTCAACCCCGAGGCGCAGCAGCGCCTGGTCGAGACGCGCGGCGAGAGCTTGCGGCGCGGGATGGAGAACCTGCTCGGCGACCTGCGCAAGGGGCGCATCTCGCACACCGACGAGACGGCCTTCGAGGTCGGCCGCAATCTCGCCGTCACGCCCGGCGCCGTCGTCTACCAGAACGAGCTGATCCAGCTGATCCAGTACGCGCCGTCGACTCCGCAAGTTGCGCAGCGGCCGCTGCTGATGGTGCCGCCGTGCATCAACAAGTTCTACATCCTCGACCTGCAACCGCAGAACTCGTTCGTCGCCTGGGCGGTCGCGCAGGGGCACACGGTCTTCATGGTGTCGTGGAAGAACGTCGACGCGGACCAGGGCGGCCTCGGCTGGGACGACTACCTCGAGCGCGGCGTGATCGAAGCGATCCGTGTCGTGCGCGAAATCGGCGGGCAGCCGCGCATCAACGTGCTCGGGTTCTGCGTCGGCGGCACGCTGCTCGGCGCCGCGGCGGCGGTGCTGGCGGCGCGCGGCGAGCGCTGGATCGAGTCGATGACGCTGCTCACGACCTTTCTCGACTTCTCCGACACCGGCGCGCTCGGCATGTTCGTCGACGAGGCCTTCGTCGCGCAGCGCGAGGCGACCATCGGCGCCGGCGGCCTCGCGCGCGGGCGCGAGCTGGCGCTGACCTTCAACTTCCTGCGCCCGAACGACCTGGTGTGGAACTACGTGGTCGGCAACTACCTGATGGGCGAGACGCCGCCGGCGTTCGACCTGCTGTACTGGAACGCCGACAGCACGAACCTGCCTGGGCCGATGTACTGCTGGTACCTGCGCCACACCTACCTGCGCAACGAGTTGCGCGAGCCCGGCCGCGTTGCTTGCTGCGGGGCGCCGGTCGACTTCGGCGCGATCGGCGTGCCGGCCTACGTCTACGGGTCGCGCGAGGACCACATCGTGCCGTGGCGCGGCGCGTACGGATCGACGCAGCTGCTGTCCGGCCCGAACCGGTTCGTGCTCGGCGCGAGCGGTCATATCGCCGGCGTCGTCAATCCGCCGGCGAAGGGCAAGCGCAGCCACTGGATCGGCGACTCGCTGCCGGCCGACGCGGACGCGTGGCTTGCGGCGGCGACCGAGGTTGCCGGCAGCTGGTGGCCCGACTGGGCGCGCTGGCTGGCGGGGTTTTCAGGCGGCACGCGCAAGGCGCACGCGCGGCTGGGCAGCGAACGCTGGCGGCCGCTCGAACCGGCGCCGGGCAGCTACGTCAAGCACAGGGCCGACAGCTGAGGCCGAAACGCGAGGAGGGACAGCGATGACGGGAAAGATCGCCTACGTGACGGGCGGCATGGGCGGCATCGGGACGGCGATCTGCCGCCGTTTCCACGACATGGGCATGACGGTGATCGCCGGCTGCGGCCCGACGCGCGACTACGACAAGTGGCTTGCGGCGCAGCGCGCCGAGGGCTACGCGTTCCACGCGTCGGTGGGCAACGTCTCCGACTGGGACTCGACGCGGGACGCGTTCGACCGCGTCAAGGCCGAGTTCGGCGCGGTCGACGTGCTGGTCAACAACGCCGGCATCGCGCGCGACTCGGTGTTCCGGAAGATGGCCCTGGACGACTGGCGCGCGGTGATCGACACGAACCTGAACTCGCTGTTCAACGTGACGAAGCAGGTCATCGACGGAATGCTCGACAAGGGCTGGGGCCGCATCGTCAACATCTCGTCGGTCAACGGCGAGAAGGGGCAGTTCGGGCAGACCAACTACTCGGCGGCGAAAGCCGGCATGCACGGCTTCACGATGGCGCTGGCGCAGGAGGTGGCGAGCAAGGGCGTGACCGTCAACACGGTCTCGCCGGGCTACATCGCCACCGACATGGTGATGGCAGTGCGCGAGGACGTGCGCGAGAAGATCATCCAGGCGATACCGGTGCGCCGCCTCGGGCGGGCCGAGGAGATCGGCTCGATCTGCGGCTGGCTGTCCACCGACGACGCCGGCTTCACGACCGGGGCCGACTTCTCGTGCAACGGCGGCCTGCACATGGGCTGACGGAGACGACGATGGCAAACCCCGCCCGCCTGATCAAGAAGTACCCGAACCGCCGGCTCTACGACACGCAGACGAGCGCGTACATCACGCTCGTCGACGTCAAGCAGCTGGTGCTCGACAACGAGGAATTCAAGGTCGTCGACGCGCGCACCAACGAGGACCTGACGCGCAGCATCCTGCTGCAGATCATCCTCGACGAGGAAGCGGGCGGCACGCCGCTGTTCTCGTCGCCGATGCTGGCGCAGATCATCCGCTTCTACGGGCACGCGATGCAGGGGATGATGGGCGCGTACCTGGAGAAGACGATGCAGGCCTTCGTCGAGATCCAGAACAAGCTCCAGGAGCAGTCGAAGGGCTTCTACGATTCGCGCGGCATGCCCAATCCGGAGATGTGGACGCAATTCATGTCGGTGCAGGCTCCGGTGATCCAGACGATGATGGGCAACTACATCGAACAGAGCAAGAATCTTTTCGTGCAGATGCAGGAACAGATGCAGGCGCAGACCCGCAACATGTTCCAGACCTTTCCGTTCGGCATGCCGCCGGCGCCCGGCGCCGCCCCGGGTCCGGACGACAAGAAGTAGCCGCGCGCGGCCCGCACGCAGCGATGTCCGTCGCCGAGAGGCCGCCCCGGCGGCACCGCCGCAAGGCTCCGCCGAAGGTGGGGTTCGTCTCGCTCGGTTGCCCGAAGGCGACCGTCGACTCGGAGCGCATCCTCACGCAGCTGCGCGCCGAGGGTTACGAGATCGCGGGCGATTACGCGGGGTCCGACCTGGTCGTCGTCAACACCTGCGGATTCATCGACGCGGCGGTCCAGGAGTCGCTCGACGCGATCGGCGAGGCGCTTGCCGCCAACGGCAAGGTGATCGTCACCGGTTGCCTCGGCGCGCGCCGCGGGGCAGACGGCGGGACGCTCGTGGGGAAGGCGCACCCGAAGGTGCTCGCCGTCACCGGGCCGCAGGCGACAGACGAGGTGATGGCGCACGTGCACGCGCACCTGCCGCAGCCGCACGACCCGTACGTCGACCTGGTCCCGCCCGGCGGCGTGAAGCTCACGCCGCGCCACTACGCCTACCTGAAGATCTCCGAGGGCTGCAACCATCGGTGCACGTTCTGCATCATCCCGTCGCTGCGCGGCGACCTCGCGAGCCGGCCGATCGGCGACGTGGTGCGCGAGGCCGAGGCGCTCGTGCGCGCAGGCGTGCGCGAGCTGCTGGTAGTGTCGCAGGACACCGCCGCCTACGGCGCCGACGTGCGGCACCGCACCGGCTTCGTCGACGGCCGGCCGGTGCGCACGCGGATGACGCAACTGGTGCAGGAACTCGCGCGCCTGGGCGCCTGGGTGCGGCTGCACTACGTCTATCCGTACCCGCACGTCGACGAGGTGCTGCCGCTGATGGCGCAGGGCGCGGTGCTGCCGTACCTCGACGTGCCGTTCCAGCACTCGCATCCGCGCATCCTGCGGCTGATGAAGCGACCGGCCGGCGGCGAGAAGAACATCGAGCGCATCCGGGCCTGGCGCGCCGCCTGCCCCGGGCTGACGATCCGCAGCACGTTCATTGCCGGTTTCCCCGGCGAGACCGAGGCCGAGTTCGAGCACCTGCTTGCGTTTCTCGCCGAGGCCGAACTCGACCGGGTCGGCTGCTTCGCGTATTCGCCGGTCGAGGGCGCGACGGCCAACGACTTGCCCGGAGCGTTGCCCGAAGAGGTCCGCGAGGAGCGCCGGGATCGCCTGATGGCGTTGCAGGCCCGCATCAGCGCGCGCCGCCTGAAGCGGCGCGTGGGCACCCGCGCCGCCGTGCTGGTCGACGCGATCGAGCACGACCGCCAGGCCGGCGAGTGGCGCGCGGTCGCGCGCTCGGCGGGCGAGGCACCCGAGGTCGACGGCGTGGTCTTCGTCGCGCTCGAAGGCGAGGACGCGGCGCGCGCGCTGCGCCCGGGCGCGCGACTGGAGGTGCGCATCGTCGGCACCGACGAGCACGACCTGCACGCGGTGCCGGCCTGAGCCGGGCGCGGCGCGGCGGCGCGCTGCTGCCGGCTTGGCAGCGCGCGCAGCGGGTCGGAGGTGTCAGCGCGCGGGGCGGGTGCGGGCGGCGTC
>JANJTK010000212.1 GCA_024711155.1 Burkholderiaceae bacterium
CGGGGCGCTTCGTGCCGGTCGCGCTCGCCGTCGCGCGGGCCGGCGCGCTGCCGTGGCCCGCACTGCTCGCCGGCGGCGAGGTTGCCGCACGCACCCACCTGTTCGAATGGGGGGCATGGAACGCAGCCGTGGTGTCGGGCCCGACCGCCGATTCGCTGTCGTACGTCGCGCGCACCGCGCCGTGGTTCTACTGGCCGGCATGGCCGGTCGCGCTATGGGCCGCCTGGCGTTGGCGCGGCCGCTGGGACGAGCCGGCAGTTGCGCTGCCGCTGCTGCTGACCGCGGCGCTCGGGCTGCGCTCGCTGCTCTCGCCGGCAGGCGCCGAAACCTGGCTGCTGCCGGCGACCGTGCCGCTCGCGATGCTGGCGGCGGTCGGCCTGCCGACGCTCCGGCGCGCGGTCGTCAGCCTGCTCGACTGGTTCGCGGTCGCCAGCTTCTCGCTGTTCGCCATCGTGATCTGGGCGTACTGGATCGCGCTGATGACCGGCTATCCGCCCCGGATGGCCTATCGGGCCAGCCGCATCGCGCCCGACTTCGTGCCGCAATGGACCGTGCCCGAACTCGCGCTCGGCCTGCTCGCGACCGCCGCGTGGCTGTGGCTGGTGCGCTGGCGCGTATCGCGCCAGCCGCGGATGATCTGGCGGGCGATGATGTTGTCGTGCGGCGGCGTGGTGCTCGCGTGGCTGCTGCTGATGACACTGTGGCTCCCGGTGTTCAACGAGCGCAACACCTACCGGGAGGTCGCGCACCAGCTGGCCGCCCGGCTGGTCGGCGACGAACGCGAGCACTGCATCGAGGCGCGCGCGCTCGAGCTGGCGCCGCGCGCGAGCGTCTACTACTTCGCGCCGGTGCGTTTCGCCGCCGCCGGCGAACGCTGCGACTGGCTGCTGGTGCAGGACCGCGGCCCGCTGGCGCGCGCCGCCCCCGACGCGCTGCCCGGCTGGTCGCTCGCCTGGCAGGGCCAGCGGCGCAGCGATCGCGACGAGCGTTTCCGGCTGTACCGGCGCGAGCCCGCTCCCGCCACCGCCCGCGGCCGATGAAGGGCGACCTGCTGAAGCTTGCCTGGCCGGTGTTCGTCGGGCAGATCGCGGTGATGCTCAACGGCGTGATCGACACCGTCATGGCCGGCCGGCTGTCGGCGGTCGACGTGGCGGCGATCGGACTCGGCTCGAGCATCTACATCAGCGTCTACATCGGGCTGATGGGCGTGCTGCTGGCGCTCAGCCCGATCGTCGCGCAGCACTACGGCGCGCGCCACTACCACCAGATCGGGCCCGACACTCATCAGGCCGCGTGGCTCGCGGTGCTGATGGCGGTGCCCGGTTGCGTCGCGCTCGCGTCGGCCGACCTGTGGATCGCACTGAGCGATCCGCCGCCGGAGGTGGCCAGCGTGACGCGCGCCTACCTCTGGGCCACCGCGGCGGGCCTGCCGGCGGCGCTGCTGTTTCGCGTGTTCCACGCACTGTCGAGCGCGATCGGCAACCCGAAGGCGGTGATGGCGATCAACCTCGTCGCGCTCGCGGCGAAAGCGCCGCTGAACGCGCTCTTCATGCACGGCTGGAGGAGCGGCGACACGGTGCTCGTGCCGGCGCTCGGCGGCGCCGGCTGCGGCGTCTCGACGGCGATCCTGATGTGGTTGTCGCTGCTGCTCGCGCTCGCCGCGCTGCGCGTCCAGCCGCTGTACCGTCGCCTGGGCGTGATCGGGCGCGGCGCGTTCTCGCGGCCCGACCCGGCTCGGCTGCGCAACCTGCTCGCGCTCGGCCTGCCGATCGGCGCGAGCCACCTGGTCGAGGTGACGTCGTTCACCTTCATGGCGGTGTTCCTCGCGCGCCTCGGGGCGACCACGGCCGCGAGCCACCAGATCGCGGCGAACCTCGCGGCGCTCGTCTACATGGTGCCGCTCGCGCTCGGGACGGCCACCGGGGTGCTGGTCGCGCAGTCGATCGGCGCCGGGCGCCCGGCCGAGGCGCGCGAGCGCGCGCTGGCCGGCCTGCGCGTCGCGCTCGGCTGCGCGGCGGCGATCGCGCTCGCGCTCTTCGCCGGGCGCGAGCGGATCGCGGGCCTGTACAGCACCGACGCAGCGGTGGTCGCGACCGCCGCCGGCCTGATCGCGCTGGTGGCGTTGTTCCAGATCGCCGACGCGACGCAGGCCATCTGCGCGTTCGTGCTGCGCGCGTACCGGATCACCACGCTGCCGATGCTCGTCTTCGTGTTCGCGCTGTGGGGCGTCGGCCTCGGCGGCGGCTGGTGGCTCGCGTTCGTCGTCGGCGCGTCGTCGCACCCGTGGGCGGACGCCGTCGCGGGCGCGCGCGGCTTCTGGATCGCCACCGGCTTCGGCGTCGCGGCGGCCGCCGCGGCGCTCGCGACGATCCTCGCGCGCGTCTGGCGCGCGCAGGCGGCGACTCAGCCCGGCGTGGTCAGCGACAGGAAGCGGTCGCGGTAGTGGCGCAACTCGTCGATCGACTCGGCGATGTCGGCCAGCGCCGTGTGCGCGCTGCGCTTTGCGAACGCCTTCGCGACCTCGGGCCGCCAGCGCCGGCACAGTTCCTTCAGGGTGCTCACGTCGAGGTTGCGATAGTGGAAATAGGCCTCGAGGCGCGGCATGTGGCGCGCCATGAAGCGGCGGTCCTGGCAGATCGAGTTGCCGCACATCGGCGACTTGCCGGGCGGCACCAGCGGCGCGAGGAAGTCGATCAGCGCCTGCTCGGCGCTCGCTTCGCTCCACTGCGAGGCGAGCACGCGCTCGACCAGTCCCGAGCGACCGTGCGTGGCGCGGTTCCACTGGTCCATCGCATCGAGCACCGCGGCTGGCTGGCGGATCGCGAGGGCGTCGCTGCGCGCGACTTCCTCGAGCGCCTCGTCGGTGACGACGATCGCGATTTCGATGATGCGGTCGACGGCGGGGTTCAGGCCCGTCATCTCCATGTCGACCCAGACGAGCAGCGACTCGTCGGGCCTGCGCGGCGCAGCCGGAGCCGGCGTGCTCGCGACCGCCGAAACCGCGGGCGCTTCCTGCTGTGACATAATTTTTTCTCCCCTTGGCATTCTCGCACAGCGGCCCGCCCTCTTGACTGCGCTCGCCTTTTCGCTGCTGTTCGCCGCAGCGCTGCTCGCCTCGGTCGGCGTGCGCTTGTGGCTGGCCGGGCGGCAGCTCAGGCACGTGCGCTCGCATCGCGACGCCGTGCCGCCACGCTTCGCCGGCCGCGTCGGGCTCGCTGCCCACCGGCGCGCGGCCGACTACACCGCGGCGCGCGTGCGCCTGGGAATGGTCGACGCGCTCGTCGGCGCCGCGCTGCTGCTCGCATTCACGCTGCTCGGCGGCCTGCAGTGGATCCTCGGCGCGCTGGCGCAGCTCAGCCCGGATCATCCGTTCGCGCGCCAGCTGGCGTTCGTGGCCGTCGTGGCGCTGATCGGCGCCGCCGCCGACCTGCCGCTCGAGTGGTATCGCCAGTTCCGGCTCGAGCAGCGTTTCGGCTTCAACCGGATGACGCCGCGCCTGTTCGTCGCGGACGCGCTCAAGGGCGCGGCGATTGCCGCCGTGCTCGGACTGCCGCTGGCGGCCCTGGTGCTGTGGCTGATGCGCAGCGCCGGCAGCCTGTGGTGGCTCTGGGCGTGGATCGCGTGGGTCGCGTTCAGCGTCGCCGTGCTGGTGTTGTACCCGAGCGTGATCGCGCCGATGTTCAACCGCTTCGAGCCGCTCGCCGACGCCGCGCTGCGCGCACGGGTCGAAGCGCTGCTCGCGCGCTGCGGCTTCGCTGCCAGAGGCGTGTTCGTGATGGACGGCAGCCGCCGCTCCGCGCACGGCAACGCTTACTTCACCGGACTCGGGCGCGCCAGGCGGATCGTCTTCTTCGACACGCTGCTCGCGCGCCTGGAGCCGGCCGAGATCGAGGCGGTGCTCGCGCACGAGCTCGGCCACTTCCGCCACCGCCACGTCGCCAGGCGCATCGCGCTGAGTTTCGCGACCAGTCTTGCGGGGTTGTGGCTGCTCGGCTGGCTGTCGCGCCAGGGCTGGTTCTACCAGGGACTCGGCGTGACGCCGGCCCCCGGCGAAATCGAGGCGGCGGCGCTGGTCCTGTTCTTCCTCGCGTTGCCGGTGTTCGCCTTTCCGCTGCAGCCGCTGTTCAGCTGGGCGTCGCGGCGCCACGAATTCGAGGCCGACGCGTTCGCGGCGCAGCACACGCGGGCCGGCGACCTCGTCGACGCGCTGGTCAAGCTCTATGAAGACAACGCGTCGACGCTGACACCCGACCCGCTGTACTCGGCGTTTCACGATTCGCACCCGCCCGCTTCGCTGCGCGTCGCGCGGCTCGAAGAAAGCGCGGGCCTCGCCCCCGTCGCGACCTGAGATGCCGGGTCCGAGCGTCTCGCAGCCCGAGCCCGCGCTGGTCGCCGCCAGCTTCGGGCGGCAGTTCTACGTCCGCTCGCCCACCGGAGCCTGGGCCGACCGCGTGGCGGTCACGCGCGGCAAGCGCACCGACGTGTGCGTCGGCGACCGGGTCGACGTGCGCGCGCTCGGCCCTGACCAGGCGGTGATCGAAGCGCTGCAGCCGCGCCGCACGCTGCTGCAACGAAGCGACGGCTGGCGAACCAAGTTGCTCGCCGCCAACGTCGACCAGGCGGGCGTGGTCCTCAGCGCCGACCCGCCCTTCTCGGAGGCGCTGCTCGTGCGCATGCTGATCGCGCTCGACACCGCGGGCATCGACGCCGCGCTGGTCGCGAACAAGTGCGACCTGCAGGCCGCGCGCACGATCGAGCCGCGTCTCGCCGCCTACCGCGCGCTCGGCTACCCGGTGTTCGAGATCGCAGCCAGGGTGCACCCGGAAGCCACCCGCGACACGCTGCGCGGCTGGCTCGGCAGGCGCACGACGCTGCTGATCGGCCAGTCCGGCATGGGCAAGTCGACGCTGGTCAACACGCTGGCGCCGGACGCCGACCTGCGCACGCGCGAGATCTCGGTCGCCCTGTCGAGCGGGCGCCACACGACGACCTTCAGCCGGATGTTCGAGTTGCCCGCCGACACGGCGCCGGACGCCCGCATCATCGACACGCCGGGGTTCCAGAGCTTCGGGCTCGCGCACCTGTCGGCCTCGCAGCGCACGCACGCGATGCGCGAATTCGCGCCGTTGCTCGGACGCTGCCGCTTCAACGACTGCCGCCACCGCGACGAGCCCGGCTGCGCGATCCGCGAGGCCGCCGAGCGCGGCGACATCGACGCGGTGCGCTACCGGATCTTCGCGCGCATCGGCGACGACGGCGATTGAGCTGCGATTGAGCTGCGTGTGAGCTGCGTGTGAGCTGCGCGTGAGCTGCGATTGAGCCCGCTTCAGCCGCCGAGCCACGCGGCGACGGTGAGCATCGCGAACACGCCGATCCACAGCACGATCGAGCGCCAGACGAGTCCGACCGAGCTGCGCAGGCCGGCCGCGTCGGGCTCCGCGCCGCGCCACTCGAAGCCCTGTTCGCCCGCGGCCCAGCGCGCCTCGAGCGCCGGCTCCGCGACCCGCAGTCCGAGCGCGCCGCCGCCGGCAGCCAGCAGCAGCCCGCGCTGCTCAGTGGTGGTTCCGGCAGCGCTGGCGCCGCGCCAGCAATACACCGCATCCTCGAAGTTGCCGACGATCGCGAAGCCCGCTGCCGACATCCGCACCGGCAACCAGTCGATTGCGCGGTAGGCGCGCAGCGCGAACGCTCCGTAGGGTTCGTCGACGCGCGCCGCGCCTTCGATCACCGGCGCACCCCAGCGCCGCGCGAGCATCTCGGCGAAGCGGTACATCACCGGGCCGATCGCACCGGGCAGCAGCAGGTACCAGAACAGCGGCCCGAACACGTGGCGGTGCGCCGCCACCAGCGCATGCGCAATCGCCTGCCGGCAGACCTCGTTGACCGGCGCCTCGCGGCGCGGGCGGTCCGACGCGTCGTCGGGGTCCGACTGCCGGAGCCAGCGCTCGAGCACGCTGCGCGCGCCATCGGGGTCGTCGTTGGCGAGCGCGACCTGGATGGCGGTGAAGGCCTGGCTGAACTGGCGAAAACCCACCGTCAGGTACAGGATCGCGACGTGCACGACGAACAAGGCCAGCGGATGCAGCAGGCTCGCCGCCCACTCGAGCGCCGCCACGCCCAGCAGCGCCGCGCCGACGACGGCGATCCAGCCGAGCATCCCGTGGCGACGCTCGCCGGCGTCGCTGGCGCCGCGCACGGAATCGGCCAGGGCCGTCGCCAGCCGGTGCACCGCATTGCCGCCCGCCAGCGGCCTGCCCTGCTCGATCAGCAGCGCAAAGATCAGTGCGACGAATCCCATCCCGTTGCAGTTCCGGCCCGGCCCATCACGCGACGAGCAGACGATACAGGTTTCGCAGCATCGCCGCCGTGGCCCCCCAGATGAAATGCTCGTCGTCGGCGCCGGGCGGCCGGTACGGCATCGCGTAGAACACGCGCTCGCCCGCATCGAGTCGCAGGCGGCGGAGCTGGTGGTGGCGCGGATCCATCAGGAACGCGAGCGGCACCTCGAACACGTGTGCCACCTCGGATGGATCGGGGCGCAGGTCGAAGCCCGGCGCGACGATCCCGACCACCGGAGTCACGCAAAAGCCGGTTCCGGTCAGGTAGTCGGGCAGGCGGCCGATGATCTCGATGCCGGCGGCCTCGAGTCCGACCTCCTCGCGCGCCTCACGCAGCGCCGCCTGCACCGGCGACGGATCGTCGGGCTCGATGCGCCCCCCGGGAAACGCGATCTGCCCCGAGTGGTGGCGCAGGTGCAGCGTGCGCTGCGTCAGCAGCACGGTCGTCCCGGTGGGGTGCGCGACCAGAGGCATCAGCACCGCAGCGTCCCGCGGGCGCGCCGTGTCGAGGCGGAAACGGTCGTCGGTGACCTCGGGCTCCCAGCGCGGCGGGCGCGCGAAGCGCTGCCGCAACGCTTCGGGTGCCAGCCGCTCGTGCTGCACCGCCGGCAGCGCATCGTCGATCTGCTCCATCGGCAGGCGACGCGGGTCGAAGTCGATCCGGTGCCTTTCCCGCACCTGCTGCTCGCGCGTCTGCTGCTCACCGGGTTTCGCGCTCATGGGCTACAAAATACAACAGGGCGCTCGAAGGCGCCCTGCGGGGTACAACAGGGCGCTCGAAGGCGCCCTGCGGGGTCGTGACACGGCTCCCGGATCGCGTCGTGCGCTTTCAGCCCTCGACCTTGACTGCGCGCGTGGTGCGCCCGGGCAGCTTCTCGCGGATCCGCGCCGACTTGCCCGAACGGTTGCGCAGGTAGTAGAGCTTCGCGCGGCGCACGTCGCCACGGCGCTTGACCTCGATGCTCGCGATCAGCGGCGAGTACAGCTGGAAGGTGCGCTCGACGCCCTCGCCGGACGAGATCTTGCGCACGATGAACGACGAGTTCAGGCCGCGGTTGCGGCGCGCGATGACCACGCCCTCGTAGGCCTGCACGCGCTTGCGGCTGCCCTCGACGACGTTGACGCTGACGATCACCGTGTCGCCGGGGGCGAACTCGGGAATGCTCTTGCCGAGCCGGGAAATCTCTTCCTGCTCGAGTTGCTGGATCAGGTCCATGGACGCTCCTTGAACCATCGTGCGCCGGTCTTGGTATGACTTCGCCCGCAGGCTGTCGCCGCGCAGAGGATGGGATGGCTGCGGAATTCCGCAAAGCCTTGCATTCTAAGGCTTTTTCTCCATCTCCGCCAGCAGGCCGGCGAGGAAGCGCTGGTCTTCGGCGTCCAGCAGGCCCTCGGCACGCGCGCGCCCGATCAGGTCCGGACGGCGCAGCAGTGTCGCCCGCAGCGACTGCTGGCGGCGCCAGCGGGCGATGTTCGCGTGGTGCCCCGACAGCAGGACCTCCGGGACCGGCGTTTCCTCGAAGACCTCGGGACGGGTGTAGTGCGGGCAGTCGAGCAGCCCGTCGGCGAACGAGTCGCAGGCCGGCGAGCGCGCATCGTTCATCGCGCCGGGCAGTTGCCGCACGACCGCGTCGATCAGCATCATCGCCGGCAGCTCGCCGCCCGAGACGACGAAGTCGCCCACCGCGACCTCCTCGTCGACGTGGCGATCGAGCAGCCGCTGGTCGATCGCCTCGTAGCGACCCGCCACCAGGATCGCGCCGGACAGGCCGGCGAGTTCGCGCACGCGGGCGTCGGCCAGCGGCCGCCCCTGCGGCGACAGCGCGATGACCGGCCGGCCGGCCGGGCCCGCGGCGCGCGCCGCCGCGATCGCGGCGGCGAGCGGCTGCGCCAGCATCACCAAGCCGGGGCCGCCACCGTATGGCCGGTCATCGACGCTGCGGTAGGCGTCGGTGGCGAAGTCGCGCGGATTCCAGCACGCGAGCGCCCACAGGCCGCGCTCGTGCGCGCGCCCGGTGATCCCGAAGCGCGTCACCGCGTCGAACATCTGCGGAAACAACGTGATCGCGTCGATGCGCATCGCAGCGGCTGGTCCCTGGCGGTCTCGCGCCGGCGGGTCAGTAATCCGGTTCCCAGTCGGCGACGATCGCGCGCGCGGCGAGATCGATCGCGAGCACGTGGCGCGGCACCAGCGGAATCAGGTGCTGCCCGACGCGCAGGACCGGGTCGGCGCCGAATTCCTCGACTGCGGCGACCGTGCCGAGCGGGTCGCCGCGCGGATTGCGCACCGTGCAGCCGATCAGGTCGACCCAGTAGACCTCGCCTTCGGCCGCGCGCGGGAACTCGGCGCGGCCGACCATCACCTCGCAACCCTTAAGGGCCTGCGCCTGGTCGCGGTCTTCGACGCCGACGGCCTTGGCCAGGATGTCGTCGCCGTGCACCCGCGTGGATTCGATGTCGAGCGCGCGTGCGCCGGCCGGTCCGCACAGCCACCAGCGCCGGAGTCCATTGAGACTCGAATCACGCGAATCGTTGAACGGGCTGACCCGCAGCCAGCCCTGTACGCCCCACGCGCCTGCCACTCTGCCGAGCGCGACCGCATCGGCGGGGAACCCGGCAGGGGCGTCGTCGGGCGGCAAGTTCAGGCGGCGACCGGCTGCTTGGCCAGTTGTTGCTTGACCAGGCGAGCAACCGTCGGCGACAGTTCGGCGCCTTGCGCCTTCCAGTAGTCGACGCGATCGACAGCGACGTTCAGCCCCACCTCGTTCGCCGTGGCGATCGGGTTGTAGTAGCCGAGGCGCTCGATGAACTGCCCGTCGCGGCGCGTCTGCTTGCTCGCGGCGACGATGTGATAGAAGGGGCGCTTCTTGGCGCCGCCTCGAGTCAGTCGGATAACGACCATATCCGTGTCCTTCATTCCGTAAGCGGAAAACCGCGCATTGTAGCCCGCTCCGGCCGCGCGGGCAATCGGCCCCTAGAACAGCTCCGGCTGGCGCGGTTCGTCGCCCGGCCGCCGGAACAGGTCGGTGCGCAGCGCCGGCGGATCCCGGTCGAAACCGAGCTTGCGCGCGACGATCTCGAAACGCAGGCGGATCAGTTCGGCCCACGCGTGGCGGCCACCGCGCTGGCCGCTGCCGCGCTGAAGGTCGTCGACGTGCCGCAGCACCCTCTGCGCGCGCTGCGGGTAGTGCGCGCGCAGCCAGTCCGCGAACACGCCGTGCAACTCGGGCGGCAGTCGCAGCGGCTGGTAGAACGCCGTCTGCGCGCCGGCGGCACGCGCCTCGGTGAGCACCTGCTCGAGCTCGGGCTCGTTCAGGAACGGCACCACCGGGGCCACCGCGACGCCGACCGGGATGCCGGCCTCGCGCAGGCGGCGCATCGTCTCGAGCCGGCGCCACGGCGCCGCCGCGCGCGGCTCCCAGCGGCGCGCGAGCGCCTCGTCGAGCGTGGTCAGCGTCACGTGAACGCTGGCCAGCCCGTCGCGCGCCAGCGGCGCCAGCAGGTCGAGGTCGCGTTCGACCAGCGACGACTTGGTGAGGATCGAGAACGGCTGGCGGAACTGCGCCATCACGCCGATCAGCGCGCGCGTGAGCCCGTAGCGGCGCTCGATCGGCTGGTAGGCGTCGGTCGCGGTGCCGACACTGATCGGCGCGCAGCGCCACGCGCGGCTCGCGAGTTCGCCGGCGAGAAGTCCGGCCGCGTCGGTCTTCGCGAACAGCCGCGTCTCGAAGTCGAGTCCCGCCGACAGCCCGACGTAACCGTGGTTCGCGCGCGCGTAGCAGTAGATGCAGCCGTGCTCGCAGCCGCGGTACGGATTGACCGACAGCTCGAACGGCGCGTCGGGGTCGCGGTTGCGCACGACCAGAGAGCGGGCGCGCTCCTCGCGGACTTCGGTGACCAATGGCGCCGCCGGCTCGTCGTCGCGCGGCCAGCCGTCGTCGAACGGCTCGGCGGACTGCCGCGCGAAGCGATGCTGCGGGTTCGAGGTCGCGCCCCGCCCGCGCAGCGGGGTCGCGTTCAGAAAGCCTCTTCAGGCATCGCCAGCGTGCCCGCCGCGCCCTCGACGGCCGCGGCGCGCAGCGCGCTCGCCTGAGTCAGCAGGTGGTCCGCGAAGAAGCGCGCAGTCGCGATCTTGGCCGCCAGGAACCCGGCATCGCCGTCGCCCGCCGCGAGCGCGGCGTCGGCAGCGAGCGCCGCGCGCGCCATCTGCCAGCCGCCCAGCACGATGCCGGCCAGCCTCAGGTAGGGAACGCTGCCGGCGAACACCGCGCGCACGTCGCCGCGGAACGCGCCCAGCACGTGCTCGACCGTCTCCTCGAGCGCCGCCCGCGCCGGCGACAGCCGCGCCCCGATCGCCTCGAGGTCGCCGCCGCGTCCCGCGAGCTGCGCCTCGGTCTCGCGCACGCGCGCGATCAGCCCGCGCGCGACCGCGCCGCCGTCGCGCACGGTCTTGCGCCCGACGAAGTCGTTGGCCTGGATCGCGGTCGTGCCCTCGTAGATCGTCAGGATGCGCGCGTCGCGGTAGTACTGCGCAGCGCCGGTCTCCTCGATGAAGCCCATGCCGCCGTGGACCTGCACGCCCAGCGACGCGACCTCGAGCGACATCTCGGTCGACCACCCCTTGACGATCGGCACGAGGAACTCGTAGACCGCCATGTTCTCGCGGCGCACCGCCTCGTCGGCCGCGTGGTGGCCGGCGTCCGAAGTCGCCGCCGCCACGTAGGCGAGCGCGCGCGCCGCCTCGGTGCTCGCGCGCATCGTCATCAGCATCCGCCGCACGTCCGGATGGCGCACGATCGGCACCGGCCCGCTCGAGCCGGCCACGTCGCGGCTCTGCACGCGCTCGCGCGCGTAGGCGACTGCGCGCTGGTACGCGCGCTCGGCCACCGCCACGCCCTGCATGCCCACCGCGAAGCGCGCGGCGTTCATCATCACGAACATGTATTCGAGGCCGCGGTTCTCCTCGCCGACGCGATAGCCGATCGCGCCCGGGCCGACCTCGCCCTTGTCGTCGCCGTAGATGAGCACCGCGGTCGGGCTCGCCTTGATGCCGAGCTTGTGCTCGATCGACTGGCACCAGACGTCGTTGCGCGCGCCCTTGCGACCCTCGGCGTCGACCAGGAACTTGGGCACCACGAACAGAGAGATGCCCTTGACGCCCTCGGGCGCATCGGGCGTGCGCGCGAGCACCAGGTGGACGATGTTGTCCGCCATGTCGTGCTCGCCGAACGTGATGAAGATCTTCTGCCCGGAGATCCGGTAGCTGCCGTCGGGCTGCGGCACCGCCTTCGCGCGCACCAGCGCGAGATCCGAGCCGGCCTGCGACTCGGTGAGGTTCATCGTGCCGGTCCACTCGCCCGAGATCAGTCGCGGGACGAAGAGCCGCTTCTGCTCGTCCGAGCCGGCCACCAGCAGCGCCTCGATCGCGCCGTCGGTGAGCAGCGGGCACAGCGCGAACGACAGGTTCGCGGAGTTGAGCATCTCCATGCACGCCGTCGCGATCAGCTTCGGCAGGCCCTGGCCGCCGAATTCCGCCGGGTGCTGCACGCCCTGCCAGCCGCCCTGGGCGAACTGGCGGAAGGCCTCGCGAAAGCCCGGCGTCGTCGTGACCGCGCCGTCGGCGAGCGTCGACGGCTCGAGGTCGCCGGGGCGGTTCAGCGGCTCGACCACGCCCTCGTTGAGCTTCGCGCACTCCCCGAGCACCGCCTGCGCGGTCTCGTGGCCGGCATCCGCGAACCCTGGCAGCCGCGCCACCTCGTCGATGCCCGCGAGGTGGCGCATCACGAACATCATGTCCCGGATCGGCGCCACGTACGACATGTCCGCTCTCCCGCGCGCGGTCCCGCGCGCCGCGTCAGCCCAGTTCCTTCACGAGTTCCGGCACGGCTGCGAACAGGTCGGCGACCAGTCCGTAGTCGGCCACGCCGAAGATCGGCGCTTCCTCGTCCTTGTTGATCGCGACGATCACCTTGCTGTCCTTCATGCCGGCCAGGTGCTGGATCGCCCCGGAGATGCCGACCGCGATGTAGAGCTGCGGCGCGACGATCTTGCCGGTCTGCCCGACCTGCCAGTCGTTCGGCGCGTAGCCGGCGTCGACCGCGGCGCGGCTCGCCCCGAGCGCGGCGCCGAGCTTGTCGGCGAGCGGCTCGAGCAGCTTGAAGTTGTCGGAGCTGCCCATGCCGCGCCCGCCCGAGACGACGACCTTGGCCGCAGTCAGCTCCGGCCGGTCGTTCCTGGCGATCGCGCGGCCGACGAAGCTGGACTTGCCCGAGTCGGCCACCGCGGCGACCGTCTCGACCGCGGCCGAGCCGCCGGTCGCGGGCGCGGCGTCGAAGCCGGTCGTGCGCACGGTGATCACCTTCACCGCATCGGCGCTCTGCACGGTCGCGATCGCGTTGCCGGCGTAGATCGGGCGCGTGAAGGTGTCCGGCGACTCGACGCCGATGATGTCGGAGACCTGCGCGACGTCGAGCTTCGCCGCCACGCGCGGCGCCACGTTCTTGCCGTGCGCCGTCGCCGGCGCGAGGATGTGCGTGTAGCCGCCCGCCACCGCCAGCACCTGCGCGGCGATGTTCTCGGCGAGCTGGTCGCCCAGTTGCGGCGCGTCGGCCAGCAGGACCTTCGCGACGCCGGACACCTGCGCCGCCGCCTGCGCCACCGCCGCTCAGCCGCCGCCCGCGACCAGCACCGTGACGTCGCCACCCGCCTTGGCCGCGGCGGTGATCGTGTTGAGCGTGCTGGGCTTCAGCACCGCATTGTCGTGTTCGGCCAGTACCAGAGCTGCCATCGGTCGGTTCCCCTCAGATCACTTTCGCTTCGTTGCGCAGCTTCGCCACCAGCGTCGCCACGTCCGGCACCTTGATGCCCGCCTTGCGCCCCGGCGGGTCGGTGACCTTCAGCGTCTTCAGGCGCGGCGCCGGGTCGACGCCGAGGTCGGCCGGCGCAAGCACGTCGAGCTGCTTCTTCTTCGCCTTCATGATGTTCGGCAGCGTGACATAGCGCGGCTCGTTGAGCCGCAGGTCGGTCGTCACCACCGCGGGCAGCGAGATCACGATCGTCTCGAGGCCGCCGTCGACCTCGCGCGTGACCGTCGCCTTGCCGTCGGCGACCTCGATCTTCGACGCGTAGGTGGCCTGGGGGATGTCCGCCAGCGCCGCCAGCATCTGACCGGTCTGGCTGGCGTCGTCGTCGATCGCCTGCTTGCCGAGAATCATCAGTTGCGGCTGCTCGCGGTCGGCCAGCGCCTTCAGCAGGCGCGCCACTGCGAGCGGCTGCAGTTCGACGTCGGTCTGCACCAGAATGCCGCGGTCGGCGCCGATCGCCATCGCGGTACGCAGCGTTTCCTGGCAGGCCTGCGGGCCGCAGGAGACGGCGATGACCTCGGTGGCGACGCCCTTCTCCTTCAGGCGCACGGCCTCCTCGACCGCGATCTCGTCGAAGGGGTTCATCGACATCTTGACGTTGGCGGTGTCGACGCCGCTCTGGTCGCTCTTGACGCGCACCTTCACGTTGTAGTCGACCACGCGCTTGACGGGGACGAGAATCTTCATCGGGGCCTCTTGCAGGTCTTTGCGTTCGGGAAAACCATGATTATAAGGAACTCGCCGGACGCCTCCGGCGGGGCGCTCAGCGCCAATCCGGCGGGCGCTTCTCGATGAACGCCTGGACCCCCTCGAGGGCCGCTTCGTCCATCATGTTGCAGGCCATCGTCTGGCCGGCGAGCTGGTAGGCGGCGTCGATGCCCATCTCGAGCTGGCGATAGAACAGCCCCTTGCCGGCGGCGATCGCCACGGCCGGCTTGGCGCAGATCGACGCGGCGAGCCGACCGACCTCGGCGTCGAGCGCGTCCGGCGCCACCACCCGGTTCACCAGGCCGCGCGCGGCGGCGGCCTGCGCGTCGATGAACTCGCCGGTGACGAGCATCTCGAACGCGGCTTTGCGCGACAGGTTGCGCGACAGCGCAACCGCCGGTGTCGAGCAGAACAGCCCCAGGTTGACCCCCGAGACCGCGAACTTCGCGTCCGCGCTCGCGACGGCCAGGTCGCACATCGCCACCAGCTGGCAACCGGCGGCGGTTGCGATCCCGTGGACGCGCGCGATCACCGGCTGCGGCAGCTGCTGGATCGTCACCATCATGCGCGCGCACTGCGCGAACAGCGTCCGGTAGTAGTCGTGCGACGGCTGCGCGCGCATCTCGCGCAGGTCGTGGCCCGCGCAGAAGGCCTTGCCGGCAGCCGCGAGCACCACGACGCGCGCCTGCGGGTCGGCCGCAACCCGCTCCAGTTCCGCCTGCAGCGCCCTCATCAGGCCCTCGGACAGGGCGTTGAACTGGCCCGGCCGGTTCAGCGTGAGCCGCACCACGCCGCCGTCGCGCGCCACCGTCACGAGCGGTTCGTCGCCCGCCGCGGGCGAACCCTGAGCTGCTGCTGACATCGCCAAATCCTCCTTGCCTGCGCCCTGCGGGTCGGCCGGCGCCCGCCGCGGTCCCCGCGGCCCCCGCCGCGGCCCCCTGCGGCTCCGATTATCGGCGCGAGCCGCCGATCGTCCAAACCGGCGATTCCTTCACACGGCCGGCCGGGCCCCATCGTTTAGACTCGGTCGACCCCCAACGACTGCCGCCCTCCCATGCTCGAGCGGATCCAGACGGTGGCCGCGCAGGTCGGCGCCGTCGTCGTGGGCAAGCAACCGCAGATCAAGCTCGCGCTCGCCTGCCTGCTCGCCCGTGGCCACCTGCTGATCGAAGACCTGCCCGGCGTCGGCAAGACCACGCTGGCGCACGCGCTGTCGATTTCGCTCGGGCTGCAGTTCAAGCGCGTGCAGTTCACGAACGACCTGCTGCCGGCCGACATCGTCGGCCTGTCGGTGTACGACCGCGACAAGGCGCAGTTTGCGTTCCACCCCGGCCCGGTGTTCTCGCAGGTGCTGCTGGCCGACGAGATCAACCGCGCCTCGCCAAAGGCGCAATCGGCGCTGCTCGAGGCGATGGAGGAGCGTCAGGTGTCGGTCGACGGGCGCACCCTCGCGCTCCCCGAGCCCTTCTTCGTGATCGCAACGCAGAACCCGCAGGACCAGATCGGCACCTTCCCGCTGCCCGAGTCGCAACTCGACCGCTTCCTGATGTGCGTCGAGCTCGGCTACCCGGACGCCAAGTCGGAGCGCGCGCTGCTCGAGGGCGACGACCGCCGCCAGCTGCTGTCGAACCTGCCGGCCCGGATGGATCCGGGGCAGCTGCTCGAGGCGCAGCGACTGGTGCGCGAGATCCGCTGCGCGCCCGCGCTGCTCGACTACCTGCAGAACCTGATCGCGCTCAGCCGCCGCAGCCCGGCGCTGTCCGAGGGGCTGAGTCCGCGCGCCGGACTCGCGCTGCTGCACGCCGCGCGCGCGTGGGCGCTGCTCGAAGGGCGCAACCACGTGCTGCCCGACGACGTGCAGGCCGTCCTCACGGCGGTGGCGGGACACCGGCTGCGCCCGTCCAAGGGCGGCAGCGCCTCGCATCGGGCGCGCGCGGAACTCGTCGCCGGGCTCGTGAAGGGGGTCGCGGTGCCGTGAGCACGGCGGCGCAGCGCCTGCTCGGGCGACTCGGGCGCGACGTGCGCCCGCGCGCCGGCGACTTCCGGCTGACGCGCCGCAACGTGTTCGTGCTGCCCACGCGCCCGGGCGCGCTGTTCGGCGCGGTGGTGCTGACCATGCTGGTGGCCGCGATCAACTACCAGCTGTCGCTCGGCTACGCGCTGACGTTCCTGGTCGCGTCGGTGGCGCTGGTCGCGCTGCTGCACACGTTCCGCAACCTCGCGCTGCTGACGCTGCGGCCCGGGCGCGCCGACCCGGTGTTCGCCGGCCAGCTCGCCGAGATCGCGCTGATCGTGCGTAACGAGACGCAGCTCGCCCGCTTCGCGCTCGAGCTGCGCGCGCCAGGCATGGCACAACCGGAGTCGTTCGACGTCGGCCCGGCGACCGAGCGCTTCGTCGCGATCGCGCTGCCGGCGCCGGTTCGCGGCTGGATGCAGGTGCCGCCGCTCGCGCTGGCGAGCGCGTTTCCGCTCGGGCTGTGGCGCGCGTGGGCGCGCTGGCAGCCGTCGGTGCGCGTGCTGGTGTACCCGCAGCCCGAGACGCCGGCGGCCCCGCTGCCGGCGCGGCTCGCGACGAGCGGCGACGGCAGCGCACGCGGCCACGGCAACGACGACATCGCGGCACTGCGCCCCTACGCGGCCGGAGACGCGCCGCGGCTGATCGCGTGGAAGGCGGTCGCGCGCACGGCGTCGGACGACCTGATCACGAAGCAGTTCGACGGCGGCGACATCGGCGAGCTGTCGCTCGAATGGTCGGCCCTGCCGCCGTCGATGGACAGCGAGGCGCGCCTGTCGCGCCTCGCGCGCTGGGTGATCGACGCCGACGCCGCCGGCGTGCGCTACGCGCTGTCGCTGCCGGGCGCGAGCCTGCACGCGGGACACGGCGCAGCGCACCGCGCGCGCTGTCTCGAAGCGCTCGCGACCTGGACCGGCTGAAGGAGCGGCCATGGCGAGCGGCATGCGGCACGCGCTGCGCGTGCTCGGCGGACGGCTCGGCGCCCAGTGGGAGCGCGAGCGCCGCGAGACCCTGTTCCTGATGGCCCCGGTCGCGCTGTCGGTGCTGCCGCACGTCGCGCACCTGCCCTGGTGGACCACGGTCGCTTTCTCGCTGCTGTTCGCGTGGCGGCTGGCGCTGGTGCTGTCGGGTCGCTGGCTGCCGCGCGCCTCGGTGCGTTGGGCGGCGGCGCTCGCGTGCATCGTCGCGGTCTACGCGCACTACGACACGCTGCTCGGGCGCGAGCCGGGCGTCGCGCTGCTGGTGCTGTTCCTCGGCCTGAAGCTGATGGAGATGCGCGCGCGGCGCGACCTGTTCGTCGTGATCTTCCTGTGCCTGTTCCTGCTGCTGGCGGCGTTCCTGCATTCGCAGTCGATCGTCACCGCGGCGGCAGTCGCGCTGGCGCTCTACGGCCTGCTCGCAGCGATGCTGACGATGCAGTTCCGCAACGAGGAAACGCCGCTCGGCCAGCGGCTGCGCAGCGTTGGCCTCATGCTGGCGCAGGCGCTTCCGGTCGCGGCGGCGCTGTTCGTGCTGTTCCCGCGCGGCGCGGCGCCACTGTGGGGGCTGCCGTCGGATGCCCAGCGGGCGCGCACCGGCCTGTCGGAGTCGATGACCCCCGGAGCGATCGCATCGCTGGCCGAATCGGACGCGCTGGCGTTCAGGGTGCGCTTCGACGGCAAGGTTCCGCCGATGGCGCGCATGTACTGGCGCGGGCCGGTGTTCGGCGCGTTCGACGGCTCGACCTGGCGCGCGGCGACGTCGCGCGCGCCGGCGGCGGCGCCGCGCGTGCGCTTCGCGGGCAACGGCGCGCCGATCCGCTACACGCTGACGCAGGAGCCGACCGGTTACCGGTGGCTGTTCGCGCTCGAGATGCCGCAGCGGGTGCGCGCGGGGACGCTCGAGGTGCTGCACCGCGCGGACCTGCAACTCGTCGCGCGCAGTCCGCTGCATGCGCGCGTGCAGCTGACGATCGAATCCGGCACTGACTACGTCGCCGGCGAGGACGAGACCGGCACGGCGCTGCTGGCGGCGCTGGCGCTGCCCCCCGGCTCGAATCCGCGCACGCAGGAGATGGCCGCGCTGTGGCGCGCGCAGGAGGGGGTCGGCGCGCAGTCGGACCAGCGGCTGATCGGGCGCGCGCTGGCATTGTTCGGAGCCGCGCCGTTCCGCTACACGCACGACGCGCCGGCGCTCGGTCGCCACAGTGTCGACGACTTCCTGTTCGGCACCCGCGCCGGCTTCTGCGAGCACTACGCGAGTGCGTTCGCCGTGCTGATGCGCGCGCTCGGCATCCCGGCGCGGATCGTGACCGGCTACCAGGGCGGCGAGCTCAACCCGGTCGACGGCAACTGGCAGGTCCGGCAGCGCGACGCGCACGCCTGGTCGGAGGTGTGGCTGGCGGAACGTGGCTGGGTGCGCGTCGACCCCACCGCGGCGGTCGCGCCGGAGCGCGTCGAGCGCGGCGTGCGCGCCGATGCGCGACGGCGCGCGCTCGCGGCGGGCGACGAATGGCCGCTGCTGCTGCGGCTGCGCTTCAACCTGGACGCGCTCGGCCACGCGTGGAACCAGTGGATCCTGGCGTACGACGGCGGCCGCCAGCGCACCGTGCTCGAGCGCCTCGGCATCCCGGCGGCGGATTGGCGCCACCTCGCGGCACTGCTGGCGGCGGCGCTGGGCGCGTCGATCGGCGCGGTCGCGCTGCTCACGCTGCGCCCGCACCAGCGGCGCGATCCGCTCGCGCAGGCGTGGGACGCATTCTGCGAACGGTTGGCCGCGGTCGGGCTGCAGCGCGCGCCGCACGAAACGCCGTCGCGCTACCTGGCGCGCGTCGCACGCTCGCTGGACCCGGCAATGCTGGGACGCGCGCGCGACATCGTCGCCGAATACGAGCGGCTGCGCTACGCCGAGCAGTGGCCCGATGCGGCCGCCGTGCGAAACTTGCGCAAGTCCGTGCAAGCCTTCGAGCCGTGAGTCCGTCGCCGATCCCGTTTCGCCTCCGCAGCAGTTCGCGCCCCCCGTTCCCGCTCGCCGCCGGCGCAGCGCCGGTCTCCGGCGCCCGGTTCGCGGCCTGGCTCGCGGCCTGGCTCGCAGCGCTGGTCCTCGCTGGCGCGACCTGCACCGATGCGCAGGCGGGAAAGCGCGGCGCGCGACGCGCGGCGCCCGCGCCAGGGTACGCCGAGCGAACCGAGGTGCGCGCCTTCGCGGCCGAGATGGCAGCGCGCCACGGCTTCGACGCGCCGGGGCTGCTGTCGATGTTCGCGCGCGTTCGGCGCAGCGACGAGGCGCTGCGCCTCGTCGCGCCGCCGGCGCCGGCGTTCAAGCGCTCGTGGCATGCGTATCGCGCGCGCTTCCTCGACGAGCTGCGCATCCGCGAGGGCCTGCGCTTCTGGAACGACAACGAGACGGCGCTCGCGCAGGCGTCGGAGCGCTTCGGCGTGCCGGCCGCGATCGTGGTCGCGATCATCGGCGTCGAGACGATCTACGGGCGCGTCACGGGCGAGCATCGCGTGCTGGACGTGCTCACCACGCTCGCGTTCGACGAGCCGCGCCGGCGCGACTATTTCCGCGCCGAGCTCGAGCAGTACCTGCTGCTCGGACGCGAAGCGGGCGTCGACGCGTTCTCGGTGCGCGGCTCGTACGCGGGCGCGATCGGCCTGCCGCAGTTCATGCCGGGCAGCGTCCGGCGCTTCGCGCTCGACTTCGACGGCGACGGCGCGATCGACCTGCGCTCGAGCGCCGCCGACGCGATCGGCAGCGTCGCCAACTTCCTCGCGGAGCACGGCTGGCGCGGCGGCGAGCCGGTGCGCCTCGAGATGCGCTTCGACAGCGAGCAACGACTCGCGCCGCTGGTCGAAGCGGGCATCCGGCCGCAGTTCACGCTCGCGCAGCTGGCCGAGCACGGCGTCGCGAGCGACGAGCCGGCCGACCCGGGGCTGCTGCTGGCGCTGATCGACTTGCCCAACGGCGACGACGCGCCGAGCTACTACCTCGGCGCGCCGAACTTCTTCGCGATTACGCGCTACAACCGCTCGAGCTTCTACGCGATGGCGGTGCACGACCTGGCCCGCGAACTCGCGCAGCGCCGGCTCGCCGACTCGCCGGGCGGATCGTAGCGCGGGCGGCCCCCGCTCACTCCTCGATCGGCCTCGCGTCGATCCGGCGCAGCGCCGCCATGACGACGCCGGTGGCGACGACCAGCGTCATCCCGAGCAGCGACAGCGCGTCGGGAAACTGCCGGAAGAAGAGCCATCCGAACACGACGGCCATCACCGCGTGCATGTAGTTGTACGGCGCCAGCCCGGCCGCGGAACCGCACTCGTAGGCGCGCACCAGCAACAGGTGCCCGAGCGCGCCCACGACGCCAGTCGACACGAACAGGAGCGCCTGGGTCCAGTCGTCCGGCAACTGCCAGCGCGCGGGCGCGAAAACGGTCAGCATCGCCGCCGCCACCAGCGCGCCGATGAACAGCGTCGCGAGTCCGTTGTCGACGCCGGCGAGCCTGCGGGTGAGCAACTGGTAGCCGACGATGAACAGCGCCGCGGCCAGCGGCAGGATCGCGCCCCAGCCGAACAGCGCCGTGCCCGGGCGAACGATCAGCAGCACGCCGACGAAGCTCGCGAGCAGCGCGAGTCCGGTGCCGCGCGGCGCGCGCTCCTTCATCAGCTTGACCGCACCGACAGTGGTGAGGATCGGAACGATCGACACGATCGCGGTCGCCTCGGCCTGGGGCAGGTAGGCCAGGCTGGCGAAGAAGAAGGCCGTCGACAGCGCCAGGCAGGCGCCGCGCGCCGCCTGCAGCCACGGACTGCGCGTGCGCACGATCGACCGCCCCATGCGCGGCAGGAAGATCGCCGCCATCACCAGGACGTGGAACACGTAACGCGCCCACGACACCAGCAGCGGGTGGTGCGTCTGCGCCAGCAGCTTCGCGATGCTGTCGAGCAGCGCGAACGCGACGCAGGCGCCGACCAGCAGCAGCACCGCGCGCAGCGGCGGGTGACCGGATTGCATCGCTCGCCTCCGGCGCCCGCGGTCAGCCCGGGAACACGCCGGTCGACAGGTAGCGGTCGCCGCGATCGCAGACGACGAACACGATCGTCGCGTTCTCGACCTCGGCGGCCACGCGCAGCGCGATGCAGCACGCGCCGGCGGCCGAGATGCCGCAGAAGACGCCCTCCTCGACTGCGAGCCGGCGCACCATCTCCTCGGCCTCGGCCTGCGTCACCGTCTCGAGCCGATCCACGCGCGCGTGGCGGTAGATCTTCGGCATGTACGCCTCGGGCCACTTGCGGATGCCCGGGATCGACGAGCCCTCCGCGGGCTGCGCGCCGACGATCTCGATCGCCGGGTTGCGCTCCTTCAGGTAGCGCGAGACGCCGGTGATGGTGCCGGTGGTGCCCATCGCGGAAACGAAGTGCGTGACCTGGCCACGCGTGTCGTCCCAGATCTCGGGCCCGGTGGCCTCGTAGTGCGAGGCCCAGTTGTCGTCGTTCGAGAACTGGTCGAGCACCTTGCCGCGGCCTTCGCGCTGCATCCGGTCGGCGAGGTCGCGCGCGCCTTCCATCCCCTGTTCGCGGGTGACCAGCACCAGTTCGGCCCCGTACGCCTTCATCGACTGGCGGCGCTCGAGCGAGAGGTTGTCCGGCATGATCAGCACCATCCGGTAGCCGCGCAGCGCCGCGGCCATCGCCAGCCCGATGCCGGTGTTGCCGGAGGTCGCCTCGATCAGCGTGTCGCCGGGCCTGATCTCGCCGCGCTCCTCGGCGCGCGCGATCATCGCCAGCGCGGGCCGGTCCTTGACCGAGCCGGCCGGATTGTTGCCCTCCATCTTGCCCAGCAGCACGTTGCCGCGCCGCTCGTTGGCGGCCCCGGGGATGCGCTGCAACCTCACCAGCGGCGTGCGCCCGATGGTCTGCTCGATCGTCGGATAGTGTGGTCGCTCGCTCATGATGGGTTCTCCGGTGGGCTTGTTCGCAGGGGCGCGCGCGGGAACACCGGTGGTCGTCAGTGCGCCGCCGGCCGTTCGTCGGGCAGCGGCGTCGCGCCGTTCAGGCCGCAGCCGAGGATCGCGCGCCGCAGCGCCTCGATCGCCGGCGCGCGCCCGAAGCTCTTGCGCCACGCGAGCGCGACGCGCCGGGACGGCGCCGGCTCCTCGAAGGGAACGTAGCGCAGCGGATCGTCCGGGCGCGGCACCGCGCACGCGGTCCGGGGCAGCACGGTGATGCCGATGCCGGCCGCCACCATGTGGCGGATCGTCTCGAGCGACGACCCTTCGAAGGTCTTCTGGATTCCGGCGCTGGCCTGCGAGAAGCGCGACAGCTCGGGGCACACCTCGAGCACCTGGTCGCGGAAGCAATGGCCGGCGCCGAGCAGCAGCATCGTCTGCTCCTTCAGCTCGGTCGACGCGATCGCCTTGCGCCGCGCCCACGCGTGCTGCGCCGGCAGCGCGACGACGAAGGGCTCGTCGTAGACGGCCTGGGTGACGAGTCCCTGCTCCGGAAACGGCTCGGCGAGGATCGCGACGTCGATCTCGCCGTTGCGCAGCAGCTCGAGCAGCCGGACCGTGAAGTTCTCCTGCAGCAGCAGCGGCATCTTCGGCGCGCTGGCGATCATCTGCGGCATCAGCTTCGGCAGCAGGTACGGCCCGATCGTGTAGATCACGCCGACCCGCAGCGCGCCGGCCAGCGGATCGCGCCCCTGCTCGGCGATCTCGCGCAGCGCGTTGGCCTGTTCGAGCACGCGCTGCGCCTGCTCGACGACCTGCTGGCCGACCTGCGTGACGCCGACCTCGGGCCCGCCGCGCTCGAACAGCCGCACGCCGAGCTCTTCCTCGAGCTTGCGGATCGCGACCGACAGCGTCGGCTGGCTGACGAAGCAGGCCTCGGCGGCGCGCCCGAAGTGGCGCTCGCGCGCCAGCGCGACGATGTACTTGAGTTCGGTGAGCGTCATGGGGTCCGGCGATGATAACAAGCCCCCGCGCGACCCGCGGCCGGGCGCCACGGGCGTCGTCGTCAGGCGCGCAGGAACTCCTCGCGCCCGCCGAACCAGCGCCGCAGGTGCTCGTCGGCCAGCCCGGGCCGCTCGCGCAGCAGCGACGAGGCGACCTCGCGCGCCGCCTCGAGCAGCGGGCTGTCGCGCTCGAGGTCGGCGAAACGCAGCAGCGCGTCGCCCGACTGGCGCGCGCCGAGGAACTCGCCGGGCCCGCGCTGCATCAGGTCGCGGCGCGCGATCTCGAAGCCATCGGTCGTCTCGTACATCGTCTTCAGCCGCCCGCGCGCCCCCCCCCACAGCGGCGCGCGTTACATCCGCACGCAGACGCTGCGCGCGGCGCCGCGCCCGACGCGCCCGC
>JANJTK010000162.1 GCA_024711155.1 Burkholderiaceae bacterium
GCGGTCTGCGCCGAGCGGCGCGCGCGCGAGGCGGGCGCCGTCGTGTAGAGCCGGTCCTTCAGGATGTCGAGCCAGAACGCGCCGAGGTCCTCGGAGCAGAAGGTCTGGATCTTCGCGACCGCCGGATGGAACTCGAAGCGCTCGTAGTCGGCCTCGATCGCGCGCTGCCAGGCGGCGGTCATCGCGATCGCGTAGCGGTCGATCTCGAGCAGCTCCGCGGCCGGCAGCGCGTCGCGCGCCGGGTCGAAGTCCGACACGTTCGCGAGCAGGAAGCGCAGCGTGTTGCGGATGCGGCGGTAGGCCTCGACGACGCGCTTGAGGATCTCGTCGGAGATCGACAGCTCGCCCGAGTAGTCGGTGGCGGCGACCCACAGCCGCAGGATCTCGGCGCCCAGCGTGTCGGAAACCTTCTGCGGCGCAACCACGTTGCCGCGCGACTTCGACATCTTCAGGCCGGCGCCGTCGACGACGAAGCCGTGCGTGAGCAGCGCCTTGTAAGGCGGCACTCCGTTGAGCATCGACGAGGTGAGCAGCGACGAGTGGAACCAACCGCGGTGCTGGTCGCTGCCCTCGAGGTACATGTCGGCCGGAAAGTGCGACTGCGCCGCGTGCGATCCGCGCAGCACGGTCTCGTGCGTGGTGCCGGAATCGAACCAGACGTCGAGCGTGTCCCGGTTCTTGTCGTAGGCCGCGGCCTCGTCGCCGAGCAACTCGCGCGCATCGAGCCGTTGCCACGCCTCGACGCCCTCGCGCTCGATGCGCTGCGCGACCTGCTCGAGCAGCTCGTCGGTGCGTGGGTGCAGCGCGCCGCTCTCCTTGTGCACGAAGAAGGCCATCGGCACGCCCCACTGGCGCTGGCGCGACAGCGTCCAGTCGGGGCGGTTGGCGATCATGCCGTGCAGTCGCGCCTTGCCCCACGCCGGGTAGAAGCGGGTCGCGTCGATGCCGGCGAGCGCGCTCTCGCGCAGCGTCGGACCGCCGTCGTGCGGGGCGACGTCCATGCCGGCGAACCACTGGCTCGACGCGCGGTAGATGATCGGCGTCTTGTGCCGCCAGCAGTGCATGTAGCTGTGCGTGTACTTCTCGACTCCGAACAGGCAGCCGCTCGCGCGCAGGTGCTCGACGATCTTCGGGTTCGCCTCCCAGATCGACAGGCCGCCGAAGTGCGGCAGCCAGCTCGCGTAGCTGCCGTCGCCGAGCACCGGCTGCAGGATGTCCGCGTCGGCCATCCCGTGGTGCTTGCACGAAGCGAAGTCCTCGACGCCGTAGGCCGGCGCCGAGTGCACGAGCCCGGTGCCGGTGTCGAGCGTCACGTAGTCGCCGAGGTAGACCGGCGCCGCGCGCTCGGCGAACGGGTGGCGGAAGCGCACCAGTTCGAGCGCCTTGCCCTTGCAGGCGCCGATCGTTTCGCCGTCGAGCTTCCAGCGCTTCAGGCACGCCTCGACCAGGTCGCTCGCCAGGATCAGCAGCGCCGGCGCGCCGTCCCACTGGACCCGGACCAGCGAGTAGTCGAACTCGGGGTGCAGGTTCAGCGCCTGGTTGGCCGGGATCGTCCACGGGGTCGTGGTCCAGATCACCGCGTAGCCGCGTTCGAGCGGCAGCTGCGCGAGCCCGAAGGCCGCCGCGAGCCGTGCCGACTCCTCGGCCAGGAACGGGAAGCCGACGTCGACCGACGGATCGGTGCGGTCGGCATACTCGACCTCGGCCTCGGCCAGCGCCGAGCCGCAGTCGAAGCACCAGTTGACCGGCTTCAGCCCGCGGTACACGAAGCCCTTGCGCAGGATCCGGCCCAGCGCGCGCAGCTCGTCGGCCTCGTTGCGGAAGTCCATCGTCCGGTACGGGGCGTCCCAGTCGCCGAGCACGCCGAGGCGCACGAAGTCCTTCTTCTGGCGCTCGATCTGCTCGGTGGCGTACGCGCGCGACTTCGCCTGCACCTGGTCGGCCGGCAGGTTCTTGCCGTGCTGCTTCTCGATCTGGATCTCGATCGGCATGCCGTGGCAGTCCCAGCCCGGCACGTAGCGGGCGTCGAAGCCCGCCATGTTGCGGCTCTTGACGATGATGTCCTTGAGGATCTTGTTGACCGCGTGCCCGATGTGGATGTCGCCGTTCGCGTAGGGCGGGCCGTCGTGCAGCACCCAGACCGGGCGGCCCAGCGAGGCTTCGCGGATGCGCCGGTAGACGCCTTTCTCCTGCCACTGCCGCGTCCACTGCGGCTCGCGCTTCGCGAGGTCGCCGCGCATCGGGAACGCGGTGTCGGGCAGGTTCAGCGTGCCGCGGTACGACGCCTTGTCGCCTTGCGCGCTCTTGTCGGGCTTGCCATCGGCCATGTCGGTCTCTCGGGGATCAGTCGGTGCGGCCCGCGCCGGGCTCGCGGCCGAACCACTCGCGCGCGGCTTGCGCGTCGCGCGCGATCTGCGCGGTCAGCAGGTCGATCGAATCGAAGCGCGCTTCGTCGCGCAGCTTGTGCAGGAACTCGACCCGCACCAGCCGCCCGTAGGCGTCGCCGTCGAAGTCGAACAGGTGCACTTCCAGCAGCAACCGGCCGTCGCGCTCGACCGCCGGGCGCGTGCCCAGGCTCGCGACGCCCGCGAGCGGCCGGGTGTCGAGTCCGTGCACGCGCACGACGAAGACGCCGGCGAGGGCGGGGCGCTCGAACGGAATCGGCAGGTTCAGCGTCGGGACGCCGATCGTGCGACCGAGCTTGCGCCCGTGCACCACGTGGCCCGACACGAAGTACGGGCGTCCGAGCAGCTCGCGCGCGCGCTCGAAGTCGGCCGCGGCGAGCGCCGCGCGCACCGCCGAGCTCGAGATGCGCTCGCCGTCGCGCTCGACCGTGGCGACCTGCGCCAGTTCGTAGCCGTGGCGCGCCGCCGCTTGCGCGAGCATCGCGAAGTCGCCGCGACGCTGCGCGCCGAAGCGGAAGTCGTCGCCGATCAGCAGGTGGCGGGTGTGCATGCCCTCGACGATGATCTCGTCGATGAAACGCTCGGCCGGCAGCGCCGCGATCGACGCGTTGAAGTGCGCGATGCAGACACGGTCGACGCCGCACTCGGCGAGCGCGTCGAGCTTGTCGCGCTCGGTCAGGATGCGCGCGGGCGCCTGCACCGCGGGGCGCGCGCCCTCGGCCGCCCGCGCCGCCGCCAGCGCCGCGAAGTACTCGCGCGGATGCGGCTCGAAGGTGAGCACGCAGGTCGGCAGGCCGAGTTCGTCGGCGCGCCGGCGCAGCTGCCCGAGCACGGCGCGGTGCCCGCTGTGCACGCCGTCGAAATTGCCGATCGTCAGCGCGCAGGGGGCGCGGCGATCGGGCGGCGGCAGGCGGCGGAAGACTTCCATGCGGGACTCGGGCGGCACGGCGATGCAAAACCTTGAATTATAAGGCGATGATAGGATTGATCGATGGACAAGCGAATCGTGGTGCTGATCTC
>JANJTK010000299.1 GCA_024711155.1 Burkholderiaceae bacterium
TGGGGCCCTTCGACACCACCTCGGTGGACTACCCCGACTACGCCACGAAGGTGACAGGCGCGGTGACCTCGGGGCAGGCCGTGCTGGGGGTGCTGCTCTGCGGCACCGGCCTGGGCATGGCCATCACCGCCAACAAGGTGCACGGCATTCGCGCCGCGCTCTGCCGCACCGAGTTCGAGGCGCGCCTGAGCCGCCAGCACAACGACGCCAACGTGCTCTGTCTCGGGGCGCGGGTGACGGGCGGGGGCCTGGCCATCGAGATCCTGAAGGCGTTCCTTTCGGCCTCCTTCGAGGGCGGCCGTCACGCGGCGCGGGTCGAGAAGATCCGCCAGGTGGAGGCGAAGCGATGAAGACCCCGGGCTTGCTCGTGGTGCTGGCCCTGGCCGGCGGCTGCCGCACGCAGATCGACCCCGTGGTGAAGAAGGACCCCCCGAAGGTCAAGCAGCGCTACGTCGACGGCGAGTGCTCCGTGCAGGACTTCCCCATGGCCTCCGACGTGCCGGCCGGGTCGAAGAGCCTGGGCTGGGTGAAGGTCGAGCGGCAGGAGACCGACGAGGCCACCTTCGACAAGCTGCGCGAGGCCATCTGCAAGAAGGGCGGCGATGCCATGAGCCAGATGCACTGGCTGCGGGCCGCCGGCGCCTCGGTGGCCGACCAGCCGGTGGAGCTCGAGGCCAACGCCTGGGAGCTGCCGTAGCCGCCGCCCCGTCGCGTGCCTTGAGAAATCGCCACGTTGGGGCTACGCGGGGCCCCCATGGAGAACACCGCCACGCTCGCGCAGGTCGACCCCAGGGTCGCTGAGATCATCCACGCCGAGACGCTCCGCCAGGAGGAGCACCTCGAGCTCATCGCCTCGGAGAACTTCGTCAGCCCGGCGGTGCTGGAGGCCGTCGGCAGCACGCTCACCAACAAGTACGCCGAAGGGTACCCGGGCAAGCGGTACTACGGCGGCTGCGAGGAGGTCGACAAGGTCGAGCAGCTGGCCATCGAGCGCGCGCTGCCCGGCGGAGCGCGGCATCCGCGCCACGCTGCGCTCGCTGCTGGGCGATCTCCAGCTCCGCTCCCCGTGGGAGGACCTCGAGCGCGACCTGCACGCGCTGGTGCACCAGATCCGCGAGCTGCTCCCCAAGCCGCGGGAGGTGCGCCCCTCGCTGCAGGTGCACGTGCTCTCGTCGCTCTTCTTCCGCAGCCGCTCGGCGACGCTCATCGGCCGGCTCAACACCGGCCGGGTGGTCATCCCCTTCGCGATCCCCATCCGCAAGAACTCGGCGGGCGAGCTCTACGTCGACACGCTGCTCGCCGGGCGCGACCAGCTCCTCACCCTCTTCTCGCTCGCGCGCGCCTACTTCATGGTCGACATGGAGGTGCCGAGCGCCTTCGTGCGCTTCCTCTCGTCGCTGCTCGCCGACAAGCCCGCCGCGGAGCTCTACACCTCGCTGGGCCTGGCCAAGCAGGGCAAGACGCTCTTCTACCGCGACCTCTTCGAGCACCTGCACCACTCCACCGACCGCTTCGTCATCGCCCCGGGCGTCAAGGGCATGGTGATGGTGGTCTTCACGCTCCCCTCGTTCCCCTACGTCTTCAAGCTCATCCGCGACCGCTTCGCGCCGCCGAAAGACGTCGACCACGCCACGGTGAAGGCGCAGTACCAGCTCGTGCGCTACCACGACCGCGTGGGCCGCATGGCCGACACGCTCGAGTACTCCGACGTGGCGCTGCCGAAGAGCCGCTTCGACCCGGCGCTCCTCGACGAGCTGCAGCGCCTGTGCCCCTCGCTGCTGGCCGAAGACGGCGACACCCTCATCTTGAGCCACCTCTACATCGAGCGCCGCATGGTGCCCCTCGACGTGTGGCTGAAGCAGGCCGGCGGCGACGAGGCGAAGCTGCGCCACGGGCTCGACGAGTACGGTCGCGCCATTCGCGAGCTCGCCGGCGCCAACATCTTCCCCGGCGACCTGCTGCTCAAGAACTTCGGCATCACCCGCACCGGCCGCGTCGTCTTCTACGACTACGACGAGATCGCCCCGGTCACCGACTGCCAGTTCCGCGCGAAGCCGCAAGCGCGCTCCGACGACGACGAGCTCTCCGCCGAGCCCTGGTTCCACGTCGGCCCGAAGGACATCTTCCCCGAG
>JANJTK010000005.1 GCA_024711155.1 Burkholderiaceae bacterium
CTGGCCCCTGTCCTTGCAGGTGTAGGCGCCGGCGAGCAGGTTTTCCTCGATCGTCAGGTGAGCGAAGCAGTGCCGCCCCTCCATCACCTGCACGACGCCGCGACGCACCAGTTCCGAGGGCGACAGGCTCTCGACGCGCTCGCCCTGGAGCTCGATCGTGCCCTTGGTGACCTCGCCGCGTTCGCCCGCGAGGAGGTTGGAGACGGCGCGCAGCGTGGTCGTCTTGCCCGCGCCGTTGCCGCCGAGCAGCGCGACCACGCCGCTCTCGGGCACCTGCAGCGAGACGCCCTTGAGCACGAGGATCACGTGGTTGTAGATGACCTCGATGCCGTTGACGTTGAGGAGGATGTCGCTCATGGATCGCTTCTGCCTTTTCCCGGCGCCGCGCGCGGCGCCGGGAAAAGGGCCCCTCGCGGGGCCCGTGGGACCTCAGCCGGTCACTCCTGGCACTGGGCCGGCGTGCGCGGCGTGATCTTCTTCTCGGTCGCGTACTTGGCGGCCGTGCTCCTGACCAGCGGCTTGAGGATGGTCTCGTCGGCCTGGTACCAGTCCGACGTGAAGCCCCACTTGGCTCCGTCCCAGGTGTGGATGCGCGCCCAGGCGGGGCCCATGTGGTCGGCGCAGGTCGTCGACACCGGGCGCATCACCTCGCCGAAGCCGAGCGCCTCGAGCTTCTTCTCGTCGAGCGACAGGTTCTCCAGGCCCCAGCGGGTCTGCTCGGAGCTCATCCACTTGCCCTTGCCGTAGCGCTCCTGCGCGCGCTTGACGCCCTCGACCGCGAGCATCGCACTCATGGCGCCGCGCATGTACAGCACCGAGCCGACCTCCTCGCGCGGACCCGTGCCCTGGCCCTTGTCGTGCACCAGCGAGAGGATCTCCTTCGTGACCTTCGCGTTCGGGTGCGCGCCGTGCTGCATCGCCAGGCCGTTGTAGCCCTTGGCGCCGGCGCCGACGTCCTTGACGTCCGGCTCGGCGGCCGACCACCAGACCCCGTACATCTTGTCGCGCGGGTAGCCGGTGGCCTGGGCCTCCTTCAGCGCCACCGAGTTCATCACGCCCCAGCCCCACAGGAACACGTAGTCGGGCCGGCTCTGGCGGATCTGCAGCCAGGCCGCCTTCTGCTCGACGCCGGGGTGGGTGACCGGCAGCAGCTGCACGTCGAAGCCGTGCAGCTTCGCGCGCTCCTGCAGCAGCGGGATCGGCTCCTTGCCGTAGGGGCTGTCGTGGTAGACGAGCGTGATCTTCTTGCCCTTGAGCTTGTCGAAGCCGCCTTCCTTCTTCGCGACGTGCTGCACCAGCACGTCGGCGCCGACCCAGTAGGTGCCGGCGAGCGGGAAGTTCCAGGTGAAGACCAGGCCGTCCTGCGACTCGCTGCGGCCGTAGCCGGCGGTGATCAGCGGGATCTTGTCGGTCGGCGCCTTGTCGGTCAGCGCGAAGGTGATCCCGGTCGACAGCGGCTGCACCACGGTGGCGCCACCGTGCTTGCCCTTGAGGCGCTCGTAGCACTCGACCCCGCGCGCGGTGTCGTAGCCGGTCTCGCACTCCTCGATCGCGATCTTCACGCCGTTGATGCCGCCCTTGGCGTTGACCAGCTTCAGGTAATCGACGTGGCCGTTGGCCCACGGCGCGCCGTTCGGGCCGTAGGCGCCGGTGCGGTACGACAGCACCGGAAAGAACTGCTCCTTCGCCTGCGCGACGGCCGCTTCGGGCGCGAGCAGCGCCGCGCCTGCGGTGGCGATCGCTGCTGCAGCGACCAGTGACTCGAGCTTCATGTCTGCCTCCAGTTGAAAAACTGCACTCGACGGTGCGGGGGTCGTACGGTGGATGCCACGGTGCGATTCAGTGCGGGAACGGCCACAGGCGCAGCTTCTCCTTGCCGATCGACCACAACCTCGCGAGGCCGTGCGGCTCGACGATCAGGAAGAAGACGATCAGTGCGCCGAAGATCATGAACACGATGTGCGAGACGGTCGCGGTGTCGATCGGGATGCCGACCGACGCCCCGAGCACCGGCAGCAACTGGTCGAGCATGATCGGCAGCAGCACGATGAACGCGGCGCCGAAGAAGCTGCCCATGACCGAGCCGAGCCCGCCGATGATGACCATGAACAGCAGGTCGAACGAGCGGTTGATGTTGAACGCCGCCGGCTCCCACGAGCCGAGGTAGACGAACGCCCACAGCGCGCCGGCGACGCCGACGACGAACGAGCTGACCGCGAACGCGGTCAGCTTCGCGTACATCGGCCGGATCCCGATCACCGCGGCGGCGACGTCCATGTCGCGCACGGCCATCCACTCGCGGCCGATGTGGCCGCGCACCAGGTTCTTCACCAGCAGCGCGAACAGGCACACCGTTCCGAGGGAGAACAGGTACTTCTGCAGCGGCGTGACCACCGGCAGGCCGAAGAAGTCGAGCGCCGCGACCGACACGGAACCCGAGGGCGTGTAGTTGGTGAACCAGCCGATGCGCAGGAAGGCCCAGTCGACGAAGAACTGCGCCGCGAGCGTCGCCACCGCCAGGTACAGGCCCTTGATCCGCAGCGACGGGATCCCGAACACAACGCCGACCGCCGTCGCGCAGAGCCCGCCGAGCAGCACCGCGAACGGCATCGGCATCCACTCGACGCGCAACATGACGTTGTACGCGGCGTAGGCGCCTACCGCCATGAACGCGCCCGCGCCGAGCGAGATCTGCCCGCAGTAACCCACCAGCACGTTGAGCCCGAGCGCGGCCAGCGACAGGATCAGGAACGGAACGAGGATCGCGCGCAGCAGGTACTCGTCGGCGTACAGCGGCACGCCGACGAACGCCACCGCCAGCAGCAGTCCGATCGCCCAGCGGTCCTGGCGGATCGCGAAGATCTGCTGGTCGGCGCGGTAGGTGGCCTTGAACTGGCCGTTCTCTCTGTAGATCATGGCGGATTCGTGGGAGTCTCAGACGCGGTCGATGATCTTCTCGCCGAACAGCCCCTGGGGCCGCACGAGCAGGAACACGAGCGCGAGCACGTAGGCGAACCAGATCTCGATGCCGCCGCCGAGCATCGGGCCGATGTAGACCTCGGACAGCTTCTCGCCCACGCCGATGATCAGCCCGCCGATGATCGCGCCCGGCACCGAGGTCAGGCCGCCGAGGATCACGACCGGCAGCGCCTTCAGCGCGACCAGCGACAGCGAGAACTGCACGCCGAGCTTGCTGCCCCAGATCATGCCGGCGACCAGCGCGACGAAACCGGCCACGCTCCAGACGATGACCCAGATCCGGGCGAGCGGGATGCCGATCGACTGCGCCGCCTGGTGGTCGTCGGCCACCGCGCGCAGCGCGCGCCCGGTCGCCGTCTTCTGGAAGAACAGCGACAGCGCCGCGACCAGTGCGGCGGCGATCGCGGCCGCGTACAGGTCTTCCTTGCTGACCAGGACGCCGCCCTGGAAGGTGTTCTCGAACAGGAAGATCGGGTCCTTCGGCAGGCCGACGTCGATCTTGTAGATGTCCGAGCCGAACAGCGTCTGGCCGAAGCCGTCGAGGAAGTACGCGATCCCGAGCGTGGCCATCAGCAGCGTGATCCCCTCCTGGTTGACGAGCTTGCCGAGCACCAGGTGCTCGACCAGCCACGCCACCGCGACCATCACCAGCATCGCGACGCCGAAGGCCAGCACGTTGGCGAGCACCTTGCTCTCGAAACCGAGCCAGGCCGGGAACCACTCCGAGAAGCGCGCCATCGCCAGCGCCGCGAACAGCACCAGCGCGCCCTGCGCGAAGTTGAACACGCCCGAGGCCTTGTAGATCAGCACGAAGCCGAGCGCGATCAGCGCGTACAGCGTGCCGGTCATCAGGCCGCCGAGCAGGGTCTCGATGAAGAAGCCCATGGTGTGGAGGCTCTCAGTGGCTGGCGCCGAGGTAGGCGCTGATCACGTCGGGGTTGCTGCGCACCTCGTCCGGCGTGCCGTCCCCGATCTTCCTGCCGTAGTCGAGCACCACGACGCGGTCCGAAATGTCCATCACGACGCCCATGTCGTGCTCGATCAGCACGATGGTCGTGCCGAACTCGTCGTTGACGTCGAGGATGAAGCGCGACATGTCCTGCTTCTCCTCGACGTTCATGCCGGCCATCGGCTCGTCGAGCAGCAGCATGGTCGGCTCCATCGCGAGCGCGCGCCCCAGGTCGACCCGCTTCTGCAGCCCGTAGGGCAGGCGCCCGACCGGCGTCTTGCGATGGCCCTGGATCTCGAGGAAGTCGATGATCCGCTCGACCGCCTCGCGATGGGCGGTCTCCTCGCGCTCGGCGGGGCCGACCCGCAGCATCTGCGCGAACAGCCCGCTGCGCATCCGCAGGTTGCGCCCGGTCATGATGTTGTCGAGCACGCTCATGCCCTTGAACAGCGCCAGGTTCTGGAACGTGCGCGCGACGCCCATCTGCGCGACCTTGTGCGGGTTCATCCGGTGGAAGTGCTGCCCGCGGAACACGATCTCGCCCTGCTGCGGCGTGTAGACGCCGTTGATCACGTTGAGCATCGAGCTCTTGCCCGCGCCGTTGGGCCCGATGATCGCCCGGATCTCGTGCTCGCGCACGTCGAACGAGATGTCGGTCAGGGCCTTCACGCCGCCGAAGGCGAGCGAGATCCCCTCCAGGCCCAGCACGACGTCGCCGATCTTCCTGTCGTTCATGTTCATGCGGCCCGCTTCGCTTGCGCGCTCGAATACGTCTTCGCGTCGGCGATCCTCAGGTCGGCCGACACCGAGCCGGTGCGGCCGTCCTCGAAGCGCACCTGCGTCTCGATGAAGCGCGAGCTGCTGCCGTCGTACAGCGCGTCGATCAGCGCCTGGAACTTGTCCGCGATGAAGCGCCGGCGCACCTTGCGTGTGCGGGTGAGTTCGCCGTCGTCGGCGTCGAGCTCCTTGTGCAGCACGAGGAAACGGTGGATCTGCGAGTCGGTCATCATCGGGTCCTGCGCGAGGTCGGCGTTGACCTGCTCGACGCACTCGCGCACCAGCTGGTAGACCTCCTCGCGGCCCGCGAGGTCCACGTAGCCGGCATAGGGGATGTTGCGCCGCTCGGCCCAGTTGCCGCAGGCCTCGAAGTCGATGTTGATGAACGCCATCACGCGGTCGCGCTCGTCGCCGAAGGCCACCGCCTCCTTGATGTACGGGAAGAACTTCAGCTTGTTCTCGATGTACTTCGGCGCGAACAGCGCGCCGCCCGCGAGCTTGCCGACGTCCCTGGCGCGATCGATGATCTTCAGGTGGCCGTCGCGGTCGAAATAGCCGGCGTCGCCGGTGTGATACCAGCCGTCGGCGTCCTTGACCTCGGCCGTCGCCTCGGGGTTCTTGTAGTACTCGCGCAGCAGGCCGGGGCTGCGAATCAGGATCTCGCCGGCCTCGGTGATCTTCAGCTCGACGCCCTCGACCGGCGGCCCGACGGTGTCGGCCTTCACCTGCCCGTTGGGCTGCACGCAGACGAACACCGCCGTCTCGGTCGAACCGTAGAGCTGCTTCAAATTGATGCCGAGCGAGCGGTAGAACACGAACAGGTCCGGCCCGATCGCCTCGCCGGCCGTGTAGGCGACGCGGATGCGGCTCATCCCCAGCGTGTTGCGCAGCGGGCCGTACACCAGCAGCCGGCCGAGCCGGTACTTGAGCCGGTCGAGCAGCCCCACGCTCGCGTCGCCGTCGAGCAGGCGCCCGCCGACCTCGCGCGCCACCTTCATGAAATAGTGGAACATCCGGCGCTTGGGCGCGGCCGCGTCCTCCATCCGGATCGTCACCTGCGTCAGCAGCGCCTCGAGCACGCGCGGCGGCGCGAAGTAGTAGGTCGGGCCGATCTCGCGCATGTCGGCGCTCACCGTCGCCGCCGACTCCGGGCAGTTCACCGTGAAGCCGCTGACGAGCCACTGCGCATACGAGAAGATGTTCTGTCCGATCCACGCAATCGGCAGGTACGCGAGCACCTCCTCGTCGTGCGTCAGCCCTTCCATCTCCGACGCGACGCGCGACACGCTGATCAGGCTGCGGTGCGCGTGGATCACGCCCTTCGGGTTGCCGGTCGTGCCCGAGGTGTAGAAGATCGCCGCCACGTCCTCGGGCGAACCCTGCGCGACCTCGGCCTCGAAGAAGCCCGGGTGCCGCGCCAGCCACTCGCGCCCGGCCTCGAGCAGCCGCTCGTACGACAGCAGCAGCGGGTCGTCGTAGTTGCGCAGCCCGCGCGGGTCGTCGTAACAGACGTGCGAGAGCTGCGGGCACTGCTCGCGGATCTCGAGCAGCTTGTCGACCTGCTCCTGGTCCTCGACGATCGCGAAGCCGATCTCCGCGTTCCGGAACACGTAGACCATCTCCTGCGCGACCGCGTCCTGGTACAGCGGCACCGGAATGCCGCCGAGCACCTGCGCCGCCAGCATCCCGGCGTACAGGCGCGGGCGGTTCTCGCCGATCAGCGCCAGGTTCTGGCCGCGCCTGAAACCCTGGCTGGCGAGCCCCGCAGCCAGCACCGTGACCTCGTCGCGCAGCTGCGCCCAGGTGACGGTCTGCCAGATCCCGAGATCCTTCTCGCGCAAGGCCGGCGCGTCCGGGCGCGCCGCGGCGTGCTGCAGCATCAGGCGCGGGAACGTGTCGGCCGCCGCGGCGTCGCGCGGCGCTCCGTCCGTGGCCTTCGGATCGGCCATCTGGTGCGTCTCCTCCCCCGTGATTGCGGGGATTCGGGGTCGATTGCAGTACAGGGGCCTTACCCCCAGCTTACAAGGGGCGCCCCGATGCTCGCAGGCCGGGCCCGCGAGCGCGGCGCAGTCTAGGCGAGCGCGGGCGGTATAGTTGTCGCCTGTCCGACAAACTCGGGGTATTCCCCCTCAAGAGCGGCGCCGTGTCCGATTTCGAGGACCTGCTGGACCTGTCCCCGTGGATGCAGAACCTCGCTGCACCGCAGCATGAGCGCGTCCTCCAGGACCTCATCGTGCGCAGCGTGCCCGCCGGCGGCTTCGTCTGCCGCAAGGGCGAGCCGGTCGAGCACTGGCTCGGCGTGATCGACGGGCTGGTCAAGATCAGCAGCGTCTCGCCGGAGGGCAAGGCGGTCACCTTCACCGGCGTCGCCCCGGGCGGCTGGTTCGGCGAGGGGTCGCTGCTGAAGGACGAGTCGCGCCGCTACGACGGTGTGGCCCTGCGCGACAGCCGCATCGCCTGCATGCCGCGGGCCACGTTCCAGTGGCTGCTCGACACCAGCATCGCGTTCAACCGCTACCTGCTGCACCAGCTCAACGAGCGGCTGGCGCAGTTCATCGGCACGGTCGAGATCGACCGCCTGCTCGGACCCGACGCGCGCGTCGCGCGCTGCCTCGCCCAGCTGTTCAATCCGCAGCTCTACCCGGGCCTGCGCCGGCGGCTCGACATCTCGCAGAGCGAGATCGGCTTCCTGACCGGGCTGTCGCGCCAGCGCGTGAACCAGGCGCTGCGCCGGCTCGAGCGCGAAGGGCTGATGAAGGTCGATTACGGCGCGGTGACCGTGCTGTCGATCGACGGGCTGCGCGAGTTCGACGGCTGAGCGCTTGCGGTCGGGCTCAGCCGCCGGGAGGCGTCGCGCCCTGGCCCGCCGGGGACCGCGTCAGCGTGACCTGCAGTTCCGCGAAGCCAGCCGGGTGTTCGTGGCGCGGATACGGCGGTCGCGGCCAGTGCCAGCGGTCGGCCGGGAACAGCGCGCGCACGGCGTTGATGTCGCAGTGGTAGGGCGGCCCCTCGATGCGGCCCTCGCGGCGGCCGTCGCGCTCGACCTGCACCGCCAGCAGCACCAGCGTTCCGCCGGGCGCGAGCCACGATTCGAGACGGCGCGCGTAGGCGAACCAGAGGTCCGGGTGCAGCGCGCACAGGCACGCCTGCTCCCAGACCGCGTCGACCGGCTGCGGCGGCGTCCACTGCAGCAGGTCCGCCTCGATCACTTCGGCCACGAGCCCTGCGGCCGCCAGCCGCGCGCGCGTCTGGCCGACCGCCGCCGGCGCGTAGTCGACCGCGATCGCGCTGAAGCCGGACGCAGCCAGCCGCTCGACCTCGTAGCCGGCGCCGCAGCCGGGCACCAGCACGCGCGCGCCCGCGCGCAGCACGCCCTGCGCAATCAGCGGCGCCAGCGCCGGATTGACCGCGCCGCGGTCCCACGGCGTGCGCCGCGACTCGAAGCGCTCCTGCCAGAATCCCTGCGTCGGGCCCGCCGGGCGCACCGGCTCGTTCACGCGGGGCTCATTTTTCGTAGCGGTAGAAGCCGCGACCCGTCTTGCGCCCGAGCATCCCGGCGTCGACCATCTCGCGCAGCAGCGGCGCCGGACGGTACTTCGGGTCGTTGAAGTTGCCGTAGAGCACCTCCATGACCGCGAGCTGCACGTCGAGCCCGATCAGGTCGCACAGCGCCAGCGGCCCGATCGGGTGGTTGCACCCCAGCTTCATGCCGGCGTCGATCTCCTCGGCGCTCGCGAGCCCCTCCTGCAGCGCGAAGATCGCCTCGTTGATCATCGGGCACAGGATGCGGTTGACGACGAAGCCGGCGCTGTTCTTCACGCCGATCGGCGTCTTGCCGAGCCGCTGCGCAAGTTCCGTCACCGCGGCGACGGTGTCCTCCGAGGTGCGCAGGCCGCGGATGATCTCGACCAGCGCCATCACCGGCACCGGGTTGAAGAAGTGCATTCCGACGAAGCGCTCGGGCCGCTGCGTCGCGGCCGCAAGCCGCGTGATCGAGATCGACGAGGTGTTGCTCGCGATGACCGCCTGCGCGCCGACGATCGCCTCGATGTCCTTCAGGATGCGGACCTTCAGCGCCTCGTTCTCGGTGGCGGCCTCGATGACGAGATCCACGCCCGCGAAGTCGGCCGGCGTCGTCGTGGTCCGGATCCTCGACAGGATTTCCTGCTTGCGCGCCTCGTCGATCGAACCCTTCTTCACCAGCCGGTCGAGCGAGCCCGACACCGTGTGCAGCCCGCGCTCGAGCGCCGCCTCGTTGATGTCCTGCATCAGCGCGTCGATGCCGGCCGCCGCACAGGCCTGCGCGATGCCGTTGCCCATCGTGCCTGCGCCGATGATGCCTAC
>JANJTK010000033.1 GCA_024711155.1 Burkholderiaceae bacterium
GTTCCTGAAATATTCCGGTGTGCTGTCCTAGACCGCCGCGGCGCCGCCGACGATCTCGGACAGTTCCTTGGTGATCGCGGCCTGGCGCGCCTTGTTGTACGACAGCTGGAGTTCGTCGATGACCTTCTTCGCGTTGTCGGACGCGGACTTCATCGCGACCATGCGAGCGCTCTGCTCGCTCGCCATGTTCTCGGCGACGGCCTGGAAAACCAGCGACTCGATGTAGCGCAGCAGCAGCTCATCGAGCACGCTCTGCGCGTCCGGCTCGTAGAGGTAGTCCCACGAGTACTCGCGCGAGTCCTCCTGCAGCCGCTCCGGCGACAGCGGGAGCAGCTGCTCGAGCACCGGTTCCTGCTTCATCGTGTTGATGAAGCGCGTGTACGCCATGTAGACCGCGTCGATCTCGCCCGCCGCGTACGCGTCGAGCTGGATCTTGACCGGGCCGATCAGCTTGTCGAGGTGCGGCGTGTCGCCGAGCTGCACGACGTGCGAGACCACCTTGGCGCCGATGCGCTGCAGGAAGCCGAAGCCCTTGTTGCCGATGGCGGTAGCCTGCAAGCCGACGCCGTCGCGCTCGAGCTCGCGCAGCTTGTTCGTGACCATGCGCAGCACGTTGGTGTTCAGGCCGCCGCACAGACCCTTGTCGGTCGTGACGACGATCACGCCGGCGCTCTTCACCGAGTCGCGCGGCACCAGGTACGGGTGGCGATACTCGGGATTCGCGTCGGCCAGGTGCGCGGCGATGTTGCGCACCTTGTCGGCATACGGACGGGCCTGCCGCATCCGCTCCTGCGCCTTGCGCATCTTGGATGCGGCGACCATCTCCATCGCCTTGGTGATCTTGCGCGTGTTCTGCACGCTCTTGATCTTCGTCCGGATCTCTTTGCTTCCGGCCATGGACCTTCCTGGTTAGCCCTGATTCAACCGATCAGACGATGAGAAAGCGTGAAGGAACCGTAGCGAGCGGCCCGAGGTCGCGCCGAGAAGCGCAGCCGTACGCGAGTACGGCGAGCATCGCAGGCGCGAGATCGGGACGCGCAGCAGGTTCATTCATGCTTTCTAGTACGCGCCGGTCTTCTTGAAGTCTTTCAGCGCTTCGTGCAGTTGCGCCTCGACTTCCTTGCTGATCTTCTTGTCGCGGTCGATCGTCTCGACCAGCGGCGCGTACTTGGTCTTGACGAACTCGCGCAGCGCGCGCTCGGCGTCGAGCGCCTTCGCGACGTCGATGTCGTCGAAGTAGCCGTTGTTGACGCCGAACAGCGTCAGCGCCATCTCCCAGACCTGCATCGGCTGGTACTGCGGCTGCTTCATCAGCTCGGTGACCAGGCGGCCGCGCTCGAGCTGCTTGCGGGTCGCCTCGTCGAGGTCGGAGGCGAACTGCGCGAACGCCGCCAGTTCGCGGTACTGCGCGAGCGCCAGCCGCACGCCCCCGCCCAGCTTCTTGATGATGTCGGTCTGCGCGGCGCCGCCAACGCGCGACACCGAGATGCCGGCGTTGATCGCGGGCCGGATACCGGCGTTGAACAGGTCGGTCTCGAGGAAGATCTGGCCGTCGGTGATCGAGATCACGTTGGTCGGCACAAACGCCGACACGTCGCCGGCCTGCGTCTCGATGATCGGCAGCGCGGTCAGCGAGCCGGTCTTGCCCTTGACCTCGCCCTTGGTGAACTTCTCGACGTATTCCTCGTTGACGCGCGCGGCGCGCTCGAGCAGGCGGCTGTGCAGGTAGAACACGTCGCCCGGATACGCCTCGCGTCCCGGCGGACGGCGCAGCAGCAGCGAGATCTGGCGGTACGCCCAGGCCTGCTTGGTCAGGTCGTCGTAGATGATCAGCGCGTCCTGGCCACGATCGCGGAAGTACTCGCCCATCGTGCAGCCCGAATAGGCCGACAGGTACTGCATCGCGGCGGAATCCGACGCGGTGGCGGCAACGACGATGGTGTAGGCCATCGCGCCGGTCTCTTCGAGCTTGCGCACCACGTTGGCGATCGTCGACGCCTTCTGGCCGATCGCGACGTAGACGCAGACGAGATCCTTGCCCTTCTGGTTGATGATCGTGTCGACGGCCACCGCGGTCTTGCCGGTCTGGCGGTCGCCGATGATCAGCTCGCGCTGGCCGCGGCCGATCGGCACCATCGCGTCGACCGACTTCAGGCCGGTCTGCACCGGCTGCGACACCGACTTGCGCGCGATCACGCCGGGCGCGACCTTCTCGATGATGTCGGTCATCTTCGCGTTGATCGGGCCCTTGCCGTCGATCGGGTTGCCGAGCGCGTCGACGACGCGGCCGATCAGCTCGGGGCCGACCGGCACCTCCAGAATGCGGCCGGTCGCCTTGACCGTCATGCCCTCGGAGATGTGCTCGTACGAGCCCAGCACCACCGCGCCGACCGAGTCGCGCTCGAGGTTCAGCGCCAGGCCGAAGGTGTCGCCCGGGAATTCGATCATCTCGCCCTGCATCACGTCCGACAGGCCGTGGATGCGGCAGATGCCGTCGGTGACGGTGACGACCGTGCCCTGGTTGCGCGTGTCGGCCGCGACGTTCAGGTTCTGGATCTTGCTCTTGAGGAGTTCGCTGATCTCAGCCGGATTCAGTTGCATGGGGTTCCCCGTGTTCCTTAAAGCTTCAACGCGCCGGCCATCTGGGCCAGCTTGCCGCGCACCGAGGCGTCGATCACCTCGTCGCCGATCCGGATCGACACGCCGCCGATGAGCTCGGGGTCGACGTGGACGGTGGCCTTGATCTGCTTGCCGTACTTCTGCCTGAGCGCCGCGACGATGTCCTCGACCTGCTGCTCGACCAGCGGGTAGGCGGAACCGATCTGTGCGTCGAGCACGCCTTCGTGCCCGTTGCGCAGGTCGTCGAACAACGCAGAGATCTCGGGCAGCACCGCGAGCCGCTCGTTGTCGGCCAGCACCCGCACGAAGTTCTTCTGCTCGGCGGCGAGCTGTCCGGCGGCGTCGGCGACGACGGCGGCGACCTGCTCGCTGGACAGCCGCGGGTTGCCGATCAGGTCGCGCGCGACGTCGGTGCCGGCCACGACGGCCAGCCGCGACAGCGCGTCGGACCACGACGGCAACGCGCCCTGCTCGAGCGCGAGCTTGAACGCGGCTTCCGCGTACGGACGGGCGATCGTCAGCGACTCGGCCATGGCGTCACTTCAGCTCGTTCTTCAGGTTGGCCAGGAGGTCGGCGTGCTTCGCGGCGTCGACTTCCTTGCGCAGGATGCGCTCGGCGCCCGCCACGGCGAGCTGCGCCACCTGGTCGCGCAGCTGCTCGCGCGCCTTCTGCGCGGCGAGCACGGCCTCGTCCTCGGCCGCCTTGCGCGCGGCCGCGACGATCGCTGCGGCTTCGGATCGGGCCTTCTCGACGATGCCGGCAGCCTGCTTCTCGGCGCCGGAGCGGACCTCGGCAGCGCCCGCGCGGGCCTGCTGCAGCTCCTGCTCGACCCGCCGCTCGGCGGTCGCAAGGTCGGCACGCGCCTTGTCGGCGGCCGCCAGGCCGTCGGCGATCTTCTTCGAGCGCTCGTCGAGCGCCTTCGTGATCGGCGGCCAGACGAAGCGCGCGGTGAACCACCACAGCGCCAGGAAGACGATGATCTGGACGATGAGCGTCGCGTTCAGATACACGCTTTGCCCCCTTCTAACGAGGTGTCAACTGACGGAAACAGCCCGGCGGCCCCGGTGGCACGCACCGCAGCCGCGCGCAGGCCGGCGTGGCTCAACCCTGGAACGGGTTGGCGAACGCGAACATCATCGCGATGCCGACGCCGATCAGGAACGCCGCGTCGATCAGGCCGGCCAGCAGGAACATCTTCGTCTGCAGCTTGTCCATCAGCTCGGGCTGGCGCGCCGCACCCTCGATGTACTTGCCGCCCATCATGCCGATGCCGATGCAGGCACCGAGGGCGCCCAGCCCGATGATCAGACCGCAGGCGATGGCGACGAGAGCAACGTTGGTCATTTGTCCGACTCCTGGTGAAAGTGCTCGAAGCGAGTTGTTGGAAAGCGTTGAAGCGTTGCGGCGCCCGGTGGCGCCGGTCAGTGGTGCTCGTGCGCCTGGCCGATGTAGACCAGCGTGAGCATCATGAAGATGAAGGCCTGCAGCGTGATGATCAGGATGTGGAAGATCGCCCAGCCCAGGCCGGTGATGAAGTGCAGCCCCATCCCCCACCACAGCGCGGTCCCGCCGAGCAGTGCGATCAGCATGAATACGAGTTCGCCGGCGAACATGTTGCCGAACAACCGCATGCCGAGCGAGACGGTCTTGGCGGCGTACTCGATGATCTGCAGCAGCAGGTTGAACGGCGCGAGGAACCACGCCGAGCCGAAGGGGGCCGTGAACAGCTCGTGCACGAAGCCGCCGCCGCCCTTGATCTTGATGCCGTAGTAGATCGACGACGCGAGCACCACGATCGACAGCGACAGCGTGCCGTTGAGGTCCGCCGTCGGCACCGCGCGCATGTAGTGCAGGCCGAACAGTTCGCCGATGCGCGGGAACAGGTCGACCGGGATCAGGTCGATCGCGTTCATCAGGAAGATCCAGACGAAGGACGCGAGCGCGAGCGGCGCGATGTAGCTGAGGTCGCCCTTGACGATCGAGCGCGCCTGCTCGTGCACGAACTCGACCAGCGACTCGATCGCGCCGACGAAGCGGTTGGGCACGCCGGCGTGCACCGTGCGCGCCGCGCGGTACATCAGCCAGCCGGTGATCGCCGCGGTGAGCACCGAATAGAACACGGTGTCCCAGTTGACGATCGAGAAATCGACGATGTTCTTCTGCGCCGCACCCGACGAGTTCAGGTGCGCCAGGTGGTGGACGATGTATTCGGACGCGGTGGGGGCGCTGGAGCCGGCAGCCATCTGATTCCCGATTCGTTCGCGTGAGCGTTGGTGTTCAGTACAGCATCAGGACAACTGCCCGTTCGCCTTCGGCAGCGAGCGCACGAATGCCAGTGCGAACAGCGGCACCTTCAGCGCGACGATCAGCCCGATCAGCAGCGGCAGCCACCGGATGTCCGGCACCGACTTCACGATCCAGGCCAGCAGCCCGACCGTAAGGCCGATCTTGGCGAACTCGCCCAGGAAGAAGACCACCGGATACGACTCCGGCGTTCGCTTCCTGTGCAGCGCCAGGCGCAGCGCGAACAACGTATTCGGGACGATCGCCACGGCGCCGCCCAGCAACAGGAACCGGGCGCTCTCCGTGCCCGTCGTCAACCCGGCAACGAGTGCCAGGAAGGCGACAGCGGCGATCTGCAGTCCAACGGCGGCCAACATGATTCGAGCGTTTCGGCGGCGCCATCGGTCCGCAAAGGGCAAAGCCGCGAGATTCTAGCGTCCGTTCCCGGGCGGGTCAAACGGTTTCTTGCACTGCAACATCGGCCACGTCGGCAGGAGGGCGGTGCGCCGGGCCGCTGCGGCTGGGCGTAGGATCGTTTCCAGATCACCGGGGGCCATGATGATCGGTCCGTCTCCGTCCCGAAGCCCGTGGCGCGCCATTGCGTGGCTGCTCGCGACCTGGTTCACGACCGTCATGAGCGTTCCGGCCCTGGCGACCGACCCGGCGCGCTACCTGGGGACGGTCGTGAGGCTCGAAGCCGAAATCGTTCCCGACGGCGAAACGGTTCGCAGCCTGGGCGCGCGCCGAACCGGCTCGGGCGTCGTCCTCGACTCGCGCACGGTCGTCACCATCGGTTACCTGGTCGCCGAGGCGGAGCACGTCACCGTCGTCACCTACGACGGCCGCCGCGTACCCGGCAGCGTCGCCGGCTACGATCACGAATCCGGCTTCGGGCTGGTCCGGGCTGCCCTGCCGCTGGAGGCAGGAGCGCTGGAACTCGGCGATTCGGATGCAGTCGCCGAACAGCAGAAGGTGCTGACGCTCGGGCACGGCGAATCCGAAGCGACCGAACTGCGCGTGCTCTCGCGCAAGCCCTTCGCCGGCAGCTGGGAGTACCTGCTGGAGCGGCCGATCTTCACCTTCCCGCCGGTGAACAACTGGAGCGGCGCGGCGTTGATCGACGGCGACGGCAAGCTCGTCGGGATCGGCTCGCTGATCGTCAACGACGCCGCCGCCGGGCGACGGGGCGTGCCCGGCAACATGTTCGTCCCCATCAACCTGCTGCGGCCGATCCTGGCCGATCTGCAGGCCCAGGGGCGACGCGCCGGCCCCGCCTACCCGTGGCTCGGCATGGCGACCGAGGAGGCGCGCGGGAACCTGATCGTGGCCCGCGTGACCGCGGGCGGCCCGGCCGATCGCGCGGGCATCGAGATCGGCGACGTCATCGTGGGGGTGGGCGCCGAGCGCATCGACGGCCAGGCGGATTTCTACCGCCGCATCCGCCGGCTCGGGCCGGCGGGCGTGATCGTTCCGCTGCGCGTCCTCGAGTCCGGCGCCCTGCGCGAGATGTCGGTCCAGTCGATGGACCGCGCGGACTTCCTGCGCAAGCCGCGCGGAATCTGAGCTGCTGCGCCGGGCAGCCGGGGCCGCGGACTCCCGGTTCGCCGCCCCGTGCGGGGCCCGGCCGTCCCGCCTGCGTCAGCGGTCGGACAGAGCCAGGTGCATCCGCTCGAGCAGCGCCTCGAACTGGTCGGCTCCAGCGAAGTCGATCACGATGCGGCCCTTGCCGCGCGCACCGACCCGCAGCACCACGTTCGTGCCCAGCTGCTCGCACAACTGTTCCTGCAGGCGCGCGATGTCGCGATCGACGCGCGCGCCGCGCGCGCGCCCGGCGGATTCCGCGCCAGTCCCCGCCGCCGCGCCCTGCCCGCCGGCGAGTTCACGCGCGACCAGCTTCTCGGTCTCGCGCACCGAAAGGCGCTTCTGCACCACCCGGTGCGCGAGCATGATCTGCGCCGCGCGATCGAGCGCGAGCAGCGCCCTCGCGTGGCCCATGTCGAGGTCGCCTGCCTGAAGCATGGTCTGCACCGGGTCGGCGAGGTTGAGCAGCCGCAGCAGATTGGAGGTCGCGCTGCGCGAGCGGCCGACCGCTTCGGCTGCGCGCTCGTGCGAGTAGCCGAACTCGTCGATCAGGCGGCGGATCGCCTGCGCCTGTTCGAGCGGATTCAGGTCCTCGCGCTGGATGTTCTCGATCAGCGCCATCGCAAGCGCCTGCTCGTCGGCGACCGGCCTGACGACCACCGGCACCTCCGCCAGGCCGGCGATCTGCGCCGCCCGGTAGCGCCGCTCGCCGGCGATGATCTCCCAGCGCCCCGCGGCGACCGGGCGCACAACGATCGGCGCCATCACACCGTAGGTGCGGATCGACGCCGCGAGGTCCTGCAGCGCCGATTCGTCCATCCGCGTGCGCGGCTGGTACTTGCCGGGTTGCAGCGCCGACAACGGCAGCGCGCTGATCTCTTCGCCGGCGCGCGGCGCGCGCAGGTCGTCGTCGCCGCCGAGCAGCGCGTCGAGGCCGCGTCCGAGTCCTTTGGGGCGTGGTTTGCTCATGTGGGTCGGCTCACTCGGATCGTGGGTCATCGGAAGCGGCGGCGGGACGGTTCGCGGCGCGGCGCACCGCCTCGACCGCGCGCACGCGCTCGATCAGTTCGGCGCCGAATTCGAGATAGGCGCGCGCCCCCTTGGACTGGGGGTCGAACACCACGCCCGGCTGGCCATGGCTCGGCGCTTCCGCCAGGCGCACATTGCGCGGGATGATGGTGCGGAACACCTTGCCGCCGAAGTGCTGCTCGAGTTGCGCCGACACCTGCTGCGACAGCGTGACGCGCGGGTCGAACATCACGCGCAGCAGGCCGATCACCTGCAGGTCGGTGTTGAAGTTGGCATGCACTTTCCTGATCGTGTTGACCAGATCGGACAGGCCCTCGAGCGCGAAGTACTCGCACTGCATCGGAATGATCACGCCCTGCGCGGCGCAGAAGCCGTTCAGCGTGAGCATCGACAGCGACGGCGGACAGTCGATCAGGATGAAGTCGTAGCGGTCGCGCACCGCCCCCAGCGCCTCGGCCAGGCGCGTCTCGCGCGCTTCGAAGTCGACCAGTTCGACCTCGGCCCCGGCCAACTCGCGGTTCGCCGGCAGCACCGCATACTTCCCGGAGTCCGACCACAGCGTGGCCTCGGCGATGTCGCACAGGCCGATCAGCACGTGGTAGACGGTGCGCACCAGCTTGCGCTTGTCGATCCCGCTGCCCATGGTCGCGTTGCCCTGCGGATCGAGGTCGACCAGCAGCGTGCGCTGGCCGTGTCGCGCCAGCGCCGCGGCGAGATTGACCGTGGTGGTGGTCTTGCCGACCCCGCCTTTCTGGTTCGCGACGACGAAGATCCGTGTCATGGGGTCGATCCCGCGCTCGGTGAAATCAATCTGGAGACCGCTCGGCCCCGCCCGCGGCGGGCGGCGCGGCAGCGGCAGCGGCGCGCCGTAGCAGCACCAGGTGGCGTTCGGCGCGCAGCTCCGGCACCTCGAGCCGGATCGCTTCGTCGAGCGCCCAGCCCGCAGGCAGCGCCGCGATTTCCTGCGCCGGCCGCACACCCTTCATCGCGGCCACGAGGGTACGCAGGCCTGCGAGCCGGTCGATCGAGCGGGCGAAGTCCGCCAGCGACGCGAACGCGCGGCACACGATCAGATCCGGCGCCGGCGCACGCTCGGCCTCTCCCAGTTGCTCGACGCGGGTCGCCGCCACGGTAACGTGGGTGAGTCCCAACTCCGTGCGGCACTGGCTCAGGAACGCGGCCTTCTTGCCGACCGGCTCGACCAGCAGGAAATCGGCGCGCGGCCATGCCAGCGCCAGCACGATGCCCGGCAGGCCGGCGCCGCTGCCGACGTCGACGACGCGGGCCGTTGTCTGGCCACCCCGAGCCGGCAGCCGCTGCGCCAGCGGGGTCGCGATCGAGAGGCTGTCGAGCAGGTGCTGCACGAGCATCTGCGCGGGGTCGCGCACCGCCGTCAGGTTGTAGACCGCGTTCCACTTGAGCAGCAGTCCGAGGTAATCGAGCAGCGGCTCGGCGAGCGCCGCCGGCTGGTCGAGCGCGTCGAGCCCGGCAGCGAGCCGCACGCCCAGCGCGCGGCGATCGAAGGCCGGAGTCGCCGCCGACTTGCGGCTGGCGGGTTCGGCGCGACGCGCGCGCGCGGCCTCACGCAGCGCGCTGGCCATTGCCACCCGGCGCGCTGCCGCGCCGCTTCTTCAGGTAGACGAGCAGCAGCGAAATCGCGGCCGGCGTCACGCCGGAGACCCGCGCCGCCTGCCCGACCGTCTCGGGCCGCGCCTGCGCGAGGCGCTGGCGGACCTCGATCGACAGCCCGCGCACCTGGACATAGTCGAAATCGGCGGGAATCGGCAGCGCCTCGTTGTGCCCATGGCGCGCGATCTCGGCCTGCTGGCGCGCGATGTAGCCGGCGTACTTCAGCTGGATGTCGACCTGCTCGACGACCTGCGGATCGTCCTCGCCGCCGCCACCGATCTCGCGGATCGTCTCGTACGAGACGCCGGGACGCCGCAGGAGATCCGCAAGCGAGTGCTCGCGCTCGATCGCCTGCCCGAGCAGCGCCGGCGCGCGCTCCGGCGGCAGGATCTTCGGATTCACCCAATGGGAGCGCAATCGCTGCAATTCGCGATCGATGGCGTCGCGTTTGCGGGAGAAGGCGCTCCAGCGAGTGTCGTCGACGCAACCCAGTTCGCGCCCGATCGCGGTCAGCCGGAGGTCGGCGTTGTCCTCGCGCAGGCTGAGCCGGTACTCGGCGCGGCTGGTGAACATCCGGTAGGGCTCCGAGACCCCGCGGGTGACCAGATCGTCGACCATCACCCCCAGGTAGGCCTCGTCGCGGCCCGGCGACCACGGCTCGCGATCCTGCGCCTGCCGCGCCGCGTTGATGCCGGCGAGCAGCCCCTGCGCGGCAGCCTCCTCGTAGCCGGTCGTCCCGTTGAGCTGGCCGGCGAAGAACAGCCCCGGAATGGCACGCGTCTCGAGCGAGCGCCGGAGCCCGCGCGGGTCGAAGTAGTCGTATTCGATCGCATAGCCGGGACGCAGGATATGCGCCGCCTCGAGCCCTGGAATCGAGCGGACCAGCTCGACCTGGACGTCGAACGGCAGGCTGGTCGAGATCCCGTTCGGATAGATCTCGTGCGTCCCGAGTCCCTCGGGCTCGAGGAAGATCTGGTGCGACGCCTTGTGCGCGAAGCGATGGATCTTGTCCTCGATCGACGGGCAATAGCGCGGCCCGACTCCCTCGATGACGCCCGTATACAGCGGGCTGCGGTCGAGCCCCGCCCGGATGATCTCGTGCGTCCGCGGCTGCGTGTGCGTGATCCAGCAGGGCAGTTGCCGCGGGTGCTGCTCGGCGCTGCCGAGGAACGAAAACACCGGGACCGGGTCGAGGTCGCCCGGCTGCTCCTCGCATTGCGAAAAGTCGATCGTCTTGCCGTCGAGTCGCGGCGGCGTGCCGGTCTTCAGGCGCCCCTGCGGCAACTGCAGTTCCCGCAGGCGCTGCGCGAGGGCGACGCTCGGCGGGTCGCCGGCGCGGCCGCCGGGATGATGCGCGAGGCCGACGTGAATCAGGCCGTTCAGGAAGGTGCCCGCGGTCAGCACGACGGTACGCGAACGGAATTTCAGTCCGAGTTGCGTGACCACGCCGACCGCGCGCCCGCCCTCGACGATCAGGTCGTCGACGGCCTGCTGGAACAGCCACAGGTTCGTTTGATTCTCGAGCCGGCGGCGGATCGCCAGCCGGTAGAGCACTCGGTCGGCTTGCGCGCGGGTCGCACGGACCGCGGGGCCCTTGCTCGAATTCAGGATCCGGAACTGGATCCCCGCTTCGTCGCTCGCGCTCGCCATTGCGCCGCCGAGGGCGTCGATCTCCTTGACCAGGTGTCCCTTGCCGATGCCGCCGATCGACGGATTGCACGACATCTGCCCGAGCGACTCGAGGCTGTGCGTGAGTAGCAGCGTCCGGCAGCCCATTCGGGCTGCGGCGAGCGACGCCTCGGTACCGGCGTGCCCGCCACCGACGACGATCACGTCGAAGCGCTGCGGAAAGTCCAGATGGGACATGCGATGCGTCTGGCGCGGAAGGGGCTGGCGAACCCAGGTGGGAAGGGTGCAAAGCGCCCACCCGAGCGCCGTAGTGCGGCCTGACACCGGGGTTGGGACGAGCGCGGATTATAGGCTGCGCCGCGTCGAAGCTGAAGCGTCAGCACCTGAGCGCTTCGCTCGCGGCGAATTGTTCCACGTGAAACAGTACGGGAGAGTCCGTCGGACAAGGGGCGCCACCCCGCACGGGTACAGATAGGAGGCACCGCCGCGCCTCCGGCCGCCGCTGCCCGACCCGACCCGGCCCGACCCGTCAGGACACCGCGGCCCGTTTGGCCTACGATTCGGCCCATGCCCAGCGTCGCCGAGCAACTCCTTGCCGCCTACCCTGCCCTGCGCAGCGTGCCCGACGCAGAGTTCCGCGCGACCGCGCAGCGGCTCCCGATCATCGAGGTGGATGCCGGGGCGCCGCTGTTCGTCGAGGGGCGGCCGTGCCAGGGATTCCCGTGCGTCCTCGAGGGGCGGGTCGCGGTCGCCCGCGTGGCCCCCGACGGCCGAGGACTGGAGTTGTATCGCGTCGGTCCTGGCGAGGTTTGCCTGGTGTCGGCGGCCTGCCTGTTCGGCAGCACGCCGATGACGGCCCGGGCGCACGCCGTCGAACCGACCCGCGTGGCCCTGGTCGACCATGCGACGATGGTCCGCTGGACCGACGCGCGCCCGTGGCGGCTTCTCCTGCTCGGGTTGATGGCCGAGCGAATGAGCGCGCTGGCCGCCCTCGTCGAAGAGGTCGCATTCCAGCGCCTGGACCAACGCCTCGCCCGCCTCCTTGCAGCCCAAGGCGAAAGCGTCCTGGCGACCCACCAGCAGTTGGCGCAGGAACTCGGCACGGCACGAGAGATGGTGTCGCGACTGCTCGGCCGCTTCGAGCAACAGGGGTACGTCCGCCTGGGTCGGGAGCGAATCGACATCGTCGAGCCGGCTGCACTTCGGCGCATCGCGGACGCTCTGTAACCGGAGTCACAGACTTTCGGTCGGCGCAGGCGTCGAATCGAGAGCTCGGGGCAACCCGAAATACCCTCCAGGAGAGTGAACATGCAGAAGAACGTCGGCGGCATCGACCGCACGGTGCGGATCGTGATCGGACTGGCCCTGATCGTGCTCGCGCTGACCGGGACCATCGGAGTCTGGGGCTGGATCGGTGTCCTGCCGCTGGCCAGCGGCCTGCTCGGAAGCTGTCCCTGGTACCCGCTGTTCGGGATCAACACCTGCCCGATGAAGAAGAGCTCCTAGGCCGGCGAGCGGCGCCTCGGGGAGCCCTGGCGCGAAACCGGGGGCCCGGATTTCGAATCGACCCGGCTCCGCCGCTGTTTCACGTGAAACAGCGCCTGTAGCGTGAAACGGAGCGTGCGGGCCTACCGGGCTTCGTCGAGCAGTGCACGCACGCGCCCTGCAATTGCGATGCTCGCCGTCAACCCTGGCGACTCGATGCCGAACAAGCCCACCAGGCCGGCGAGTCCGTGCCGCGACGGCCCGTCGATCCGGAAGTCCGCGGCCTGCTCGCCGGGGCCCACGAGCTTCGGTCGCATGCCCGCGTAAGCGGGTCGAAGGGCGCCGCCCGGGAGGTCTGGCCAGTACTCCCGGATCTCTGCGTAGAAGCCGTCGGTGCGACGCGGATCGACGTCGTACTCGCTGCGCCAGCTCCACTCCACATCCGGCCCGAAGCGCGCCTGGCCGGCAAGATCGATCGTCAGGTGTACGCCGAGGCCCGCCTCGTTCGGAATCGGGTAGATCAGGCGACCGAAGGGGCAACGGCCCGCGAGGCTGAAGTAGTTGCCCTTGACGAGATGCAGCGGCGGCACGTGCCGGCTTGCGAGTCCTTCGATCCTGGCCGCCAGTCGCTGCGCGCCGAGCCCCGCCGCGTTCACCAGCTCGCGGCATCGAAGGCGCACCGCGCCCGAGCTGGTGGCGACCTCCACCCGAAATCCGTCGGGCCGCGCCTCGGCGCGGGTGACCTCACTCTGCAGCGCGAGCATCGCCCCGTGGTCCTCGGCATCGCCGAGCAGCGCCAGCATCAGGCCGTGGCTGTCGATGATTCCGGTTTCCGGGGACGACAGCGCATGAGCGCAGCGCAGCGCGGGCTCGAGCGTGCGCGCCTCATGCCCGCCGATCCAGCGCAGCTCGACCCCAGCAGCCCGCGCCCTGCGCTCGACCTTCTCCAGTCCGGGCCGCTCGGCGTCGGTCGGCGCGACGATCAGCTTGCCAGTGATCCGGTGCCCGACACCGTGCCCTCGGCAGAACTCGAGCAGCTCATGCCGGCCTTCGACGCACAGGCTGGCCTTCAGCGTCCCGGGCTCGTAGTAGATCCCGGCGTGGATGACCTCGCTGTTGCGCGAACTCGTCCCGGTGCCGAACGCATTCTCGCGCTCGAGGACCACGACCTCGCGTCCCGAGCGCGCGAGTTCGCGCGCGACCGCGAGGCCGACCACTCCCGCGCCGACGACCAGACACTGCACCGTATCCATCGATCTCCGTGGCCCGCTCGACGCGCCGAGTCTCAGCGCCGCCCGACGCACGCCCGCGAAAGCGCGCCACGCCGAACGCGCTGCGCCGCGCTCAAGCGCGATCCTCGCGGATCATCTGCGCCGCCTTCTCCGCGATCATCAGGACCGGCGAATTCGTGTTCCCCGAGGTGATCGTCGGCATGATCGCAGCATCGGCGATCCGCAGGCCAGGCACCTGGTGGCAGCGCAGCCGCGCATCGACCACGGCCATCGGGTCGCTCGCCGGCCCCATCCGGCAGGTGCCGACCGGATGGAAGATCGTCGTCCCGATCTCGCCGGCCGCGCGCGCAAGTTCGTCGTCGCTCTGGTACTCCCCTCCGGGGCGATGCTCCTCCGGTTCGTAGCGCCGCAGCGCGTTCGCGCCGACGACGCGTCGAGTCAGTCGCAGCGCACGCGCCGCGACCTGCCGGTCGCGCTCGGTCGACAGGTAGTTCGGCGCGATCCGCGGCGCTGCGAACGGATCGGGCGACGTGATCCGGACTTCGCCGCGCGAGGTCGGACGCAGGTGGCAGACCGACGCCGTGAACGCCGGAAACCGGTGCAGCGGCTCCCCGAAGCGATCGAGCGACAGCGGCTGGACGTGATACTCGAGGTCCGGAGTCGGCTCGGCATCGTCCGAGCGCGCGAACGCACCCAACTGGCTCGGCGACATCGACATCGGCCCGCTGCGGGTCAGCAGGTACTGCAGCGCGATGCCGGCCTTGCCCAGCACTCCCTGCGCGCGCTCATTGAGTGTCGAGACGTTGCGCAGCTTGTAAATCATGCGAAGTTGCAGATGGTCTTGCAGGTTGGCGCCGACTCCGGGCACGTGGACAACCGGCGACACGCCAGCCGCGCTGAGCTTCGCGCCGTCTCCGATGCCGGAACACTGCAGGATCTGCGGTGTGCCGATGGCCCCCGCTGCGAGCACCAGCTCCCTTCCACACAGTGAGCGCACGCTCTCGCCAGAAGGACCGCCGATCCGGTATTCGACCCCCGTCACCCGCCTCGACCCGTCGCTCGCGAACAGCAGCCGCGTGACTTGCGCGTGAGTCACCACTTTCAGGTTCGGGCGCGCCAGCGCCGGCTTCAGGAACGCCTTCGACGCGCTCCAGCGAACCCCGCGGCGCTGGTTGACGTCGAAGTACCCGCAGCCGTGGTTGTCGCCGCGGTTGAAGTCCTCACTGGGCGGAATCCCTGTCTCTGCCGCCGCGAGGCGAAACGCGTCGAGGATCTCCCAGGTCACGCGCGCGCGTTCGACCCGCCATTCGCCGCCGCGGCCGTGCAGCGGATCGCTGCCGCCGCGGTCCAGCGTGTAGTGGTCCTCGTGGCGAAGGAAATGCGGCAGCACCTCGTCCCAGCCCCAGCCGGGGTTGCCCTGCGCAGCCCAGCCGTCGTAGTCGGCCGGCTGGCCGCGCATGTAGATCATCCCGTTGATCGACGAGGACCCGCCGAACACCTTCCCGCGCGGATAGCCGAGCGAGCGCCCTCCCAGCCCCGGCTCCTCGGCGGTGCGGAACATCCAGTCAGTGCGCGGGTTGCCGATGCAGTACAGGTAGCCGACCGGAATGTGGATCCACAGGTACCGGTCGGTGCCGCCCGCTTCGAGCAGCAGCACGCGCTGACCGGGGTCGGCCGACAGCCGGTTCGCGAGCAGGCACCCCGCCGTGCCCGCGCCGACGACGATGTAGTCGAAACGCTCGGCATCCGGCGGCATCGGCGCTCAGCCCTCGCCCATGACCACGATCTGGCGGATCGACTCGCCGCGCGCCAGGCGATCGAGCGCCGGATTGATGTCGTCGAGCGCGATGCGCTCCGACAGCAACCGATCCACCGGCAGCCGCCCCTGGCGATACATCGCGATGAAGCGCGGGATGTCGCGCGACGGCACGCACGAACCGATGTAGCTGCCCTTGATCGTGCGCTCCTCGGCGATCAGCGACACCGCCTGCAGCGGCCACTGCGCGTTCGGGTTCGGCAGGCCCGCCGTCACCGTGGTGCCGCCGCGCGCGGTCGCGCGATAGGCCTGCTCGAGCGCCTTGACGCTCCCCGCCATCTCGAACGCGTAGTCGACGCCGCCGCCGGTCGCGTCCTTCACGCGCGCGACGAGATCGGGATCGCTCGCGTTGAAGCAGTGCGTCGCGCCGAGTTCGCGCGCGAGCTCGAGCTTCGAATCGAGCAGGTCGACCGCGACGATCGAGCGGGCCGCGATCGCGCGCGCCGCGAGCAGCGACGAGAAGCCGACCCCGCCCAGCCCGAACACCGCCACCCGCGAGCCGGCCTCGGCCTTTGCGGTGTTGAGCACCGCGCCGGCGCCGGTTATGACCGCGCAGCCGAACAGCGCGGCCTCGTCCCACGGGAGTTCGGGGTCGATCCTGACCGCCGAGCGCCGCGACACGACCGCGTACTCGGCGAACGCCGCGCAGCCCATGTGGTGGTTCAGCGCCGAGCCGGCCTGCCCGTCGACGCCGGGCCTGCCGACTGCGCGCAGCCGCTTGTATCCGCCGAGCAGCGAGCCGCTCGCGTTCGACGCGCCGGCGGGCTCGCACAGCGCCGGGCGCCCCACCGCGCAACTCGGGCAGCTGCCGCAGCTGGCGCGAAAGATCAGCGCCACGTGGTCGCCGAGCGCGAGGTCGTCGACCCCCACGCCGAGTTCGACGACTTCCGCCGCAGCCTCGTGGCCGACGACGATCGGCAACGGCCACGGGCGGTCGCCGTTGATCGCCGACAGGTCGGAGTGGCACAGGCCGGCGGCGCGGATCTTCACCAGGATCTCGCCGCGCCCCGGCGGTTCGAGCGTCACCTGCTCGATCGCCAGCGGGCGGCTCTGCGCATAGGGCGCCGGCAACCCCATTTCGCGCAGCACCGCCGCCCGCATCGTGATCGTCATGTCCGCTCCAGCGCGCGCGAGCGCGCGTCCGTCAAAGCCCCGCGATGCACACGTACTTGATCTCGAGATACTCGTCGATCCCGTACTTCGAGCCCTCGCGCCCGAGGCCCGACTGCTTGACGCCGCCGAACGGCGCTTCCGCCGTCGAGATCAGCCCGGTGTTGACCCCGATCATTCCCGCCTCGATGCCCTCGGCGGCGCGAAAGACCCGGCCGACGTCGCGCGAATAGAAGTATGCCGCGAGCCCGAACTCGGTGTCGTTGGCCATCGCGATCGCCTCGGCGTCGGTGCGGAAGCGGAACAGCGGCGCCACCGGCCCGAAGGTCTCCTCGCGCGCGACCAGCATGTCGGACGTGACGCCGGTGAGGATCGTCGGCTCGTAGAACAGGCCGCCGCGCGCATGCGCCTTGCCGCCCAGCGCAAGCTTCGCGCCCTTCGACAGCGCGTCGGCGACGTGCTCCCCGACCTTGGCGACGGCCGAGGAGTCGATCAGCGGCCCGATCGTCACCCCGTCCTCGGTGCCGGCGCCGACCTTGAACTGGCCGACCCGGGCGGCGAGCTTCTGCGCGAACGCGTCGTAGACGCCGTCCTGCACGTAGAGCCGGTTCGCACACACGCAGGTCTGCCCGGCGTTGCGGTACTTCGACGCCACCGCGCCCTCGACCGCGGCATCGAGGTCGGCATCGTCGAACACGATGAACGGCGCATTGCCGCCGAGTTCGAGCGAGAGCTTCTTGATCGTGTCGGCACTCTGGCGCAGCAGCACCCGGCCGACTTCGGTCGAGCCGGTGACCGAGACCTTGCGCACGATCGGGTTGGCGCACATCTCGGCGCCGATCTCGCGCGAGCTCGCGCCGCCGCCGATCACCACGTTGAACACCCCGGCCGGAAAGCCCGCCCGCTCGGCGAGCTCCATCAGCGCGAGCGCGGTGAGCGGGGTGGCGCCGGCGGGCTTGGAGACCACCGTGCAGCCGGCGGCGAAGGCCGGCGCCACCTTGCGCGTGATCATCGCCAGCGGAAAGTTCCACGGCGTGATCGCCGCGACCACGCCGATGCCCTGCTTGATCGCGAGCAGCCGGCGATCCGGCGCGGTGGTCGGGATCACGTCGCCGTAGGCGCGCCTGCCCTCCTCGGCGAACCACTCGATGAACGAAGCGCCGTAGGCCACCTCGCCGCGCGCCTCGGCGAGCGGCTTGCCCTGCTCGGTGGTGAGGATCAGCGCCAGGTCGTCGGCGTTGGCCATCACCAGGTCGTACCAGCGCCGCATCACCGCCGCGCGCTCCTTCGCCGTGCGCGCGCGCCAGGCCGGCAGCGCCCGGTGGGCGGCCTCGATCGCACGGCGCGTCTCGGCCGCTCCCATCTCAGGCACGTCGGCGATCCGGCTGCCATCGGCGGGATTGGTCACGGCGAGTCGGCGTTTGCCGTCTGCGTCGATCCACTGGCCGTCGATGTGGCCCTGCGTGCGCAACAGTCCCGCGTCCTTCAGCTGCAAACTCATTTCATCCTCTCCAGTCGAATGCGCGCCACCTCAGGCGCCACCTCCAGAAAACCTCAAACCCAGCACCCCGGCGACGATCAGCGCGATCGAGCCGATCCGCATCGCGTTGGCCGACTCGCCGAGCAGCACGATCCCGAGCGCCGCAGTGCCCGCGGCGCCGATCCCGGTCCACACCGCGTACGCGGTGCCCGCCGGCAGCACGCGCATCGCGAGTGCGAGCAACCAGAAGCTCGCCGCCGCGCCCACGGCCACCACCACCGACGGCCACCAGCGCGTGAAGCCTTCGCTGTACTTGAGTCCGAGCGCCCAGACGATCTCGAACAGTCCTGCCACCAGCAGCGCGACCCACGCGCCCGTCACGGAGAGGTTCACGACGCGCCCCCTGTTCGATGCGGCGCACCGCCGCGTCGATGCCCCACGCCCTCGGCTGCGCGCGCCACCGGCCGGCCCTTGCTTGCGCCCGTCATTTCATCGTCGGCATGACGAACTCGGCGCCGGCGCGGATTCCCGCGGGCCAGCGCTGCGTCACCGCCTTGAGCCGGGTGTAGAAGCGCACGCCTTCCGGCCCGTGCATGTGGTGATCGCCGAACAGCGACGACTTCCAGCCGCCGAACGAGTGGAACGCCATCGGCACCGGAATCGGCACGTTGACGCCGACCATCCCGGCCTGCACGCGGCTGGCGAACTCGCGCGCCGCATCGCCGTCGCGCGTGAAGATCGCGCAACCGTTGCCGTACTCGTGCTCGTTGACGAGCCGCAGCGCGGCCTCGAACGAATCGGCGCGCACGATCGACAGCACCGGCCCGAAGATCTCCTCGCGGTAGATGCGCATGCCGGGGGCCACGCCGTCGAACAGGCAACCGCCGAGGAAGAACCCTCCCTCGTGGCCCGCGACCGCCAGCGCGCGCCCGTCGACGACGAGCCGCGCGCCTTCCGCGACGCCCGCTTCGACGTAACCGAGCACCTTGTCGCGGTGCGCGCGCGTCACCAGCGGCCCCATCTCGGCGCCGTCGGTCATGCCGGGCGCCACGCGAATCCGCGGCACGCGCTCGGCGAGCCGCGCGACCAGCCGGTCCGCGATCCCGCCGACCGCAACCGCCACCGACACCGCCATGCAACGCTCGCCGGCCGAGCCGTATGCGGCGCCGATCAGCGCGTCGACCGCCTGCTCGAGATCGGCGTCGGGCATCACGACCATGTGGTTCTTCGCGCCGCCGAGCGCCTGCACGCGCTTGCCGTGGCGCGACGCGATCTCGTGGACGTGCTTCGCGATCGGCGTCGAGCCGACGAAACTCGCCGCCGCCACCTGCGGGTGAGCGAGCAGCGCGTCGACCGCTTCGCGATCGCCATGCACCACGTTGAACACCCCGTCGGGCAACCCCGCGTCGCGCAGCAGCCGCGCGAGCATCATCGAGGCCGACGGGTCGCGCTCGGAGGGCTTCAGCACGAAACAGTTGCCGCACGCGAGCGCCACCGGGAACATCCACATCGGCACCATCGCCGGGAAGTTGAACGGCGTGATGCCCGCGCACACGCCGAGCGGCTGGCGCAGCGAGTACAGGTCGATGCCGGTGCCGACCTGCTCGCTGAACTCGCCCTTGAGCAACTGCGGAATCCCGCACGCGAACTCGACCACTTCGATGCCGCGCGTGACCTCGCCGAGCGCGTCGCTGAACACCTTGCCGTGCTCGGCGACGATGCACGCGGCGAGCTCATCCGCGCTGCGCTCGAGCAGCTCGCGCAAGCGAAACAGCACCCGCGCGCGGCGCAGCGGCGGCGTGGCCGCCCAGCCGGGGAACGCGGCGGCGGCCGCGCACACCGCGGCGTCGACCTCGGCCGGCCCCGCGAGCGCGACTTCGCCCGTCACGACGCCGCGCGCCGGATCGAAGACCGGGGCGCTGCGCGCGCCGTCGACGGGGGCCGCGACCGCGCCCCCGATCCAGTGTCCGATCCGCGCCGGCGCGCTCGCTCTCGTCGTCTTGCCGCCTTCGTCCACTTGCACCTCCCGCGAAACCGGTCCAGAATGCTGCGTTCACCCCGCTGAACTCCAGTTCAGCACAACGAACGTCAGTCTAGCCGAGACCGCCGCCATGTCAACCCGATCCGCGCTGCCGGCGGAACGCCCGCAGCGCGCCGCCGCCGCCTCGCTCGTGCCGGCCGTCGAGCGCGCGGTGCTCGTCGTCGACCATCTCGCCGCGCAGTCGCAACCACAGACGCTGGCGGACCTGTCGAAGGCGCTCGGCCTGCCCAAGAGCAGCCTGCACGGGCTGCTGCACACGCTGGCGGCGCTCGGGCTCGCCACGCGAAACACCCGAGCCGAGTACGCACTCGGCCCGAAACCCGTGCAGTGGGCCGGCGCGTTCGGACGGCAATCCGGCGTCGTCGAGGCCTTCGAGGCGGCCGCCAAGGAACTGCCGGTGATCGCCGAGGAGACGATCATGCTCGCCGTCCTCGACGGCGCCGAAGTCGTCTACCTCGCGTGCCGGCCCGGAACGCGCGCACTCGCGGTGAACTTCCGCGTCGGCGGGCGCTTCCCGGCCGCGTGCACCTCGTCCGGCAAGGCGCTCCTCGCAACGCTGGCGGACCAGCGCGTGCGCGAGCTGCTCGCCGGTCACCCGCTGCCGCGGCTGACCCGCCACAGCCTCGCCAGCCTCGCGGCACTGCTGCGCCAGCTCGATCGCGTGCGCGGACAGGGTTACGCAGTCGACGACGAGGAGGTCGCCGAAGGCATGCACTGCTTCGGCGCGCCGGTCTTCGCGGCCGGGCGCACCGACGCCGTCGCCGCAGTCGCGGTCAGCCTGATCAAGGCGTCGACCAGCGCGCGCCGGCGCGACGAGGTCGTATCGGCGATCCGCGAACTGGCGGCGCGCGTGTCGCAGCGCCTGGGCGCCTGAAGCGCGTCGACGCGCGCTCGCGGCCAGGCCCTAGAATCGACGGCGGAACCGGCCGCAACCCACCCGATCTTCGCCATGACCGTTTCGCCCGCGTCGCACCCGCCCCAGGCCGACCGCGCCCTCCGCCCGATCGTCGTCACGCTCGGCGACGCCTGCGGCATCGGGCCGGAGATCGTGCTGAAAGCCTGCGCCGAACTGTCGCCCGCGCTGCCGCTGCGGGTCGTCGGCGACCGGCGGCTGCTCGAACGCGAAGCGGCGCGCCTCGGGTTGCCGCTGCCGTCGCGAATCGACATCGTGGTCGAGTTGCCGCCCGACCTGCCGCCGGGGCGCGTCGACGCGCGCGCCGGCGACGCCGCATGGCGCTGCATCGTTCACGCGGCGCAACTCGCGCTGCGCGGCGAGGCGCGGGCGCTCGTCACGGCGCCGATCGCCAAGGAGGCGCTGCACGCGGCCGGCCACGCGTTTCCCGGGCACACCGAACTGCTGGCCGAACTGGCCGGCGGCGTCGAGGTGCGGATGATGCTGGCCAACCCCGAGCTGCGCACGGTGCTGGTGTCGGTTCACCTGCCGCTGCGCGACGCGATCGAGCGTGTGACGCGCGCCAACGTGCTGCGCACCATCGAGATCGCCGACGAAGGACTGCGGCGCGCCGGCATCGCGCGCCCGCGCATCGCGGTGGCTGGGCTGAACCCGCACGCCGGCGAGGCCGGCATGTTCGGCCGCGAGGAGATCGAGGAGATCGCGCCGGCGGTCGCCGCGGCGCGCGCGCGCGGCATCGACGCGCACGGCCCGTTCCCGCCCGACACCGTGTTCATGCGCGCGCGCGGCCTGCGCGAGTTCGACGTCGTGGTCGCGATGTACCACGACCAGGGGCTGATCCCGGTGAAGTACCTCGGCGTCGACGACGGGGTCAACGTGACGCTCGGCCTGCCCTTCGTGCGCACCAGCCCGGACCACGGCACCGCCTTCGATCTCGCCGGCCGCGCCGGCCCGGACGGGCGCGGCCTCGCGAGCGCCGCCAGCATGATGGCGGCGATCCGCGCGGCCGACGCGCT
>JANJTK010000072.1 GCA_024711155.1 Burkholderiaceae bacterium
GCGGCGCGCGATGCCGGGGCCGACCTGCGCGGTGTCGCCGTCGATCGTCTGCTTGCCGCAGAACACCATGTCGACCGGGTCGCGCGCGCCGATGGTCCGGATCGCCGACGACAGCGCGTAGGAGGTCGCCAGCGTGTCGGAGCCCGCGAACACGCGGTCGGTGATCAGGATCGCCTCGTCGGCGCCGAACGACACGCACTTCTTCAGCGCCTCGGCCGCCATTTTCGGGCCCATGCTGAGCACCGTCACGCGGCCGCCGAAGCGATCCTTGATCCGCAGCGCCTCCTCGAGCGACACGAGGTCGTACGGATTGACGACCGCGGGCACGCCCTGCCGCATGATGGTGTTCGTGACCGGGTGCACGCGGATCTGGCTCGAATCCGGCACCTGTTTGATGCAGACGACGACGTGCATCGGCTCCCCCGACGTTCCTGGATATCTGGTATTACGGTACTGTTTTACCATTTACCAAAAAGCAGGCCCGGCGCGCAATACCACCAATGGGACGCTTGATGCAGATCAAGACAACGGGCGCTGCGGGCCGGTCCCGGCGCGGCAGGCATAATCGGCCCCCACACCAGACACCGCATCGGCAGGACTCCCCAACGACATGGCCCAGTACGTCTACACGATGAACCGGGTGGGCAAGATCGTGCCCCCCAAGCGCGTGATCCTGAAGGACATCTCGCTCAGCTTCTTCCCCGGCGCCAAGATCGGCGTGCTCGGCCTGAACGGTTCGGGCAAGTCGACGTTGCTGCGGATCATGGCCGCCGTGGACCGCGAGTACGAGGGCGAGGCGACGCCGATGCCGGGCCTGCGCATCGGCTTCCTGCCGCAGGAGCCGCAGCTCGACCCCGCCAAGGACGTCCGCGGCAACGTCGAGGAGGGCCTGGGCGAGACGATCTCGTTCGTCAAGGAGTTCAACGAGATCAGCGAGCGTTTCGCCGAGCCGATGGACGACGACGAGATGAACCGGCTGCTCGAGCGCCAGGGCGAGCTGCAGGGGCGCATCGACGCTGCCGGCGGCTGGGAAATCGAGCGCAAGCTCGAGGTCGCCGCGGGCGCGCTGCAACTGCCGCCGTGGGATGCCGACGTGACGAAGCTCTCGGGCGGCGAACGCCGCCGCGTCGCGCTGTGCCGGCTGCTGCTGTCCGAGCCCGACATGCTGCTGCTCGACGAACCGACCAACCACCTCGACGCGCTGTCGGTGCAATGGCTCGAGCAGTTCCTCGAGCGCTTTCCCGGCACCGTCATCGCGGTCACCCACGACCGCTACTTCCTCGACAACGTCGCCGGCTGGATCCTCGAGCTCGACCGCGGCCACGGCATTCCGTGGCAGGGCAACTACTCGTCGTGGCTCGAGCAGAAGGAGCAGCGGCTCGAGATCGAGGCGAAGCAGGAGTCGGCGCGCATCAAGGCGATGCAGACCGAGCTCGAGTGGGTGCGCGCGAACCCGAAGGCGCGCCAGGCCAAGAGCAAGGCGCGCCTGGCGCGCTTCGAAGAGCTGGCGTCGACCGAGACGCAGAAGCGCAACGAGACCAACGAGATCTACATTCCCCCGGGGCCGCGCCTGGGCGATCTCGTCGTCGAGGCCAACGGGCTGCGCAAGGCCTTCGGCGACCGGCTGCTGTTCGACGGCTTGTCGTTCAACCTGCCGCCGGGCGGCATCGTCGGCGTGATCGGCCCCAACGGCGCGGGCAAGACGACGCTGTTCCGGATGCTGATGGGCCGCGAACAGCCCGACGGCGGCACGCTGCGCATCGGCGACACGGTGAAGGCCGCCTACGTCGACCAGAGCCGCGACGCGCTCGACCCGAAGAAGACGGTGTGGGAGGAGATCTCCGGCGGCCAGGACATCATCCAGGTCGGCAACTACTCGACGCCGAGCCGCGCGTACGTGGGGCGCTTCAACTTCAAGGGCAGCGACCAGCAGAAGTCGATCGGCGAGCTCTCCGGCGGCGAGCGCAACCGCGTGCACCTGGCGAAGGTGCTGCGCGCCGGCGGCAACCTGCTGCTGCTCGACGAGCCGACCAACGACCTCGACGTCGAGACGCTGCGCGCGCTCGAGCAGGCGCTGCTCGACTTCCCCGGCTGCGCGGTCGTGATCTCGCACGACCGCTGGTTCCTCGACCGGATCGCCACCCACATGCTCGCGTTCGAGGGCGACAGCCGCGTGGTCTGGTTCGAGGGCAACTACGCCGACTACCTCGCCGACCGCCGGCGCCGGCTCGGCGACGACGCCGACCGCCCCGAGCGGCTGCGCTTCAGGCCGCTGTCCGCCTGAGCGAAATGAGAGTGCTGCTGGTCGAGGACGACCGGATGATCGGGCAGGCGGTGCAGACCGCGCTGCGCCAGGACGGCTACGCGGTCGACTGGGTGCGCGACGCCGAGTCCGCCGACACGGCGCTGCGCGCCGGCCGCTTCGACCTGGCGCTGCTCGACCTCGGGTTGCCGGGCCGCGACGGGGTGTCGCTGCTGCGCGGGCTGCGCGCGCGCGGCGACGCGACCCCGGTCCTGATCGTCACCGCGCGCGACGACGTGCAGGACCGCGTCGGCGGCCTCGACGCGGGCGCCGACGACTACCTCGTCAAACCCTTCGACCTCGACGAGCTCGGCGCGCGGATGCGCGCGCTGCTGCGTCGCAGCGCCGGGCGCGGCGCCGCGGTCTTCGAGCACCGCGGGGTCCGCGTCGATCCGGCGACTCGCGAGGTCACGCAAGACGGCAAGCCGGTCGCGCTGTCGCCGCGCGAGTTCGCGGTGCTCGAGGCGCTGATGCTGCGGCCCGGCGCCGTGCTGTCGCGCAGCCAGCTCGAGGACCGCCTCTACGGCTGGGACGAACCGGTCGAGAGCAACGCGGTCGAGGTCTACATCCACGGGCTGCGCCGCAAGCTGGGTCACGACTTCATCCAGAACGCGCGCGGCGTCGGCTACTACCTGCACAAGCCCGACGCGCGCGGCGACGAGGCATGAGCGCGCCGTCGCTGCGGACACGGCTGCTGCTGTCGCTGCTGCCGCTGTTCGTGCTCGCCGAGGCGGTCATCGGCACGGTCAGCTACCGCTACGTCCTCGAGGAGAGCCACCAGCTGTTCGACTACCACCTGCGCCAGATGGCACTGTCGCTGCGTGACCAGGGCGCGGCGCTGCCGTTGCCGCCCGAGGACCACGAGCAGTTCGACTTCGCGGTGCAGATCTGGAGCGCCGACGGCTCGCGGGTGTACCTGTCGCACACGCGCTCGCGCGCGCGCCTGCCCGAGCGCGCCACGCTCGGCTTCGCCGACGTCGTCGCCGACGGCGAACGTTGGCGCGTGTTCAGCACGCTGGCCGGCGGGCGCGTGATCCAGGTCGGCCAGCCCTTCGAGGTGCGCGAGCGGATCGCGACCGCCGCGGCGATGCGCAGCCTCACGCCGCTGCTGCTGCTGGCGCCGCTGATCGCGCTCGGCATCTGGTGGCTGGTCGGCCGCTCGCTGCGACCGGTCGAGCGCATCGCCGGCGAGTTGAAGCGGCGCGACGCGCAGCGCCTCGACCCGGTCTCCGAGCACGACGTGCCGGCCGAGGTCGAGCCGATGGTGCGCTCGCTCAACGGCCTGCTCGAGCGCCTGGGCCGCGCCTTCGCCGCGCAGCGCGCGTTCGTGGCCGACGCGGCGCACGAGCTGCGCACGCCGATCGCCGCGCTCAAGCTGCAGGCGGGGCTGCTCGCGCGCGCGCGCGACGACGCCGCGCGACGACAGGCGCTGGGCGACCTCGACGCCGGCATCGAGCGCGCCGCGCGGCTCGTCGACCAGCTGCTGACGCTGGCGCGCAGCGAGCCGCAGGCGCGCCCGGCAGCGCTGGCGCGACTCGACCTCGCGCGACTCGTCGCCGAGGTGGCCGCCGAAGTGCAGCCCATCGCCGCCGCGCGCGAAGCGACGATCCGCGTCGACGCCGCCGCGCCGGTCGAACTGTCGGGTGACGCGAGCGGGCTGCGCAGCCTGGTGCGCAACCTGCTCGACAACGCGCTGCGGCACACGCCACGCGGCAGCCGCATCGAGCTGGCCGTCACGGGCGACGCCCGTGAAGCCTGGCTGCGCGTCGACGACGACGGGCCCGGGATTCCGGTCGGCGAGCGCGAGCGCGTGTTCGACCGCTTCCACGGCCGCAACGCGGGCGGCGACGCCGGCAGCGGACTCGGACTGTCGATCGTCAAGGCGGTCGTCGATCGGCACGAAGGCAGCATCGATCTCGCGCAATCGCCGCTCGGCGGCTTGCGCGTCACTGTGCGCCTGCCGCGTCGCCCGGCAGCAACAGCTTAAGCCACTCATAAGGGACCGCCCCGATGATCGGGCACCGGCCTGGAAGCGCGCCTGGCCGGCCCGGAGTTCACCGATGAATCGCCACTTGCCGATAGCCGCCCTCATCGCGGCGACGCTCGCCGGCGCCGGAACGGCGCACGGCTGGAGCCTCAACCCCGCCGACTGGTTCGCGCGCACACCGGCGCCGGCCGCGCCGGCAGCGCTCGCGACCCCACCCCCGGCGGCCAGCGTGCCGGTGCCGCCGACCAGCGCGCCCGACTACCGCGCGATCTTCCAGCGCTTCGGGCCGGCCGTCGTCGGCATCACGGTCGAGGGCAGCGCGCCGGTCGCGCGCCCGCGCGCGCCCGAGCTGGAAAACGACCCGTTCTTCCGCTTCTACCGCGGACTGCCGATGCCGCGCGGCGACGCGCCCGCGCACGGGCAGGGCTCGGGCTTCATCGTCAGTGCAGACGGCGTCATCCTCACCAACGCCCACGTCGTGCGCGACGCGCGCAGCGTGACGGTCAAGCTGGCCGACCGGCGCGAGTTCGAGGCGAGCGTGCTCGGCGTCGACGCAGCCACCGACGTCGCCGTGCTGCGCATCCCGGCGACCGCGCTGCCGACGGTCCAGCTCGGCGACCCGTCGCAACTGGCGGTGGGTGACTACGTGCTCGCGATCGGCTCGCCGTTCGGCTTCGAGCAGAGCGCGACCTCCGGCATCGTCAGCGCAAAGGGCCGCGCGCTTCCGGGCGACGCCTACGTGCCGTTCATCCAGACCGACGTTGCGGTGAATCCCGGCAACTCGGGCGGCCCGCTGTTCGACGCGCGCGGCAGGGTGGTCGGCATCAATTCGCAGATCTATTCGCGCACCGGCGGCTACCAGGGGCTGTCGTTCGCAATCCCGATCGACGTCGCGGTGCGGGTGAAGGACCAGATCCTCGCCACCGGCAGCGCCAGGCACGCGCGCCTGGGGGTGACGGTGCAGGAGCTCAACCAGGGGCTGGCGGAGGCGTTCCGGCTCGACGGCCCCAGCGGCGCGCTCGTCTCGAGCGTCGCCCCGGGCAGCGCGGCCGAGCGCGCCGGCCTGCGCGCCGGCGACGTCGTGCTCGCCTTCGACGGCCAGCGCATCGAGCGCTCGGGCGACCTGGCGTCGCTGGTCGGCCGCGCGAAACCCGGCGACCGCGTCACGCTCGACGTGATGCGGCAGGGCAAGCGCCAGCAGGTGGCGGCGGTGCTGGCCGAGCTGCCCGGCCCGGCGGCAGCCGCCGCCGACGGCGCGACCACCCAGCCCGCCGAGCGCAGCGAGTCGCGGCTCGGGGTCGCGGTCCGCCCGCTCGCACCCGACGAGCGCCGCGCGTCGAGGCTGCCGGGGGGCCTGCTGGTCGAAGCGGTCGCGGGTGCGGCCCAGCGCGCCGGCATCGAGCCGGGAGACGTGATCCTTTCGGTCAACGGCAAGCCGGTGGAGACCGTCGAGCAGTTGCGCCGGCTCGTCAATGGCGACCTGCGCCAGCTCGCGCTGCTCGTGCAGCGCGGCGAATCGCGGATCTTCGTGCCCGTGCGGCTGGGCTGACGCGCAACCCCGGCGCCGCCATCGGACACCGCCAGCGTCAGACCGCCAGCGGCACCCCGAGCGGCACGGCGGCCTCGAGGCTGCGCTCGCCGCGATGCGCGAAGCGGCGCTCCAGCTCGTCGGCGGGCATCGGAGCGGCGAGCAGGAAGCCCTGCCCCTCCTCGCAGTTCACGCCCTGCAGGAAGCGCATCTGCTCGTCATTCTCGATGCCCTCGGCGACGACGCGCAGCCCGAGGCTGTGCGCGAGTCCCGCGATCGCACGCACGATGGTCGCGTCGTCGGAGCTGCCGGGCACGTCGCGCACGAACGAGCGGTCGATCTTGAGCAGGTGCACCGGGAAGCGGCGCAGGTACGCCAGGCTCGAGTAGCCGGTGCCGAAGTCGTCGATCGAAATCCGCACGCCGAGCTCGGTCAGCCCCTTGAGGGTCGCCAGCGTCTGCCGGGTGTCGTGCATCACCGTCGACTCGGTGATCTCGATCTCGAGGTCGCAGGGAGCGATCCCGGCGAGTTCGACGGTCTGGCGGATGGACTCGGCCAGGTCGCGCTGCCGGAACTGCTGCGCCGACAGGTTGACCGCGATCGCCCCGGTTTCAAAGCCGCTGTCGCGCCACGCCCGCCGCTGCCGGCACGCCTCCTCGAGCACCCACTGCCCGATCGGCTGGATCAGCCCGGTCTCCTCGGCCAGCGGAATGAACTCCGCCGGGCTCACCATCCCGCGCTCCGGGTGCTGCCAGCGCACCAGCGCCTCGATCGCGCACAACGCGCCGCTGCCGAGGTCGAAGCGCGGCTGGTAGTGCAACCGCAGCTCGCCGCGCGCGACCGCGCCGTGCAGCTCGTTCTCGAGCCGCAGCCGGTGGGTCGAGAAGCCCTGTGCCTGCTCGGTGAAGAAACGGAAACAGTGCCGACCCTCGGCCTTCGCCTGGTACATCGCCGCGTCGGCGCGGCTCATCAGCATCGATGCGTCCTCGCCGTCTGCGGGGAAGACGCTGATGCCGATCGACGGCGTGACGCGCAGCGAATAGCCTGCCACCTCGTACGGGCTCGACAGCCGCTCGAGCAACCGGTTCGACACCGCGGTCGCGTCCTCGGGGCCCGCCGCGTCGGCGAGCACCAGC
>JANJTK010000169.1 GCA_024711155.1 Burkholderiaceae bacterium
CGACGTGTGGGGAGCAACTGACCGGTTCATCCCCACGCGTGTGGGGAACAGTTTAGGCGTCTAAACCCCAAACCCGCCCCGGACGGTTCTTTCCTCGAACTGCACCGGGCTGACGTAATCGAGCACCGAGTGGCGCCCGGCCGAACAGGGAGATGCATCGGCGCAGTTCAACCTAGGCACGATGTACGACAACGGGCGAGGCGGCCCAAGGGATCAGCGCGAGGCCCTGCGCTGGTACCGTCTGGCGGCCGTTTGAGATTACGCCGGTTGCGTCCCTCGGCGCCGATGGGGAATTTGCGCTGCGTGTTCAGCATGGACCAATACCACACCCATTTACACCCAATTTGCCGCTGAGCCGCGGTCGGCAGCGTCTCCCAGAGCGCGGCGGCGACCGGCAGCGCCATCCGCCCCTGCGCAGCGCGTCGGCACCCGCCCGACGGTCTGCTATCGTTCGCGCTTTCGCCACGCCCCCGATGGCTTCCGCACGCCTGCCCCTGCTCGACGCGCTGAAGGGCGCGTGCTGCCTCGCGATCGTGCTGCACCACCTGGCGACCTACGGGCCGATGTCCGACGTCGTGCACCAGGCGGCGCCGATGCCGATCGACTGGCTGTACGACCGCGCGCGCCTCGCGGTGCAGGTGTTCCTGGTGCTCGGCGGCTTTCTCGCTGCCGGCGCGCTCGCGCCGGACGGCCGGCCGGTCGTCGACGACGCACTCGCGCTGGCGTGGAAGCGCTACCGGCGGCTCGTGCCGCCGCTGCTGTTCGCGGTCGCGTTCGCCGCGCTCGTCACCGCGCTCGTGCGGCCCTGGTTCGCGCACGCGTCGCTGTCGGCGCCGCCGACGCTGCCGCAGTTGCTCGCGCATGCGCTGCTGTTGCAGCACCTGCTCGGCTTCGAGGCGCTGTCGGCGGGGGTGTGGTACGTGGCGATCGACTTCCAGCTGTTCGCGGCGAGCGCGCTGCTCGCGGTGGTTGCGCGTCGCGCTTCACATCGGTCCGCACTGCCCGTGCTGGTGGTGCTGCTCGCGGCGGCGTCGCTGCTCTACTTCAATCTCTACACGGCGTGGTCGGACGGCGCACCGTACTTCTTCGGCTCGTACGCGCTCGGCATGCTGGCGCGCTGGTCGGCGGAGCCGCGACTCGCGCGCGCTGCGCTGCCGGCGATCGCCGCGCTGGGTGCAGCCGCGTTGTGGCTGCACTTCCGCATGCCGATCGCGGTGGCGACGGCCGCGGCGCTGCCGCTCGCGGTCGCCGCGCGCGCCGGCTGGCTGTCGTCGCACTGGCCGCGCGCGGGTGCGCTGACCTGGCTCGGGGAGCGCTCGTACTCGATCTTCCTGATCCACTACGCAGTCGTCATCGCGTTCAACGCGACCTGGCATCGCGTGTTCCCGGCCGGCGCCTGGGTGAACGCGGCGGGCATGTTCGCGGCGGTCGTTGCGTCGGTGGCCGCCGGCGCGGTGCTGTATCGGCATGTCGAGAGCCGGCCGCTCGCGTGGCCCCCGCAGTTCAGGCGCCCGCCGTCGCGTGGCAATGCCTGAATAGCTGCAACGGACACTTCGCGCAGGTCGCTTCGTCGAGCTTCGGCGCCAGCCGCTCGGTCGGTCGCATCCCGGCCGGAACCAGGTTCTCCTCGCCGATGTCGGCCATGAAGTCGCCCGAGCGCAGCGTCGCGGCGACGGCGTCCTTCAACCGATAGAAAACCACGCTGCCGCCCGCTTCGCGATAGCGCCGCGCGAGTTGCGCCAGGAACTCGGCGCCGGCGACGTCGACGAAGTTGATGCCGCTCGCCATCACGACGAGGTGGCGCGCGCCCGGCCGCGCCTGCTCGACCTCGTCGAGCTGGCGCTCGAGGTGCGCGATGGCGCCGAAGTAGATCGACCCGTTCAGGCGGACCATCCGGATCTGCGGGCACTCCTTCTGGCCGGTCGCGCTGACGAAGTGGTAGCTCGACGGGTCGGGATCGGGCACGACCGCCTCGATCACGGGGCGCGAGGTCCGATACAGGTAGAGCGCGAGCGACAGCGCGACGCCGACCACGATGCCCTTCTCGAGATCGAACAGCGTGCCCAGCAGCGTGGCCCAGAGCACGACCGATTCCGACCGGCTGATCCGGTAGAGCTGCCGGATGTGGTGAAAGTCGATCAGGCCCCATGCAACCAGGAACAGGATGCCCGCCATCGCCGCGGTCGGCAGGTATGCGACCAGCGGCCCGACGACGAGCAGCAGGATCACCAGCACGAACGACGCGAACACCGCGGCCAGCGGCGTCTTCGCACCGGCGACGTAGTTGACGCCGCTGCGGTTGAACGAGCCCGACGACGGATACGCCGACAGGAAGGCGCCGACGATGTTCGACAGGCCCTGCCCGATGAACTCCTGGTTGCCGTCGATCCGCTGCCCGGAACGCGCCGCGATCGCGCGCGCGATCGAAACCGCCTCGGTGAGCCCGAGCACCGTGATCACGATCGCCGGGAACAGCATCTGCGACAGGCTCGCCACCGACAGGTCGGGGATCGACAGCGGCGGCAGCCGCGCCGGCAGCGCGCCGACGGTGCGGATGCCGCTCGCCGCGTCGCCGGCGAAGTAGCTGATCGACGCGCCGAGGACGCTGCCGGCAACGAGGCCGGCGATCATGAACGGCACTTTCGGCAGGTAGCGCCGCGCCGCGATGCCGGTGGCGAGCGTCGTCGCGCTGACCGCGACGACGTACGGATCCGCTTCGCCGATCCGCAGCACGAGCTGCAGCAAAACCTCGAAGAACGGCGTCCCGCGCTGGATCGCGATGCCGAAGAAGTTGCTGATCTGGCTACCGGCGATCAGCAGCGCCGCGCCGGCGGTGAAGCCGATCACGACGGTGTGCGAGACGAAGTTCACCAGCACGCCCATGCGCGCGAGACCGAGCGCCAGCTGGAAGATCCCGGTGAGCAGCGCAAGCGTGAGAACGAAGCCGACGAACTCGGGCGAGCCCGGCGTGGCGTACGGGCTCACCGACGCGTAGACCGCGATCGAGATCGCCGTGGTGGGCCCCGACACCAGGTGCCACGACGACCCGAACAGCGCCGCGACGATCGCCGGCGCCATCGCTGCATAGAGCCCGTACTCGGGCGGCAGTCCCGCGATGGTTGCGAACGCAACCGCCTGCGGCAGGACGATCAGCGCGCCGGTGAGGCCCGCCATCGCGTCGTCCTTTGCGCTGGCCGCGTCGACGCGGTGGCGCCAGGCGAGGAACGGGAAAAGGCGCCGGCTGTCGAGGGCCATTCGCAGCACGGTACGATAGGCCCCTCTCGCGTCCAAGTCGGCTCCTGCAAGTGTTGCGCGTTGCTGCATTATGACAAAAAGCGCGTCCCGCGCCCGTGCAACACGGCGGCGCACCGCGGGCCGCACCCGTAAAAGGAATCCCGGGATGAGCGAACGCTGGTTCGAGGACTACGTGCCCGGCGCGGTGCACGAGCTGGGCAGCGTCGAAGTCGACGAGGCCGAGCTGCTCGAGTTCGCGCGCCGCTTCGATCCGCAGCCGATCCACACCGACCCCGAGCGCGCGGCGCGCTCGCCGTTCGGCGGGATCATCGCCAGCGGCTGGCACACGGGCAGCCTGATGATGCGGCTCTACGCGCTGAACTACCTGTCGCCGGCGTCGAGCCTCGCGTCGCCGGGCCTCGACGAGTTGCGCTGGCCGCGCCCGGTGCGCGCCGGCGACGTGCTGACGGTGCGCGTCACGGTCGAGGACGCGCGCGCGTCCGCCTCGAAGCCCGACCGCGGCGTCGTGCGCTCGCTGATCGAGGTCGTCAACCAGCGCGGCGAGCCGGTGATGACCTCGCGCGCCGTCAACATGATCGCCCGCAGGCCGTCGCGATGAACGAGTTGTGGCGTTTCCTGCACCTGGCGGGCGTCGTCGTGTGGATCGGCGGCATGGTCTTCGCGCACTTCTGCCTGCGTCCGGCCGCGCTCGCGACGCTCGCGCCGCCGCAGCGGCTGCCGCTGATGTCCGCCGCGCTCGGGCGTTTCTTCGCGCTGGTCGGCGTCGCGCTGGTGCTGCTGTGGGGCAGCGGCACGGCGCTGTTCGCCGAGCTGAGCGCGCGCGGCGGCCGGCCGCCGCTGTCGTGGAACCTGATGGCCGCGATCGCGGCGGTGATGACGGTCGTGTTCCTGCTGATCGCGCTGCGCCTGTACCCGCGCATGAAGGCCGCGCTGGCCGCCGGCGAACTGCCGGCGGCGGCCGCGGCGCTCGACGGCATCCGCCGCCGCGTCGAACTGAACCTGCTGCTCGGCGCGCTGACGATCGGCGTCGCCACGCTCGGCCGGCTCGCGAACTGAAGGCGCGGCGGGCCGGCCGCGCGAGGTGCCGGCGCGGCTACAGCTGGAAGCCCACCGCGCGCACGACGCCCTCGAGCACGTCGCGGGCCGGCGACGGCGGGCGCGCCTCGTACGGCGCCGCGCGACGCGCCTGCGCGTCGATCCAGTCGCCGAGCCATGCAATCTCGCGCTGGCCGTAGAAGGCCGTCGTCAGCTCGAAGTTCACGAACAGGCTGCGACCGTCGAGGTTGGCCGACCCGCACAGCGCGAGCGCGTCGTCGACGACCACCGCCTTCGCGTGCAGCATCGTCGGGAACAGCACGATCCGCGCGCCGGCGGCTGCGAGTGCGCGCAGCGCGCGCTCGCGCGCGACGTCGGCCATCCAGTGGTTCGAGCGCCGCGGCACGACCAGCGTCAGCTGCACGCCGCGCCGGCACGCGATGCACCACGCGGAGAGCAGCGCCTCGTCGGGCACGAAGTACGGCGTGACCGCGAGGATGCGCGCGCGCGCATGCCACGCCGCCGCGAGCAGCAGCGCGTGCAGCGTGTCGTCGGAGTGATCGGGGCCGCTGGCCACCAGTTGCGCGCTCGCGCCGCCCTGAGCGTCGCCGCCCTGAGCGTCGCCGCGCGGATCGTCGCCGCGCGGCGGCGGCGCATCGAGGGTCGCACTGCCGCCGCGCGCGCCCTGCCAGTCGCGCTCGAAGCCCTCGCGGGCCCGCGCCGCGAGCGGTCCGTCGACGACGAAGCTCAGGTCGAGCCACGCGGCCTGCCCTACGGGGCCGACAAAATACTCGTCGGCGAGGTTGCGCCCCCCGCTCCAGAGCCGTTCGCCGTCGGCGACCGCGAGCTTGCGATGGTTGCGCAGGTTGGTGCGGCCGCGCACCGGGTTGCGCAGCACCGGCATGAAGCGCCGCACCGTGACTCCGCCCTGGCGCAGCTCGCGCACCAGCCGGCGCGAGGTCCGCAACCCGCCGATGCCGTCGAGCAGCAGCCGCGCGCGCACCCCACGGCGCGCTGCGCGCACGAGCGCCGCGCCGACCGCACGGCCGGTGTCGTCGTCGGCCAGCACGAAGGTGGCGAGGTCGACGCTCGCGCGCGCCTCGTCGAGCAGCGCGAGCAGCGCCGCGCGCGCCTCGGCGCCGTCGGCGTGGAAGGCGATCGCGCGATTGCGCACCGGCGGCTCCACCTCGAGCGCCGCGAGCAGGCCCAGCGCCCACGCCGGTCCGCCTTCGCCGGCCGCGACCCGGGAGCCGGTGCCGGGCCGGGCCCGCACGAGCTTGCGCGTTCCGAAGGCGAGGAAGAGCGGAATCGCCAGGTACGGCACCAGCGCGATGAACATCACCCAGGCGACCGCGGCCGACGGGTGGCGATGCTGCTCGCCGATGCGCGTGACCATCGCGTAGACGAGCAGCCCCACCAGCACGAACGCGCCGTGCTCGAGGGGCGACAGCGACAGGAGCGTTCGCACGGGTAGCCGGCGCCGCCGCGCGAACGCCGCCGCCTCAGCGCACCTTGCCGAGCAGCGTCTCGACGCTGCCGAGGAGCCGGTCGAGGTCGGCCTGCCCGGTCTTGCCCTCGAGCATCGTCGCAGCGAGCTCCTGCTCCATGAAGCAGACCGTCATGCGGACGTAGGCGCTGTCGAGCGCCTTGCGGACCGCCGAGAGCTGCTGGGCGACCTGGATGCACTCCTCGCCCTCTTCGATCATCCGCTGGATGCCGCGCAGCTGCCCCTCGGCGCGCCGCAGGCGGTTGAGCAGGTCGGTGCGCGACGCCTCGTCCTTCAGTGCGCTCATGGTGCAGGGCTTGTTGGTGGATCTCACCGCGATTGTCCCTGATGTGCCGCCGCCTGTCTCGCGCCCGGGCTTCGGCGGCTTGCCGCCTGCGCGCCCGGCCGCTCGCCGCGCCTGAGCGCGCGCCGACTCAACGCGCGCAGCTCGACGGCGTGTCGGGCACGCCGGCCTTCTTCAGCATCACGCCGAGCGGGCAGAAGTTGCTCAGCCCGAACTGGAACAGGTTCAGGCCGACGAAGGCCGTGACCGCCAGGAACCACTTCGAGACGAACACCGGGCTGCCCTCGACCCCCAACGCGAGCGAGACGAGGATGAAGGTGCCGGCGAGGATGCGGATCATGCGTTCGACGTTCATGGATGGCTCCGTTCGGTGTGTCGAGAGGAAGGGAAGGAAGACCCGGGCCGTCACGCGCGCTCGTAGCGCTTGCGGTAGACGGCGTAGAAGAGCACCGGAATCACGACCAGCGTCAGCAGCGTCGAGACCAGGATCCCGAAGATCAGCGCCACCGCGAGGCCGTTGAAGATCGGGTCGTCGAGGATGAAAAACGCGCCGATCATCGCGGCCAGCGCGGTCAGCGCAATCGGCTGCGCGCGCACCGCCGCCGAGCGCACGACTGCGTGGCGGAACTCGGCGCCGAGCGCCATCTGCAGCTCGATGAAGTCCACCAGCAGGATCGAGTTGCGCACGATGATGCCGGCGAGCGCGATCATCCCGATCATCGAGGTCGCGGTGAACTGCGCGCCGAGCAGCGCGTGGCCCGGCATCACGCCGACGATCGTCAGCGGGATCGGCGCCATGATGACCAGCGGCATCAGGTACGAGCGGAACTGCGCCACCACCAGCAGGTAGATCAGGATCAGTCCGACCGCGTAGGCTGCGCCCATGTCGCGGAAGGTCTCGTAGGTGACCTGCCACTCGCCGTCCCACTTGATCGCGTACTGCCGCCACGCGTCGGCGGGCTGGCGGATCCAGTACTCGCCCAGCGCGCCGGTGTCGGGCAGCGCGGCCTCGCCGAGGCCGGCGCGGATGCCGAACAGGCCGTAGAGCGGCGAGTCGAGCTTGCCGCCCATGTCGGCGAGAACGTAGTGCACCGGCTGCAGGTCCTTCGTGTGCAGCGGCTTGTCGATCACGCCCCGCTCCACGCGCACCAGCTCGGACAGCGGCACCATCGCGCCGCCGGCCGACCGCAGCGGCAGCGCGAGCAGCGCGTCGAGACCCGCCTGCGCCTCGCGCGGCAGCTGCAGCCGCACCGGCACCGGGTACTTGCTGTGGCCGTCGTGCAGGTAGGCCGCGTCGACACCCGACAGCGCACCGTGCACCGCCTGCGCGATCGCCGACACCGGGATGCCGAGCGACTCGGCGCGCGAGCGCTGCACGCGCAGGAACACGCGCGGCGCGTCCTCCTTCAGCGTCGTGTCGACGCCGACGATGTCAGGCGTGCCCGAGAAGGCGGCGGCGATGCGCTGCGCAAGCCGCGCGCGACCGTCCGCGTCGGGGCCGTAGACCTCGGCCACGATCGGCGACAGCACCGGCGGCCCCGGCGGCACCTCGACCACCTTGAGCCGCGCGCCATGGCGCGCCGCGATCCGCTCGAGTTCGGGCCGCAGCCGCGTCGCGATCGCGTGGCTCTGCTCGTCGCGATGCTGCTTGTCGACCAGGTTCACCTGCAGGTCGCCCAGCTCGGCTTCGGCGCGCAGGTAGTACTGCCGCACCAGCCCGTTGAAGGTGATCGGCGACGCGGTGCCGGCGTAGCCCTGCACGTCGCGCACCTCGGGCTGGCGCGCGAGGAACGCGCCGAGGTCGTGCAGCGCCGCGGCGGTGTTCTCGAGCGGCGTGCCGGCCGGCATGTCGACCACGAGCTGGAACTCGCTCTTGTTGTCGAACGGCAGCATCTTCAGCACCACCGACTGGACCGCCACCAGCCCGACCGACAGCAGCATCGCGCCGAGCACGGCGGCGGCCAGCAGCCAGCGCTTGCGCGCGCTCGCCAGGAACGGCTCGAGCAGCCGAACGAAAAGGCCCTGCAGGCGATTCGCGCCGACGCTGCCGGCGACCGGCTCGTGCCCGGCCGGGTGCGACTTCATGAGTTTCAGCGCAAGCCACGGCGTGACGGTGAACGCGATCGCCAGCGACAGCGCCATGCCCATGCTCGAGTTGATCGGGATCGGGCCCATGTACGGGCCCATCAGCCCGGTCACGAACGCCATCGGCAGCAGCGCCGCGATCACGGTCAGCGTCGCGAGGATCGTCGGACCGCCGACCTCGTCGACCGCGCGCGGGATGATGTCGGCCAGCCGCGCGTGCGGGAACAGCTGCTGGTGACGATGGATGTTCTCGACCACGACGATCGCGTCGTCGACCAGGATTCCGATCGAGAAGATCAGCGCGAACAGCGACACGCGGTTCAGCGTGAAACCCCAGGCCCACGACGCGAACAGCGTGGCAGCCAGCGTCAGCATCACCGCCGCGCCCACGATCACCGCCTCGCGCCGGCCCAGCGCGAGCCCGACCAGCAGGATCACCGAGCCGGTGGCGAACGCGAGCTTCTGGATCAGCTTGTTGGCCTTCTCGGCCGCAGTCTCGCCGTAGTCGCGCGTCACCGTGACTTCGACGCCGGCGGGAACCAGGCTGTTGCGCAGCCCTTCGACGCGCTCGCGCGCTGCGCGCGCGACGTCGACCGCGTTCTCGCCGGGCTTCTTGGTCAGGGTCAGCGTGACGGCCGGATAGGCCGCGCCTGGCTGCGCCGCGTCGGCTGCGCCCGGCGAGAACCAGACGTAGCGCTGCGGCTGCGCCGCGCCGGCCTCGATGCGCGCCACCTCGCGCAGGTAGACCGGGCGGCCGTCGTGCACGCCGACCACCAGTGCGCCGACGTCGTCGACCGAGCGCAGGAACTCGCCGGTCTGCACGCTCAGCATCGTGCCGCTGGCGGGATCGACCACGCTGCCCGAAGGCATCCCGAGATTGGCCGCGGCGAGCACCTGGCGCAGCCGCGCGAGGTCGAGTCCGCGCTCGCGCAGGCGGGTCGGCTCCAGCGCGACGCCGACGACCCGCCCGGGCCCGCCGATCGTCTGCACTTCGCGCGCGCCGGGCACGCTCTTGAGCTCCGCCTCCAGCGCGCTCGCGACGCGCTCGAGGTCGTGCGCGGAACGCCCGTCGCGACCCCACAGCGTCAGCGCGAGCACCGGCACGTCGTCGATTCCCTTCGGCTTGACGATCGGCGCCAGCGTCCCGAGTTCGCGCGGCAGCCAGTCCTGGTTCGCGTTGAGCACGTCGTACAGCCGCACCAGCGCCTCGGTGCGCGGCACGCCGACCTTGAACTGCACCGTGAGCACCGCCAGCCCCGGGCGCGCGACCGAATACGTGTGCTCGATCCCCGCGATCTGCGACAGCACCTGCTCGGCCGGCCGCGCGACCATGTTGTGCACGTCGACGCTCGACGCCCCGGGGAAGGGGATCAGCACGTTGGCCATCGTCACGTTGATCTGCGGCTCTTCCTCGCGCGGCGTCACCAGGACCGCGAAGACGCCGAGCAGCAGCGCGACCAGCGCGAGCAGCGGCGTGATCGCGTTGGCCTGGAACGCGCGCGCGATTCGCCCGGAGACGCCGAGGCGATCCGGCGCCTGCGCCTGCGGGGCTTGCGCGCCGGCTGCGCTCGCGTCCGCGCGCTCGTGCGGCGCCGTGCTGTCGACTGGATTCATCGGATCGATTCCGTCGTGAGCTTCAGCGCGCGGCGCCGGCCGGCGCCGCCTGCGCCCCGGCCAGGCCCGCACGCACCGGATCGAGCGCGATGCGCGCGCCGGGCTCGAGCCCGGCGAGGATTTCGGTACCGGCCTCGCCATGCTCGGTGCCGACGCGCACCGCCTGCAGCACGAAGCCGTTCTCGCGCGCAACGTAGACGCCGGTGAGTTCCCCACGGCGCAGCAGCGCCGAACCGGGCACCGTCAGCCGCTCGGCCGAGCCGCCGGCGAAGCGCACGCGCACGCTCTGGCCGGGGATCGCGCCGGCTGCCGCCGCGGCGGGCAACTCGAGCCGGAACTCGATCGTCTGCGACACCGGATCGGCGCCGGGCAACGCGACCCGCGCCGACGGCGCGATCCATTCGCCCGATGGCAGCCGCACCTGCACGCGCTGCGCCTGGCGCGCAAGCGCCTGCTGCGACGCCGGCACGTAGGCGACCGCGCGGATCGGCTGCGGTGCGTAGATCGTCGCGACCGGCCGCCCCGGAGCGGCGAGATCGCCCGCCTGCACGTGCGTGGCGAGCACGAGCCCGTCGTAGGGCGCGACGACGGTGGTGAAACTGCTCGCGAGCGCCGCCTGGCTGCGCCCCGCCTGTGCCTGCTGCTGTCCGGCCTGCGCGGCCCGGTATTGCGCTTCGGCCACGTCGAGCGCGGCCTGGCTCACGAAACCCTTGTCGCGCAGCTGCCGGCTGCGTTCCCACGCGGCGCGGGCGTTGGCGAGTTCGGCCTGCGACTGCGCGACCGCCGCGTTGCTGCGCGCGAGGCCGGCCTGCGCATCGCGCCCGTCGATGCGCGCGATCGGCTGGCCTGCGCGCACCGCGTCGCCCGCACGCACCAGCAGCTGGACCACGTTGCCTGCGGCCTGCGCGGCGACCGTGCTCTGGCGCACGGCCTGCAGGGTGCCGTCGAGTTCGAGGCCGACGCCGACCGGTGCCGACCTGGCGACGGCGGTCGGGACGACGGGGCCGCTGGCGGCGAGTGCTGCCAGCGGCGCCAGCGCGACCATGCAGGCCGCGATCAATGCCGATTGGCGGTGTCTGGACTGGGTCTTCATGTCGTGATCCGGAGCTGTGTGCATTACCATAGGGGGTATTATTGCATACCCGCATGGGTATGTAAACCGACGCCCATCGGCTGGCATCGAAGCGCCTCCTGTTGCGTCGCAACAACGAGACCGATCGTTGGCGCGACGACAGAGGCGACCGACCGACCGCTGGTCCGCCGGACCGGTACGATGGCGCGCGTGACGGCGATCCTCGAAGAATCAGAGAGATAAACCGACAGGCGATGCCGATCCTCCGCAGCTGGCCGTTGCCCCCCTCGCTCGCACTCGTCGCGTGCGTGGCGATCGCGTGCGCGACGCTGGCGCCGGCGCCGGCGCGCGCCGCCGACGCGCACGAGGAGGCGGTCGCACTCGCTCGGCGCGGCGACCACGACGCGGCCCTCGCCGCGCTCGAGCAGCTGGTGCGCGAACGCCCGGACGACCGCCGGCTCGTCTTCGACCGCATCGCGGTGCTCGGCTGGGCCGGCCGCGACGCCGAGGCGCTGTCGCGCGCCGCCGGAGTCGATCTCGCCGAAGCCCCCGCCTATGTGCTCGAAACCCTGGGCCGCTCGGCGCGCAACCTGAAGCGTTTCGCGTTGGCCGAATCGGTCTACCGGCGCTCGCTCGCCCGCTACCCGCAACGCGACGACAGCCGCATCGGGCTGGCGTTTTCGCTCGCCGACCAGGGACGCCACGACGACGCCGCGGCGCTGCTCGACGAGGCGCTGGCGGCCGCGCCGGACGAAGCGGCGGCCGATCGCAGCCGGCGCGCGCTGCTGCTCGCCGCGCGCGGCACGCTCGCCGAGTACGCGGGCGACTGGGTCGGCGCGCTGTCGCACCACCAGCGCGCGCTCGACGCCGATCCGCGGCTGGCCGACGCGCAGCTCGGCGTGATCCGCAGCTCGGCGCGGCTGGGCGCGGCGCACGTCGCCACCGACCTGGCACGGCGCCACGAGGGCCTGCTGAAGGGCGACGAACGCGCCGCCCTCGAAGGCGACGAGGTCGCCCACGCGATCCGCTGGGGCGGCGTCCAGCAGCGCGTCGAAAGCGGCGACGACCGCTTCGAGTGGCTCGACCGCGCACTCGCGCGCAGCGAGCCCGCCGCGGCCCGGCTCGCCGACGCGCTGCGCGCCGGCGCCGGCACGGCCGGCCTCGACGAACAGGCGCGCCGGCTGCTCGCCGACCGGATCGTCGCGCTCGAGTCGCGTCGCCGCCCCGCGGACGCGCTGGCACTGCACGACGCGATGCGCGCCGCCGGCCTCGAGGTGCCCGCGCACGCGCTCGCCGCCGTGGCCGACGCCAGGCTGTCGCTGCGCCAGCCCGAGGCGGCGGCCGAGGACTACCGGCGCGTGCTCGTCGCGACGCCGGAAAACTTCTACGCCGCGCTCGGACTGTTCTACGCACTGATCGAGAGCGAGCGCTTCGACGAGGCGCTCGCGCACGCCGGGCAGCTCGCCGGCCAGACTCCGCAGTGGCTTCGCAGGGGACGAGCGAACTACGCGTGGGTGAGCGCGCAGACCGCGCCCGCGCTCGCCCAGCTCTACGGCGACCGCCTCGACGATGCGACGCGCCGCCTCGAGCCGCTCGTGCTCGGGTACCCGTACAACGCGGGCGTGCGCGCCGCCGTCGCGTCGCTCGCGCACGCGCGCGGCTGGCCGCGGCGCGCCGACGACGAGCTGCAACGCACCTTGGCGATCGAGCCGGACAGCGCCGGGCTGCGCGCGGCGCGCGTGCCGGTGCTGCTCGAGCTGCACGCCTGGTCGGACGCGCACGAGCAGTTGCGCGCGGCCGAAGCACTGCGACCCGAGGACCATCGCGTCCGCGATGCGCGCGACTGGTGGAACGTGCACACGCTGCGCGAGCTCGAGGTCGAAGCCGGATGGGGGCGCTCGAGCGACACCACGCCGAGCGGCAACCGGGACTGGCGCGTCGCGGCGCGACTCTACTCGCAACCGCTCGCGACGCACTGGCGCGTCTTCGCGCAGGCCGCGAGCGCGCACGCGCGGTTCAACGCGATCCCGCTGCGCTGGCACCGCGAGGGACTCGGCGCGGAATACCGCGCGCGCGACCTGCGCCTGCATGCGGCCGCGACCGCGGGATCGACCGACCGCATCGGCCTCGACGCCGGCCTCGCGTGGCAGCTGGACGACCACCGCTCGCTCGAGGCGACCGCGGCCAGCGTCTCCGACGACCTGCCGATGCAGGCCTGGGCCGTCGGCGTGCGCGCCAGCGAGCTCGGTCTCACCGCGCGCTACCGGGTCCACGAGTCGCGCAGCTTCGAACTCGGCGCCGGTCGGCTCGACTTCAGCGACGGCAACGAGCGCATCGGCTACCACGGCCAGTGGTTCCAGCGCTGGGTGAGCGAGCCGCACTGGCGCTTCGAGACCACCACCCGCCTCGGCGCGTCGCGCAACTCGCTCGCCGGCGCCGCCTACTTCAACCCGGCGAGCGACCTCAGCCTGACGGTCGAGGCGGCCGCCGAGTGGGTCACGTGGCGCCGCTACGAGCGCAGCTTCCGCCAGCGCCTCGCGGCCACCGCGGGCCGCTACCGCCAGCAGGGCTACGGCAGCGGGCCGATCTACGGCCTGGCCTACGAGCATCTGTGGGAGTTCGACCGCCGCGTCTACCTGCGCTACGGCGTGGCGCGGCTGCTGCACCCGTACGACGGCCAGCGCAGCGGCCGCACCAGCGGCAACATCTCCTTGCGCTGGAGGTTCTGAGTTGAATCGACGCCTCGCCTGGTCGACGCCGTTGCTGCAGTGGTGCGCGGGGTTCGCGCTCGCGCTGCTGCTGGCGGCGCAAGCGCACGCCGGAAGGCCCACGGCGATCCCGGCCGGAGGCTTCGTCGCGCTCTCGTATCACGACGTCGAGGACGACGCGCCGCGCGGCGGCGCGCCCGGTGCCGGCCGCTACGGCCTGGACGTCTCCCAGCTGGTCGCGCACTTCGGCTGGCTGCGGGCCCACGGCTATCGGCCGGTCAGCCTGGAGCGCATCGCCGAGGCGCGCCGGGGCGGGCCGCCGCTGCCCCCGAAGGCGGTGCTGCTCACCTTCGACGACGGCTTCGCGAACTTCTACACGCACGTCTACCCGCTGCTCAGGCTGTTCGACTATCCGGCGGTGATCGCGCTGGTGGGCAGCTGGATGGACGCGCCCGCGGGCGCTGCCATCGACTACGACCAGGAAAAGGTGGCGCGCGACAGGTTCCTCACCTGGGGCCAGGTGCGCGAGATGGTCGCATCGGGCCTGGTGGAGGTGGCGTCGCACTCGCACGCGCTGCACCGCGGCGTGCTCGCCAATCCGCAGGGCAACGAGCAGCCGGCGGCGGTGACGCGCATCTACGACCCGGCGACCCGCACGCGCGAGGACGACGCGAGCTACCTCGCGCGGGTGCGCGACGACCTGCGGCACAGCGCGAGCCGGATCGAGCGCGAAACCGGCAAGGCGCCGCGTACGGTCGTCTGGCCGTACGGGCGCTACAACGGCGAACTGCAAGGCATCGCGCGCGCGCTCGGGATGCCGCTGATGCTCACGCTCGAAGACGGGCCCAACGCCGCCGACACGCCGCTCGACCGGATCCGCCGCGTCATCGTCGAGTTCGGCCCCGACCTCGGCGAGTTCGTCGACGAAGTGGAACGGATCTGGCCCGAGAACCCGCAGCGCGCGGTCCACGTCGACCTCGACTACGTCTACAGCCCGGACCCCGCCGAACAGGAGCGCAACCTGTCGGCGCTGCTCGACCGGATCCGCGCGTTGCGCCCGACCACGGTCTACCTGCAGGCCTTCGCCGATCCGGACGGCGACGGCGTGGCCGACTCGCTGTACTTCCCGAGCCGCCACCTGCCGATGCGCGCCGACCTGTTCAACCGCGTCGCGTGGCAACTCGAGACGCGCACCGACGTGCGCGTCTACGCATGGATGCCCGTGCTCGCGTTCCGGCTGCCCGACGGCCACCCGGCCGGCGGCGACCTGGTGACCGCTGCCGGCGGCAAGGCGGGCTCGTCGTACCGGCGGCTGTCGCCGTTCTCGCCGCGCGCGCGCGCCGCGATCGCGGACATCTACGCCGACCTCGGCCGCAGCGCGTCCTTCAGCGGATTGCTGTTCCACGACGACGCGCTGCTCGGCGACCACGAGGATGCCAGCCCGTGGGCAATCGAGACGTACCGCGAGCGCTGGGGCCTGCCCGGCTCGCTCGACGCGATCCGCGCCGACGCCGGGCTCGCAGCCGAGTGGTCGCGCCGCAAGACCGAGTGGCTGGTCGCGTTCACGCAAGAGCTCGCGGCGCAGGCGGGCCGGTTCACGGCGCCGCTGAAGACCGCGCGCAACCTGTACGCGGCGCCGGTGCTCGACTCCGCGGCGCAGGCCTGGTTCGCGCAGTCGCTGCCCGCGTTCCTGCGGGCCTACGACTACACGGCGCTGATGGCCATGCCGCGCCTCGAGGCGAGCGCCGATCCGGCGCGCTTCCTGCGTTCGCTCGTCGAGTCCGTGCGCGCGCACCCCGATGGCCTCGCGCGCACGGTGTTCGAGCTGCAGAGCCGCGACTGGAGCACGCGCCGCCCGGTCCCGTCCGCCGAATTCGTCGCGTGGATCCGGCAGCTCGAACTCGCCGGCGCGCGCAACATCGGCTACTACCCCGACGACGCGCGCGCCGACGTGCCCGCGCTGCGCGAGCTCGTGCCGGCGTTCTCGGTCCGCGCGCTGCAGGAGCCCTGACCCCGTGGACGCGACCACTCTCCAGGCCTGGGGCGAGACGATCATCGCTTTCGTCTTCTACTACCCGCTGTTCATGGCTTACCTGTGGATGGCCGGGGGCCTCTTCTACTGGTTCCACTACGAGCGGCGCACCAGCCGGCCGTCCGAGCCGCCCGCGCTCGCTCGTCACCCGACGGTCGCGGTGATCGTCCCGTGCCACAACGAGGGCGACCACGCGGTCGAGACCATCGAGTGGCTGATGTCTTCGAAGTACCCGACGCTCGAGGTGATCGCGGTCAACGACGGCAGCACCGACGACACCGGCGCGGTCCTCGATGGCCTCGTGGGCGAGTACCCGAACCTGCGCGTCGTTCACCTCGCCCGCAACCAGGGCAAGGCGGCCGCGCTGAACACGGCGGCAATGCTGACCGACGCCGAGATCCTCGTGTGCATCGACGGCGACGCGCTGCTCGATCCGCACGCGGTGCACTGGCTGGTCTGGCATTTCGCTTCGCCGCGCGTCGGCGCCGTCACCGGCAACCCGCGCGTGCGCACGCGCTCTTCGCTGCTCGGGCGCCTGCAGGTCGGGGAATTCTCGTCGACGATCGGCCTGATCAAACGCGCACAGCGCACCTACGGGCGGGTGTTCACCGTTTCGGGCGTGGTCAGCGCGTTCCGGCGCTCGGCGCTGCACGACGTCGGCTACTGGAGCACCGACATGCTGACCGAGGACGTCGACGTGTCGTGGAAGCTGCAGACCCGGCACTGGGACGTTCGCTTCGAACCGCACGCGCTGTGCTGGATCCTGATGCCGGAGACCTTGCGCGGCCTGTGGAAACAGCGCCTGCGCTGGGCCACCGGCGGCATGCAGGTGCTGCTGAAGAACTGGCGGCCGCTGCAAAGCTGGCGGATGCGCCGCATGTGGCCGGTCTTCGTCGAGTACACCACCAGCGCGATCTGGGCCTACCTGATGATGGGGGTCATGCTGCTGTGGTTCTTCGGAACGGTGCTCGGCCTGCCGGTGCCGATCCGCGTCCCGACGCTGTTGCCGAAATGGACCGGGATCGTGATCGGCACGACCTGCCTGCTGCAGGTCGGGCTCGGCATGGCGCTCGACTCGCGCGTCGAAAAGCGCTTGCTCAGGTATTACTTCTGGATGATCTGGTATCCGCTGGCGTTCTGGATGATCAGCGTGTTTACGACGGTCGTCAGCGTGCCCAAGGCCGTGCTGCGCTCGACAGGAAAGCGTGCAAGATGGAAAAGTCCCGACCGCGGAATCCTGCCCGACGGCCGCTGATCATCGAGCGGCCCGACCTCCAGCCGCGCTCGCAGCGGCTGGTGTCGATGCTGCTGACGGTGTTCTTCTGGGTGCTGTGGGCCTACCTCTGGATGCCGTTGCTGGCGCTGCTCGGCTGGGCGCTCGGCGTGACGCTGTACTACGAGGAAATGATCGTGCGCGACGGGCACCGGATCCTGTTCGAGGTGCTGCCGTGGTATGCGGCCGCGGTCGCGCTGCTGGGCGGTTCGCTGGTCGTCTGGGCGATGTACAACTATTACCGGTTCCGCGGCCGCGAGCGGCGCTCGGCCAGCGCTCCGGTCTCCGTCGCGGAGGTCGCTGCCTACGCGGGCGTGCATCCCGTCGACCTCGCGCGCTGGCGGCACGCCCGGTTGCTGCACGTCACGCACGACCCCGACGGCCGGATCCAGACCGTGCGCACCGCGACGGCCGACAGCGTCGCGCCCGGCCCTTCCGGCCCGGCAACGAGCGGGCCGCCGGCCCGATGAGCGCTACTCCGCTGCCGCGCTGGCTCGGCGTCGGCATCCTGCTGGTGATCGCGCTGTCCTTCGCCGGCAACCACGTGGCCGCCCGCATCGCATTCGACCACGGCGCCAACGTCCCGACCGCGGTCGCGGTGCGTTCGGCGGTCACCGCGCTGTTCGTGACCTTGCTGCTGCGCTGGTCCGGCGCGACGATCCGGTTGCCGGCGCCGACGTTGTGGCGCGCGCTGGTCGTCGGACTGCTGGTGTCGATCCAGAGCCTGTGCCTGTACTCGGCGGTGGCGCGCATTCCGGTGGCGCTGGCGCTGCTCGCCTTCAACACCTTTCCGCTGATGCTGGCGCTGATCTCGTGGGCGGCGGGCGGCGAGCGCCCGTCGCGCCGCGCCGCGATCGCGATGCCGCTCGCGCTGACCGGGCTCGCGCTCGCGCTCGACGTCGCCGGGGTGGCGCGCAGCGCCGCCGGCCCCGGCGCGGCGCAGGTGTCGATGGGCGCAGGCGTCGCCTTCGCGCTGTGCGGCGCGGCGTCGTTCGCGACCGCGCTGCACCTGACGACGCAGTGGCTCGGCACCACCGACGGGCGCCTGCGCACGCTGGTGATCATGGTCGTGGCAACGGTCGTCGCACTCGCGGGCGGCGCGAGCGGCGGCAGTTTCGCGCTGCCGCGCGACCCCACCGGCTGGGCAGCGCTCGCGCTGCTCACCGTGCTCTACGGCTCGGCGATCACGGCACTGTTCGTCGTGCTGCCGCGCATCGGCGCGGTCAACAACGCGGCAGTCCTCAACGCCGAGCCGATCCTCGCGCTGCTGCTCGCGTGGGTCGTGCTCGACCAGCGGGTCGCCGCGATCCAGGTGGCCGGCGCCTTCGTCGTCATCGGCGCCATCGTGATGCTCACCACCGGGCGGCGCTGACGCGCGCGCCGGATGCCCGGCCCGGTGCCCCGCCCGCGATCCCGCGCGCGACCCCGCTGACTCAGCCGCCGATTCCCAGCGCCCGCGCGACCCCCGCGCCATAGGCCGGGTCGCACTTCGTGCAGTTGTCGACGTGGCGGCGCTTGATCTCGATCGGCGCATCGCCCAGCGCGCGCGCCGTGTTCTCGAACAGCACCTGCTGCTGTGCGGGCGTCATGAGCCTGAACAGCGCGCGCGGCTGCGAGTAGTAGTCGTCGTCGTCCTCGCGGTAGTTCCAGTGGTCGGCCGCACCGTCGAGCGCCAGCGGCGGCTCGCGGAATTCCGGCTGTTCCTTCCATTGGCCGTAGCTGTTCGGTTCGTAGCCCGGCGTGCTGCCGGCGTTGCCGTCGACCCGCATCGCCCCGTCGCGGTGGTAGTTGTGGAACGGGCACTTCGGCGCGTTGACCGGAATCTGGTAATGATTCACGCCCAGCCGGTAGCGCTGCGCGTCGCCGTACGAGAACAGCCGCCCCTGCAACATCTTGTCCGGCGAGAAACCGATGCCGGGCACGACGTTGGCCGGGTTGAACGCCGACTGCTCGATGTCGGCGAAGTAGTTGTCGGGATTGCGGTCGAGTTCCAGCACGCCGACCTCGATCAGCGGATAGTCCTTGTGCGGCCAGACCTTGGTCAGGTCGAACGGGTGGTACGGCACTTTCGCTGCGTCCCGCTCCGGCATCACCTGCACGTACATCGTCCAGCGCGGGAATTCCTTGCGCTCGATCGCTTCGTACAGGTCGCGCTGCGCGCTCTCGCGGTCCTTGCCGATCAGCGCCTCCGCCTCGGCGTCGGTGAGGTTTCGAATCCCCTGCTGCGTCCTGAAGTGGAACTTCACCCAGTGACGCTCGTTGTTCGCATTGATGAAGCTGAAGGTGTGCGAGCCGAAGCCGTGCATGTGGCGATACGAGGCCGGAATGCCGCGGTCGCTCATCACGATCGTGACCTGGTGCAGCGCCTCGGGCAGCGAGGTCCAGAAGTCCCAGTTGTTGCGCGCGCTGCGCATGTTGGTGCGAGGGTCGCGCTTGACCGCGTGGTTCAGGTCCGGGAACTTCAGCGGATCGCGCAGGAAGAACACCGGCGTGTTGTTGCCGACCAGGTCCCAGTTCCCCTCTTCCGTGTAGAACTTGAGCGCGAAGCCGCGGATGTCGCGCTCGGCGTCGGCGGCCCCGCGCTCGCCGGCCACGGTCGAGAAGCGCGCCACCACGTCGGTCTTCTTCCCGACCTCGGCGAACAGCGCCGCGCGGGTGTACTTGGTGATGTCGTGCGTGACGGTGAAGGTGCCGAACGCCCCCGACCCCTTCGCGTGCATGCGCCGCTCGGGAATCACCTCGCGGTCGAAGTGCGCGAGCTTCTCGAGGAACCAGACGTCCTGCAGCAGCTGCGGGCCGCGCGGCCCGGCGGTCAGGACGTTCTGGTTGTCGGGGACCGGTGCCCCACCGGTGGTCGTGAGTTTCGTGTCGGCCATGCCATTTCTCCAGTCGCGTGGTTGTATGGAACCAGTCTAGGAGCGGCGCGCAGCCGAGTCCAATCAATCGTCACGATGGATATAATAGCCGTCAACTATGGAGGGGCGAGGCTTGCACGGCACCCGTCCGCGCGCGCGGCGGCGCCAGCGCCTGCGCGAGCGCCCACGACGCCGCGGCCAGTCCCATCGCCGCGGTCACCGTGACCAGCGACCCGTAGCCGGCGCAGTTCAGCGGCGCGCCGCCGCCCGCCGCGCCGCCGCCCGCCGCCTCATCGCAGGCGGCCTCGCGCACGGCGCGCGCGAGCGGTTCGTCCGAGAAGATCGCTTCGACCCGAAAGCGCTGCCCGGCCTCGCGCGGGAAGCCGTGCTCGCGACGCAGGCGCGCGCGCACCGACGCCAGCAGCGCGTCGCCGCGCGTGCGCGCGAGGTCGTCGCGGCGCAGCCGCAGGGGGTCGGTGCGCCCGCCCGCCCCGCCGCAGACGACGATCGCCTGCCCGCGCGCGCGCGCGCACGCCACCAGCGCCGCCTTGGCGCGCGGCGCGTCGATCGCATCGACCACGATCGCGTCGGCCGGCACGATCGACGCAGCGTTCTCCGGCGTCACGAAGTCGTCGACCAGCCGCACGTCACAACCCGGCGCAATATCGGCGATGCGCGCGGCCATCACGCCGATCTTCGAGGCGCCGAGCGTCGAGTCGAGCGCGTGCACCTGGCGGTTGAGGTTCGATTCGGCCACGTGGTCCATGTCGATCAGCGTCAGCGCGCCGACACCCGAGCGGGCGAGCGCCTCCGCGGTCCACGAGCCGACGCCGCCGACACCGACCACGCACACGTGCGCGCGCGCGAGCGCCGCGAGTGCGTCGGCGCCGAACAGCCGCGCGACGCCGCCGAAGCGCCGTGCCGCGCCCGCCTGCTGCGGGCCTTGCGCCCGCGAGCCGCGCGCGCTCATCTACGGCAGCAGCAGCGACGAGCCGGTGGTCTTGCGCGCCTCGAGGTCGCGGTGCGCGCGCGCCGCTTCCGCGAGCGGATAACGCTGGTCGATCTCGATGCGCACCTTGCCCGACCGGACCATCCGGAACAGGTCGGCGGCCATCTCCTCGAGGTTCGCGCGGTTCTCGATGTGCGTCATCAGCGACGGCCGCGTCAGGTACAGCGACCCCTTCAGCGCGGCAAGCGCGACCGGCGGCACCGGCCCCGACGAATTGCCGAAGCTCACCATCAGGCCGAACGGCTGCAGGCAGTCGAGCGAAGCCTGGAAGGTGTCGCGCCCGACCGAGTCGTACACGACCGGCACCATCGCGCCGCCGGTGATCTCGCGCACGCGCTCGACGACGTTCTCGCGCTTGTAGAGGATCGTGTGGTCGCAGCCGAAGCGCCGCGCGAGCGCCGCCTTCTCTTCCGACCCTGCGGTGCCGATGACGGTCACGCCGAGCGCCTTCGCCCACTGCATCGCGATCAGCCCGACGCCGCCCGCGGCGGCATGGAAGAGGATCGTCTGCCCCTTCTGCAGCCGGCAGGTGCGGCGAAACAGGTACTGCACGGTCAGGCCCTTGAGCATCATCGCGGCGGCCGTCTCGAATCCGATGTCCTTCGGCAGTCGCACCAGCGGCTTCGCCGGCATGTTGCGCAGCTCGGCGTACGAGCCGGGCGGGCGGTCGCTGTATGCGACCCGGTCGCCGACCTTCACGTGCGTGACGCCCGCCCCGACCGCGGTGACGACGCCGGCGCCCTCGAGCCCGATGCCGCCGGGCAGCGGCTGCGGATAGAGGCCGGTGCGGTAGTAGACGTCGATGTAGTTGACGCCGATCGCGTGGTGGCGCACCTGCGCCTCGCCGGGTCCGGGCGCGCCGACCTCGACGTCGACGCACTCCATCGCTTCGGGGCCGCCGGTCTGCCGGATCCGGATTGCCTTGCTCATGATGCCTCCGTCAGAAAGTCCCGGGATACGCGCCGCCGTCGACCAGCAGGTTCTGCCCGGTGATCCACCCCGCCTGCGCGCTGCACAGGAAGGCGCACGCCTGCCCGAACTCGAACGGGTCGCCGATGCGCCCGGCCGGGATCGACGCGATGCGCCGGCGCAGCGCATCCTCGTACGGGATGCCCTGCGCCCGGGCCTGCGCGCCGACCACCGTGCGCACGCGATCGGTGTCGTGGAAGCCCGGCAGCAGGTTGTTGATCGTCACGTTGTGCGCGACCGTCGTGCGCGCGAGGCCGGCGACGAAACCGGTGAGGCCGGAGCGCGCGCCGTTGGACAGCGCGAGCGCGTCGATCGGCGCCTTGACCGCGCCCGACGTGATGTTGACGATGCGCCCGAAGCGGCGCGCGATCATCGGATCGACGGTCGCCTTGATCAGCTCGATCGGCGCCAGCATGTTCGCGTCGAGCGCCGCGATCCAGTCGTCGCGCGTGAAGTTGCGGAAGTCGCCCGGCGGCGGCCCGCCGGCGTTCGTGACGAGGACGTCGACCCGGGGCGCTGCCGCCAGCGCCTCGGCGCGCCCCGACGCGGTCGTGATGTCGCAGGCCACCGCGACCACCTCGACACCGGCGTCGTCGCGGATGCGCTGCGCCGACTCGGCGAGCGGCCCGGCGCTGCGCGCGTTGATCACCAGGTTGACGCCCTCGCGCGCCAGCGACAGCGCGCAACCGTAGCCGAGTCCCTTGCTCGCGCCGCACACGAGCGCCCACTTGCCGGCCAGGCCGAGGTCCATCGTCGCAGTCTCCCCAGAGTCGGAAGCCGTGATCTTGCCAGTCGCGCCGCGGCCGCGTCGGCTGCACGGTCTTGCGCGCCGGCGCCGCGGTCTTGCGCGCCGGCCTCAGCGCCGCCGCGCGCCGCCCAGCAGCGTGCCGAGCACGCCGCGCACGATTTCCCTGCCGATGGTCGAGCCGATCGAGCGCGCGGCGCTCTTGGCCATCGCCTCGACCGCCGAATCCTTGCGGCCGCTGCCGGTCAGGATGCCGCCGAGCATGCCGCCCAGCGCGCCGCCGAGGCCGCCGCCAGCCGGCGCGCCGCCCTCGGAACCCCCAGCCGTGCCGCGCGCGCCCGTGCCGCCCCCGTCCGCGCCGCCCACCGGTCCGGCGGCCGCGCGCCCCTTGAGCATCTCGTAGGCGGACTCGCGGTCCTGCGCCTTGTCGTAGATGCCGGCGACCAGCGAATCGCGGATCAGCGCGGCGCGCTCGGCGTCGCTGATCGGTCCGATGCGCGAGGCCGGCGGCGCCAGGAACGCGCGCTCGACGACGCAGGGCCGCCCCTTCTCGTCGAGCAGCGACACCAGCGCCTCGCCGACGCCGAGCTCGGTGATCGCCTTCCCGGTGTCGAACTTCGGGTTGGCGCGCATCGTCTCGGCGGTTGCGCGCACCGCCTTCTGGTCGCGCGCGGTGAAGGCGCGCAGCGCGTGCTGCACGCGGTTGCCGAGCTGGCCGAGCACCGTGTCGGGCACGTCGATCGGGTTCTGCGTGACGAAGTAGACGCCGACCCCCTTCGAGCGGATCAGCCGCACCAGCTGCTCGACCTTGTCGAGCAGCGCCTTCGGCGCGTCGTCGAACAGCAGGTGCGCCTCGTCGAAGAAGAACACGATGCGCGGCTTGTCGCGGTCGCCGACTTCGGGCAGTTGCTCGAACAGTTCCGACATCAGCCACAGCAGGAAGCTCGCGTACAGCTTCGGCGCCTCGAGCAGCCGGTCGGAGGCGAGGATGTTGACGACGCCGCGGCCCTGCGCGTCAGTCTGCATCAGGTCGGCGATGTTCAGCATCGGCTCGCCGAAGAAGCGGTCCGCGCCCTGCTGGTCGAGCGTGAGCAGCGCGCGCTGGATCGCGCCGATCGAGGCTGCCGAGACGTTGCCGTATCCGGTCGTGAACTGCTTCGCGTTTTCGCCGACGAATTGCAGCATCGCGCGCAGGTCCTTCGCGTCGAGCAGCAGCAGGCCGCGCTCGTCGGCGATCCTGAACACCAGGTGCAGCACGCCCTCCTGCGTCTCGTTCAGCCCGAGCATGCGCGACAGCAGCAGCGGGCCCATGTCGGAGACCGTCGCGCGCAGCGGATGGCCTCTCTCCCCGAACACGTCCCACAGCGCAGTCGGCGACCCGGCGAATTGCGGAACGGGAAAGCCGATCCGCTTAAGCCGTTCCTCGAGCTTCGGCGACAGCGCGCCGGGCTGCGAGATGCCGGCGAGGTCTCCCTTCACGTCGGCCGCGAACACCGGCACGCCGATCGACGAGAAGCGCTCGGCGAGCACCTGCAGCGTCACGGTCTTGCCGGTGCCGGTGGCGCCGGTGACCAGGCCGTGACGGTTTCCCATCGCCGGCAAGAGGTGCAACCCGGTTTCGTCGTTGCGGGCGATGAGCATCGGATCGGTCATGGCGGCGATGATAAAATGGCTCGGAAATTTCCCGCGGCTATTCGAACACGGCATCGCCGGCGCGGCAAGCGCGTCGGACAGGAGAAGGCAGTCATGGCCGGCCATTCCGCATGGGCCAACATCCAGCACCGCAAGGGGCGCCAGGACGCCAAGCGCGGCAAGCTGTTCTCGCGACTGATCAAGGAGATCACGGTCGCCGCGAAGATGGGCGGCGCCGATCCCGGCGGCAACCCGCGCCTGCGGCTGGCCGTCGACAAGGCCTACGACGCGAACATGCCGAAGGACACCGTGCAACGCGCGATCCAGCGCGGCGCCGGCGGCCTGGACGGTGCGAACTACGAGGAAATCCGCTACGAGGGCTACGGCATCGGCGGCGCGGCCGTGATCGTCGACTGCCTGACCGACAACCGGGTGCGCACGGTGGCGGACGTCCGCCACGCGTTCTCGAAGAACGGCGGCAACCTCGGGACCGACAATTCGGTGGCGTTCCAGTTCCGGCACTGCGGGCAGTTGCTGTTCGCTCCGGGCACGCCCGAGGACAAGGTGATGGAGGTCGCGGTCGACGCGGGCGCCGACGACGTCGTGACGAACGCCGAGGGCGTGATCGAGGTGACCTGCGAGCCGTCGGGGTTCGCCGCGCTCAAGGACGCGCTGTCGAAGGCGGGCCTGAAGGCCGACGTCGCCGGGATCACGATGCGTCCGCTCAACGAGACCCCGCTCGCCGGCGACGACGCCGCGCGGATGCAGAAGCTGCTCGATGCGCTCGAGAACCTCGACGACGTCCAGCAGGTCTACACCAACGCCGAGTTCGACGAGACCGCGACGTGAAGATCCTCGTCGTCGGATCGGGTGGCCGCGAGCACGCGCTGGCGTGGCGCCTGTCGCACTCCGAGCGCGTGCAGCTCGTCTACGTCGCGCCGGGAAACGGCGGCACTGCGCGCGAGCACAAGCTGCAGAACGTGCCGGTCACCGACCTGTCCGCGCTCGCCGCGTTCGCCGAACGCGAGAAGGTCGCCTTCACCGTCGTCGGCCCCGAAGCGCCGCTCGCCGCCGGCATCGTCGACCTCTTCCGCGCGCGCGGGCTGCGCATCTTCGGCCCCACGCAGCGCGCCGCGCAGCTCGAGTCGTCGAAGGACTTCGCCAAGGCGTTCATGCAGCGCCACAGGATCCCGACCGCGGACTACGAAACCTTTTCCGACGCCGCCGCGGCGCACGCGTACGTCGAGCGGCGCGGCGCACCGATCGTCGTCAAGGCCGACGGGCTGGCCGCCGGCAAGGGGGTCGTGGTCGCCGCCACGCTCGACGAGGCGCACGCGGCGATCGACGCGATGCTGCTCGACAACCGGATGGGCGACGCCGGCGCGCGCGTCGTGGTCGAGGACTTCCTCGAAGGCGAGGAGGCGAGCTTCATCGTGATGGTCGACGGCCAGCACGTGCTGCCGCTGGCCACCAGCCAGGACCACAAGCGGCTGCGCGACGGCGACCAGGGCCCGAACACCGGCGGCATGGGCGCCTACTCGCCAGCGCCGGTCGTCACGCCTGAACTCCACGCGCGCGTGATGCGCGAGATCATCCGCCCGACCGTCGAGGGCATGGCCGCCGACGGCGTTCCGTTCACGGGCTTCCTCTACGCCGGCCTGATGATCGACGCCGACGGCAACCCGCGCACGCTCGAGTTCAACTGCCGGATGGGCGATCCCGAGACGCAGCCGATCATGGCGCGCGTCAAGAGCGACCTCGCCGCGGTGTTCGAGCACGCCCTCGCCGGCACGCTCGACGCCGCGACGATCGACTGGGACCGCCGCACCGCGCTCGGCGTGGTACTGGCCGCCCAGGGCTACCCCGAGGACCCGCGCAAGGGCGACGCGATCCGCGGCCTGCCCGCCGGCGGCTGCGCGCTCGACGACGATTGCCTCGTCTTCCACGCCGGCACCGTCGCCGACGGAGCGCGCACGCTCACGTCCGGCGGGCGCGTGCTGTGCGTGACCGCGCTGGGCGACTCGGTGAAGATGGCGCAGGCGCGCGCGCACCGCGCGATCGAGTCGATCGGATTCGACGGCATGCAGTACCGGCGCGACATCGGCTACCGCGCTCTTGCCCGCGGCCCCGGCCGATGACCGATTCCGCCGCCGGCCGCGCATCGACGCATGGCGTCGACGCCGACGCGGTGCGCGACTACCTGCTCGGCCTGCAGCGGCGACTCGTCGCCGCGTTCGAGGCGATTGACGGCAACCCGTTCCGCACCGACGCCTGGCAGCGGCCGGAAGGCGGCGGCGGCATTACTCGCGTGATCGAGGACGGCGCCGTGTTCGAGCGCGGAGCGGCGCTGTTCTCGCACGTGCGCGGCGCCGGCCTGCCGGCCGCTGCGAGCGCACGCCGGCCCGGCCTCGCCGGCCGCGCGTTCGAGGCGATGGGGGTGTCGGTCGTGCTTCATCCGCGCAACCCGTACGCGCCGACGGCACACCTGAACGTGCGCTTCTTCGCGACACCCGGCGACGAGGGCGCAGAGGCCGCCTGGTGGTTCGGCGGCGGCATGGATCTCACGCCGTGCTATCCGTTCGAGAAGGACGTCGCGCGCTTCCACGGCGCCTGCCGCGCGGCGCTCGAGCCGTTCGGCCCGCAGTGGCATCCGCGCTTCAAGAAATGGTGCGACGAGTACTTCTTCCTGAAGCATCGCAACGAAGCGCGCGGCGTCGGCGGCGTGTTCTTCGACGACCTCTGCGAACCCGGTTTCGGGCGCTCGTTCGCGATCGCGCGCGCCGTCGGCGATGCATTCGAGGACGCGTACCTGCCGATTGTCGAGCGCCGCCGCAGCGAACCCTGGGGCGAGCGCGAGCGCGACTTCCAGGCGTACCGCCGCGGCCGCTACGTCGAGTTCAATCTGGTGCACGACCGCGGCACGCTGTTCGGCCTGCAGTCGGGCGGGCGCACCGAGTCGATCCTGTGCTCGATGCCGCCGCTGGCGCGCTGGCGCTACGACTGGCACCCGGAGCCCGGCTCGCCCGAGGCGCGGCTGGCGGAGTTCCTCGTGCCGCGCGATTGGGCCTGAGGCGTGACGCAGCGCCGGCGCATCGGGCTGCTGGGGGGCACCTTCGACCCGGTGCACGTCGGCCACCTGGCGCTGGCGGCCGCGGCCCGCGACGCGCTGCGGCTCGACCAGCTGCGCTTCGTACCGACCGGCCGCTCGTGGCAGAAAAGCGGCTCCGGCGTCGGCGCCGCCGATCGCATCGCGATGGTGAAGCTCGCGATCGCGCCGATGCCTGGTTGCGTCGTCGACGAACGCGAGGCGCGCCGTGCGGGTCCGAGCTACACGATCGACACGCTGCTCGAACTGCGCGCCGAACTCGGCCCCGAGCCCGCGCTCGTACTCGTGCTCGGCAGCGACCAGCTGCGCAACCTCGACACCTGGCATCGCCATGACGAGCTGCTGCGCCACGCGCACATCGCCGCCACGCAGCGCGGTCCGCACCGGCTGGCCGGCTTCGATCCGGCGGTCGAAACGCTGGTCGCGGCGCACGGGCGCGACGCGCTGCCGGACGAGCCCTCCGGATCGATCGTGTTCTTCCGCATGGCGCCGGTCGCCGTGTCGGCCACTGCGGTGCGCGCGCTGCTCGCGCGCGGCGAGCGGCCCTCCGAATTGTTGCCGCCGGCGGTTCTCGACTATATTGACCGGCATCGACTCTACCGCGCCGATGGCGCAGCCTGAGCCCAGGGCCCGGGCCAACGAGATAACGGATGGATTCCAGGAAACTGCAACGCATCGTCGTCGACGCGCTCGACGACATCAAGGCCCAGGACATCCGGGTCTTCGACACCACCGGCCAGACCGAACTCTTCGATCGCGTCGTCATCGCCACCGGAACTTCGAACCGGCAGACGCGCTCGCTCGCGGCGCACGTGCGCGACAAGGTCAAGGAAGCCGGCGGCACGGTCATCTCGGTCGAGGGCGCCGACACCGGCGAATGGGTGCTGGTCGACCTGGGCGACGCCGTCGTGCACATCATGCAGCCCGCGATACGCGCCTACTACAACCTCGAGGAACTGTGGGGCGCGAAGCCGGTGCGCGCGAAGCCGGTGCGCGCGCAGGCCGCGCGGCCGTCGGCGGCAAGAACGGCTCCCGCGCCCCAGAAGGCGTCCGCAGTGAAGAAGGCACCCGGGAAAGGGGCTCCCGCAGCGAAGGAAACGCCCGCGGCGACGAAGACGCCAGCGGCGACGAAGACGCACGCCGCGACGAAGACGCACGCAGCGAAGAAAGCGCCTGCCGCGCAAAAAGCCGCGGCGAGCTCCGCTTCCGCGCGCAAGACGCCTGCCGCGAAGAAGGCGCCGGCGGCGCGCACGACGGCCGCGCAAGCCCCCGCCCGCAAGCGCAAGCCCCCCGCCACCACGGGTTGACGGTGCAGCTGCGCATCGTCGCAGTCGGCACGAAGATGCCGGCCTGGGTCGGTGCCGCGGTCGACGACTACACGCGCCGCCTGCCGCCCGAATGGCGCGTCGAGTGGCGCGAGGTGCGCGCGGAGCCGCGCGGCGCCTCCGGCCATGCCGGCGCGTGGATGCAGCGCGAGGCCGAGCGCATCCGGGCGGCGCTACCGCCCGCGGCACGGCTCGTCGTTCTCGACGAGCGCGGACGCGACCTCGACACGCGAGGACTCGCGCAGCGCGTCGCCGCGTGGCGCGACGAGGCGCGGCCGGTCGCGATCGTCGTCGGCGGGCCCGACGGCCTCGACGCGGCACTCGCGCGCGAAGCCGACGAGACACTGCGCCTGTCGAGCCTCACGCTGCCGCATCCGCTGGTGCGGGTGCTGCTCGCCGAACAGCTGTTCCGCGCCTGGTCGATCCTCGCCGGGCATCCGTATCACCGCGCCTGAATCCGCGCCGCCGCCATGACCGACAGCTTCGTCTACCTCGCCTCGAAGAGCCCCCGCCGCCAGGAACTGCTGCGCCAGGTCGGCGTGCGCTTCGAACTGCTGCGGGCCGGCGACGACGAGGACGCCGAGGCGCTGGAGGCCGTGCGCGCCGGCGAGTCGCCGACCAACTACGTGCGGCGCGTGACGCTGGCGAAGGCCGAAGCCGCGCGCGAGCGGCTCGTGCGGCGCGCCCTGCCGGGAGCGCCGATTTTGGCGTGCGACACGACGGTCGCGGTCGGCGGCAAGATCCTCGGCAAGCCGGCCGACGCCGCCGACGCGATCGCGATGCTGCGGCTGCTGTCGGGCCGCACGCATCGCGTCCTGAGCGCCGTGGCCGTGGTGCGCGGCCCGCGCATCGAGATCCTGCTCAACGTGTCCCGGGTGACCTTCGCCCGCCTGCCCGCCGCGTGGATCGAGCGCTACGTCGCCGGCGGCGAGCCGGTCGACAAGGCCGGCGCCTACGCGATCCAGGGCGAGGCCGCGCGCCACGTGCGCCGGATCGAGGGGAGCTACTCCGGTATCATGGGCCTTCCCCTGTACGAGACGTTCCGGCTGCTGCGCGGGGCCGGCCAGACAGCGCGATGACCGAAGAGATCCTCGTCAACCACACCGCGCACGAGACCCGCGTCGCAGTGGTCCAGCAGGGGGCCGCGCAGGAACTGCACATCGAGCGCGCCGCCACGCGCGGGCTGGTCGGCAACGTCTGCCTCGGCAAGGTCTCGCGCGTGCTGCCCGGCATGCAGTCGGCGTTCATCGACATCGGCCTCGAGCGCGCGGCGTTCCTGCACGTCGCCGACCTGTGGCAATCGCGCAGCGGTCCCGGCGGAACCAACGGGCATCCGGCGCCGATCGAGAAGCTGCTGTTCGAAGGCCAGCCGCTGCTCGTGCAGGTGATCAAGGATCCGCTCGGCACCAAGGGAGCGCGGCTGTCGACGCAGGTCAGCATCGCCGGCCGGTTGCTCGTCTACCTGCCGCAGGATCCGCATATCGGCGTGTCGCAGCGCATCGAGAGCGAAACCGAGCGCCAGTTGCTGCGCAGCCGCCTGCAGAAGCTGATCCCGGCCGACGAGCGCGGCGGCTTCATCATCCGCACCTCGGCCGAGGACGCGCTCGAGGCGGAACTCGAGGCCGACATCGAGTACCTGCGGCGCCGCTGGCAGCAGATCCTCGACGGCAGCCGTCGCCAGTCCGCGCCCGCGCTGCTCTACCAGGAGCTCAGCCTGGGCCAGCGCGTGCTGCGCGACATCGCACGCGAGTCGACCACCACGATTTTGGTCGACTCCGCCGACGCGCTCGCCGAGTTGTCCGAATTCGCGCGCACCTACATGCCGGCGATGGCCGGGCGGCTGCGCCAGTACACCGGCGAGCGCCCGCTGTTCGAGTTGCACGGCGTCGAGGAAGAAATCGCGAAGGCGCTGTCGCGCCGCGTCGACCTGAAGTCGGGCGGCTACCTGATCATCGACCAGACCGAGGCGATGACGACGATCGACGTCAACACCGGCGGCTACATCGGCGGACGCAACTTCGACGACACCATCTTCCGCACCAACCTCGAGGCCGCGCACGCGATCGCGCGCCAGCTGCGCGTGCGCAACCTCGGCGGCATCATCATCGTCGACTTCATCGACATGACGAGCGGCGAGCACCGCGAACAGGTGCTGCAGGAACTGCGCCGCGCGCTCGCGCGCGACCGCACGCGCTCGAGCGTGAACGGCTTCACGTCGCTCGGGTTGGTCGAGCTGACGCGCAAGCGCACGCGCGAGTCGCTCGCGCACGTGCTGCTCGAACCCTGCCCGACCTGCGAGGGCAAGGGACAGGTCAAGACCGCGCGCACCGTCTGCTACGAGATCCTGCGCGAAATCCAGCGCGAAGCGCGCCAGTTCAACCCGCGCGAGTTCCGCATCGTCGCGTCGCAGCAGGTGGTCGACCTGTTCCTCGAGGAGGAGGCGCAGCCGCTCGCGGCGCTCGGCGACCTGATCGGCAAGCGGATCGCGCTGCAGGTCGAGACGCAGTACGGGCAGGAGCAGTACGACATCGTGCTGATGTAGCGGTCCGCAGGGCGCGGGCAACGCTGCCTGCAAGGGCGCGCAGTGTGGGGCGCGGCCGTCCGCCGCCGCCGCCGCCGCCGCCGCACGCCGCACGCCGCACGCCGCACGCCGCAC
>JANJTK010000106.1 GCA_024711155.1 Burkholderiaceae bacterium
TGGCGGTCGTCGTGCTCGTCGTCGTCAAGCCCTTCTGAGCGGCCGATGAAACGCGCTGCGCCGACCGCGCCGCCGGCGCCGCACCGGCCCGAGCTGTTCGCGGCCTGCCCGCGCGGGCTCGAGACCGCGCTCGTCGCCGAACTGGCGGAATTCGGCGCCGTCGGCTGCCGTCCGGTCCCGGGCGGCGTGCTGTTCGACGGCGACCGCGAGGTCGCCTACCGCGCGAACCTGTGGTCGCGACTCGCCAGCCGCGTGCTGCGGCGCGTCGGCGAACGCCGCTATCGCGACGACGACGATCTCTACCGGCTCGCGCTCGGGGTCGAGTGGGAGCGACTCTTCGGCGCCGGCCATCGGCTGCGCGTCGACCTGAGCGCGGTGCGCTCGCCGCTTCGCAGCCTCCATTTTGCGACGCTGCGCGTGAAGGACGGCATCGTCGACCGGCTGCGCGAACGCACCGGAGCGCGCCCCTCGATCGACACCCGGTCGCCGGATGCGCGCGTGTTCGCGCATCTCGAAGAGCGCCAGGCCGTGCTGTACGTCGACCTGAGCGGCGAGCCGCTGTTCAAGCGCGGCTGGCGCGCCGGCGGCGACGACAAGGGCGAGGCGCCGCTCAAGGAAAACCTGGCCGCGGGGCTGCTGGCGCTCAGCGGCTGGACGCCCGGGACTCCCCTGTACGACCCGTTCTGCGGCTCAGGGACGATCGCGATCGAAGCCGCGCAGCGCGCGCTCGACATCGCCCCCGGCCTGTCGCGCCCGTTCGGGCTCGAGCGGCTGCTCGACCACGATCCGCAACTGTGGACCGCGCTGCGCGCCGACGCGATTCGCCGCGCGCAGGCGGGCGCGCGGCACGCCGCCGAGCTTCCGCCGCTGGCGGCCTCCGACGTCGATCCGGGCGCGCTCGCGCAGGCCCGGCGCAATCTCGAGCGCGCCGGCATCCCGCCCGGGCGGGTCGCGACGCGCGTGCTCGACGCAGGGCGCGCGGCCCCCCCGTTCGCGGCGCCCGGATTCATCGTCACCAATCCGCCGTACGGGCAGCGGATCGACGCGACCCCCGGCCCGCACGAAGCGAGGCCGGTGCGCGACGACGGGCGCGAACGCGCGCGCCACGAGGCTGCGATGCGCGCCTTCGGGGCCGCGCTGCGCGAATCGTTCGGTGGCTGGCAGGCGTGGCTGCTGTCGAGCGACCGCGCGCTGCCGGGCCAGCTCGGGATGAAGGAGCGGCGTCGCGTGCCGCTGTACAACGGCGCGCTCGAATGCCGACTGTACGGCTTCGCAATCTTCGCGCGCCCCGCCGCCGCGACGCCGGATCCGGCTGCCGCGGCCGACGTCGCGTCAGCGCGCGAGTAGCGGCGCGTCCTCGCAGCGCCCGTCGCGCATCGCGCGCTCGAAGACGGTCACCACGAACGCCTCGGCGCGCGCGTCGCCTGTCGGCACGAAGTAGCCCTGCACCAGCGCGAGGACCGCGTCGTCGGGCCGCGCGCTGATCGCACGGTGCGCGGCGTCGAGCGCCGCCTGCGCCGCCCCCGGCGCGTCGCCGGCACGCGAGGCCGCACCCGCACCCGCGCGGACCGCGGGCGCCACCGCCAGCCGGCGGCCGGTGGAGCATTCGGCGAGCACGGGCGCGCCAGCCTCGCGCCGGTACATGCCGGCCACGCGCATCGGCCCCGCCAGCGGATCGACGACGGCGGCGCGTGCGAGCGGTGCCGCAGCAGCTAGCGGCTCGCGCGTGTCGGCGCCGATCTCGACGAATCCGTCCGGGCGCACGCGCCGGAACGAGCGCGGCGCCGCCGCACCGCGCAGCACGATCACGTCGGCCGCGTCCGGCGCCACCGACCAGCGCCCCGTCGTGTACCGGGCCGTCGCCGCGCCCTCATCGCCTTCGCGCATCCGGAAGGTGCCGTCGGCAAACACCGTCAGCACCCTGCGGCCCGCAGCGCAATCCGCGCAACTCATCGATCCGGCGTAGGTGCGTGCGCCGGCCCACGCGGCAACCGGCGCAGCGGCCGTTGGCGCCTGCGGCTGCAGCGGCGCCGCGCAGCCCGCCAGCGCGAGCGCCGCCGCGAGCCCCGCCAGCCCCGCGAATGCAAGCGGAGTGCGCCGCGGGGTGCGCCGGATTTCCGGCCGGGTGAAACGAAAGGCACGCATGCGCGGTTCGGAGCGGATCCGGTGGCGACGATCGAACGCCGCGCTGCCGGCGCGGACGCCCGGCCCGGGACGCTCCGGGCCGCGCCGCAGTATAGCCCCGGGCCGCCGCGCGGGGCCCGGCGCCGTCAGACCAGGCCCAGGTGCTCGAAACCGCGCGCGACCTCCCGGTCCTCGCGCTGGCTGTTCAGCTTGATGTTCAGGCGCAGGTCGTTGACCGAGTCGGCGTTGCGCAGCGCATCCTCGTAGCCGATGATCCCCTGCTCGTAGAGGTCGAACAGCGCCTGGTCGAAGGTTTGCATGCCGATCTCGCGGCTCTTCTTCATGACCTCCTTGATCGCCCCGACCTCGCCCTTGAAGATCAGGTCGGCGACCAGCGGCGAGTTCAGCATGATCTCGACCGCCGGCATGCGCCCGTTGCCGCTCGCCAGCGGGATCAGGCGCTGCGAGACGATCGCCTTGAGCGTCAGCGACAGGTCCATCAGCAGCTGCGCGCGACGCTCCTCCGGGAAGAAGTTGATGATGCGGTCGAGCGCCTGGTTCGCGCTGTTCGAGTGCAGCGTGGCGACGCACAGGTGGCCGGTCTCTGCGAACGTGACCGCGTGCTCCATGGTTTCGCGGTCGCGGATCTCGCCGATCATGATGACGTCCGGCGCCTGCCGCAGGGTGTTCTTCAGCGCGACCTCCCAGCTGTCGGTGTCGACGCCGACTTCGCGATGGGTGACGATGCAGTTGCGGTGCGGGTGGACGAACTCGACCGGATCCTCGATCGTGACGATGTGACCCTGCGACATTTCGTTGCGGTGCCCGATCATCGCGGCGAGCGTGTTCGACTTGCCCGACCCGGTCGCCCCGACGACGATCAGCAGTCCGCGCTTGGCGAGCGCAAGATCCCTGAGCACTCCGGGCAGGTTCAGCTGCTCGAAGGTGGGAATCTCGGTCTTGATCGTCCGCATCACGATTCCGACGCGGTTCTGCTGCATGAACGCGTTGACGCGAAAGCGGCCGATGCTCGCAGGGCTGATCGCAAAGTTGACTTCCTTGCGCGCCTCGAACTCGGCGGCCTGCTTGTCGTTCATCAGCGCCCGCGCGAGCTCGAGGGTGTGCTGCGGCGACAGCGGCGCGTTCGACACCGGCGCCACGCGGCCGTCGATCTTGAACGCGGGAGGGAACTCGGCGGTGAGGAACAGGTCGGAGCCGTTGCGCGAAACCATCAGGCGCAGCAGGTCGTGCAGGAATTTCGAGGCTTGTTCGCGTTCCATGTCGGTGCTCGGTGCTCGGTGGAATCGGCAGGCGGCGCGGCCGCTGGCGGGGTACAGGCGTCCTGCGAGCGTCAGCCGGGGAAGTTCTCCTTCACCGCGGCGGCGGCGCGCGCCTCGGACATGGCGATGACGTTGCGACGCACGAGGTCGGTCAGGCACTGGTCGAGCGTCTGCATCCCGACCGACGCGCCGGTCTGGATCACCGAGTTCATCTGCGCGACCTTGGCCTCGCGGATCAGGTTGCGGATCGCCGGAGTGCCGATCATGATTTCGTGCGCCGCGACGCGGCCGTTGCCGTCGCGCGTCTTCAGCAGCGACTGCGAGATCACCGCGCGCAGCGACTCCGACAGCATCGCGCGCACCATGTCCTTCTCGGCCGCCGGGAACACGTCGATGACGCGGTCGATCGTCTTGGCGGCCGACGAGGTGTGCAGCGTGCCGAAGACCAGGTGGCCGGTCTCGGCCGCCGTCAGCGCGAGGCGGATCGTCTCGAGGTCGCGCAACTCGCCGACCAGGATGATGTCCGGATCCTCGCGCAGTGCGGAGCGCAGTGCGTTGTTGAACGACAGCGTCATCGGCCCCACCTCGCGCTGGTTCACGAGGCAGCGCTTGGACTCGTGGACGAACTCGATCGGGTCCTCGATCGTCAGGATGTGCCCGTAGAGGTTCTCGTTGACGTGGTTGACCATTGCCGCCAGCGTGGTCGACTTGCCCGACCCGGTGGGCCCGGTGACGAGCACGAGGCCGCGCGGCGCCGACGAGATCTCGGCGAAGATCTTCGGCGCGTTGAGGTCCTCGAGCGACAGGATCTTCGACGGAATCGTCCGCATCACCGCGCCCGCGCCGCGCTGCTGCACGAACGCGTTGACCCGGAAGCGTGCCAGGCCCGGGATCGCGAAGGAGAAGTCGCACTCGAGGTTTTCCTCGTACTCCTTGCGCTGCGAGTCGTTCATGATGTCGTAGACCATGCCGTGGACGTCCTTGTGCTCCATCGGCGGCAGGTTGATCCGGCGCACGTCTCCGTGGACGCGGATCATCGGCGGCAGGCCGGACGACAGGTGCAGGTCGGAAGCCTTGTTCTTGACCGCGAAGGCGAGCAGTTCGGCGATGTCCATCGGATGTCCTCTTTCGACCCTGGCGGCTCCGGGACCGGGCGCGCGCGTGACTCGCGTCGCCTGGTTCCCGCCGCCGGGTTCCTGATATCTTCGGAAACCTCGAGTCCCCGGGCACCCCCGCCGGGGCGAAACGGCGATTCCCGCGATGAACGGCAACCACGCGTTGCGCCAAAGCTACGGGCAGGTCCTGCAACGCATCGACGGGGCTTGCCGATCGGCCGGCAGGCCTTCCGGCTCGGTGCGGCTGCTGGCGGTCAGCAAGGGCTTCCCCGCCGCGCGCGTGCAGGAACTCGCGGCCCTGGGTCAAACTGCTTTCGGCGAGAACTACCTGCAAGAGGCGCTCGACAAGATGGACGCCTGCGGCGACGGGCGGTCACCGGCGCCGATCGAGTGGCACTTCATCGGCCCGATCCAGTCCAACAAGACCCGCGCGATCGCGACCCGCTTCGACTGGGTGCACTCGGTCGATCGCGAGAAGGTCGCGCGCCGTCTCTCCGAGCAGCGCCCCGGCGGCATGGCGCCGCTCGAAATCTGCCTTCAGGTCAACGTGTCGGGCGAGGCGAGCAAGAGCGGCGTCGAACCCGGGGAGCTCGTGGCGCTCGCGCTCGCGGTGGCCGGGCTGCCCCGGCTACGGCTGCGCGGGCTGATGGCGATTCCGGAACCGACCGAGGACCCGGAGCTGCAGCGCGCCCGCTTCGCGGCGCTGGCGCAGCTGCACGCGCGTGCGCGCGCCGCGCTCGCCACGCTCGACCTCGAGGCGGCGCAGCGCTTCGACACGCTGTCGATGGGAATGTCCGCGGACCTCGCGGCCGCGATCGCCGAGGGAGCGACGATCGTGCGGGTCGGCA
>JANJTK010000152.1 GCA_024711155.1 Burkholderiaceae bacterium
TTCAGGAACGCCTCGGCGTCCTCGTGCTCGACCTTCAGGTCGCGCACCTTCGGCATGCCGCGGTTTTCGGCCACGACCTTGCGCGCGAACGCGAGCGCGCCCTCGAGCAGGTCGCCGTCGACGATCTCGTCGAACAGCTTCGTGCCCTTGAATTTCTCGGACTTCACCGGCTCGCCGGAGACGATCATGTTGACCGCCATCTCGAGCGGAACGACGCGCGGCAGCCGCTGCGTGCCGCCGGCGCCCGGAATCAGCCCGAGCTTGACTTCGGGCAGCGCGATCTGCGCGCCCGGCGCCGCGACCCGGTAGTGGCAGCCGAGCGCGAGTTCGAGCCCGCCGCCCATCGCGACGCTGTGCACGGCCGCCACGACCGGCTTGGTCGCGCGCTCGCACATGCGGATCAGCGTCAGCAGGTTCGGCTCGGCGAGCGCTTTCGGCGTGTTGAACTCGCGAATGTCGGCGCCGCCCGAGAAGGCCTTGCCGGCGCCAGTGAGGACGATCGCCTTGACCGCGGGGTCGGACTGCGCGCGCCGCAGGCCCTCGGCGATGCCGGAGCGCAGCGCGTAGCCGAGTCCGTTGACCGGCGGATTGTCCATCGTGATGACCGCGACATCGCCGTGCACGGCGTACTGGGTCTGGCTCATGAACGGGTTCCCGTTGGCTGGGTTTCGAGAAAGTGCCGGCGGCGATTATAACCGCTGTCCGAGCGTTCGCTCGGTCGCGGCATGGCGCGCGCTCGGTGGGGTCATCGCGGGGTCGACTCCGAGTTCATCGCGGGGTTCAGGTCGGGATCCGCGTCGGCGTCCCGGTCAATGTTCCCGGATGTCGTCGAGTTCGCGCTCGCCGAAGGCGTCGCTGGCCAGGAACGCGAGGATGCGCGCCGCCGCCGCTTCGGGGGTCGCGAGCGCGCCGTCGGCCTTCAGCTGGCGAAATCGCTCGACGGACGGGAAATCGGCCACGTCGGTCGAGCGGATCGCGGCCTGCATCGCGGTGTCGACGATCCCCGGCGCCAGCGAGCACACGCGCGGCGGGTTCGGCCCGCCAGCGTGCTCGAGCGCGACGCAGCGGGTGAACAGGTCGAGCGCGGCCTTCGACGCGCAATAGGCGGACCAGCCGGCGACCGGGTAGCGGCCCGCCCCCGACGAGATGTTCAGGATGCGCCGCTCGGCGCCCGAAGCCGCCGTCGCCGCGAGGAACGCCGACGTCAGCAGCATCGGCGCCGCGACGTTGACCTGCAGTGCGCGGCCCAGCGCATCGGCCCCGGCCGCAGCGGCGAGCGATTCGACGCGCCCGATCGGCTCGACGACGCCGGCATTGTTGATCAACACGAAGCGGCTGACGCCGGCGGACCCGCGCAACTCGTCGCCGAGCGACTGCGCGAACGCGGCGCACGCCTGCGCGTCGGCGAGGTCGTGCCGCCGGTAGTCGAGCGGGGCGCCGAGCTCGGCGGCGCGGCGCTCGAGCGCCGGGTTCGGCATGCGCGCGACGCACAGCAGGCGGCGCGCCGCAGACAACAGCTGCCAGGCCATCGCCGCGCCGAGCCCCCGCGACGCGCCGGTCACGATCACGAACTCCATCGCCCGCCCCTCCTGCGCGCGATCGTCAGTACGAGTGCTCCGTCCCCGGGAACACGCGCGCCTTCACCGCGTCGCGGTAGGCCTCGACGGCCCCGCGCACGCTGCCGGCGCCGGCCATGAAATTGCGCACGAAGCGCGGCTTGCGCCCCGGAAACACGTCGAGCATGTCGTGCAGCACCAGCACCTGCCCCGAGCAGGCGGACCCGGCGCCGATGCCGATGGTCGGAATCGACAGTTGCTCGGTCAGTTGCGCGGCCAGCGCCGCGGGCACCATTTCGAGCACCAGCATCGTCGCGCCGGCGTCCTGCAGCGCCAGCGCGTCGGCGACGAGCCGCTCGGCCGCCTCGGGGGTGCGCCCCTGCACCCGGTAGCCGCCGAGCGCGTGCACCGACTGCGGCGTCAGGCCCAGGTGCGCGCACACCGGAATCCCGGCGCGCACCATCGCCTGCACCGTCGGCGCGAGCCATGCGCCGCCCTCGAGCTTGACCATCCGCGCGCCCGCCTGCATCAGCCGCGCCGCGTTCGCGAAGGCCTCGTCGACGTTGGTCTGGTAGGTCGCGAACGGCATGTCGGCCATCACCCAGCCGTAGCGGGCGCCGCGCGCCACGCAGCGCACGTGGTAGGCGACCTCGTCGAGCGTGACCGGCAGCGTCGAGTCGTGCCCCTGCACGACCATGCCGAGCGAGTCGCCGATCAGCAGGCAGTCGATGCCGGCGTCGTCGAGCAGCGCGGCGTAGCTCGCATCGTAGCAGGTGAGCATCGCGATCGGCTCGCCGCGCGCGTGCATGTCGGCCAGCGTCGCGGCGGTGATCCGCTTGCGCTCGGCGACGGGGTTCGGGGTTTCGGTCGGATGGGCGCTCATGGGTGCATCTTACCCTTGCGGCCGCGGCGTCTTCGGCCGCTCCCAGCGGACCCCGAAGAACCCGTCGCAGCCGTCGCGATCGGGCGCGAGCCGCAGCAGGCCGTCGGTGCAGGCCAGCGGATCGACGCGCGCCCCTTGCGCCGCCAGCACCTCGCCGGCGGCGCGGCGCGTCCAGTCCGGGTAGCGCGCCTCGAACCACTCGACCTGCGCGTCGGTCTCGGCCGCGAGCAAACTGCAGGTCGCGTAGACGAGGCAGCCGCCGGGGCGCACGAGCGCGGCGGCGGCCGCGAGCAGCGCGCGCTGCGTGGCCGCCAGCCGCGCAACGTCGTCCGGTTCAATGCGCCACTTCAGGTCGGGATTGCGCCGCAGCGTGCCGGTGCCGCTGCACGGCGCGTCGACCAGCACCGCGTCGGCGCGCCCGTGCAGCCGCGCGAGCCGCGCGTCGTTCTCGCCGGCGATCGCCATCGGCTGCACGTTGGTCGCGCCGCAGCGCTCGAGGCGACGGCGCATCCTGAGCAGGCGCGGCGCCGAAACGTCGCAGGCGAACACCTGCCCGGTCGAGCGCATCGCCGCCGCCAGCGCCAGCGTCTTGCCGCCGGCGCCGGCGCACAGGTCGACCACGGTCTGGCCGCGCCGCGGCGCCACCAGCAGCGCAAGCAACTGGCTGCCGGCGTCCTGCACCTCGCACCAGCCGGCCTCGAACGCAGCGCTGCGCTCGAGCGCGGGCTTGCCGGCGACGCGCAGCGCGTGCGGCGCCAGCGCCAGCGGTTCGGCGTCGATGCCGGCGGTTGCGAGCGAGGCGCGCACGGCGGCGAGGTCGGCCTTCAGCGTGTTCACGCGCAGGTCGAGCGGCGCCGGCTCGAGCAGCGCCTGCGCGAGCGCCTCGGCGCGCGCAGGGCCGAAGCCGTCGACGAGCGCCTGCGCCATCCAGTCGGGCAGGCTCGAACGCAGCGCGAACGGCAAGTCGGGAAGCGCCAGGCGACCCGCGCGGCGCTCGGCCGACAACGCCAGCAGCCGCTGCTCGAACGGGCCCGCGCCGGCCTGCGCCAGGTGCGCGTACAGTCGCCGGTGGCGCAGCACGTCGAACACCGCCTCGGCGATCTCGCCGCGGTCGCGGCGGCCGAGCGCCGGATGCTCGCGGAAGAACGCCCGCAGCGCGGCATCCGCGGGCAGGTCGAAGCGCAGCACCCGCGCGAGCGCGGCCGCGGGCAGCGCGGCGCGTGCGTTGGCGCCGGGGCGCGCAGCGGCGCCGTCGTGCACCGGGCCGCCGGCGCGCTTCAGCGCTCGTCGTGCCACAGCAGCCGGGACTCGCCCGGGTGCGGGCCCTCGAGCCGCACCCGGGCCCCGTCGATGCGCAACCGGTCTTCGAGCAGCCAGCGCAGCGCCATCGGGTAGAGCCGGTGCTCCTGCGCCAGCACGCGCGCGGCCAGCGTGTCCTCGTCGTCGCCGGCCAGCACCGGCACCGCCGCCTGCGCGACGATCGGGCCGTCGTCGACGTCGACGCCGACGAAGTGCACGGTGGCGCCGTGCACCGCGACCCCGCTCTCGAGCGCGCGCCGGTGCGTCGCCAGGCCGGGGAACGCCGGCAGCAGCGACGGGTGGATGTTCAGCATCCGCCCGCGGTAGTGCTCGACGAACGGCGCCCCGAGCACGCGCATGAAGCCCGCCAGCACCACCGCGTCGGGCGCCAGCGCGTCGATCGCCTCGCGCAGCGCGCCCTCGAAGTCGTCGCGGCGCGCGAACGACCGGTAGTCGACCACGGCGGTCGGCAGGCCCATTTCGGCGGCGCGCGCGAGGCCGCCGGCCTGCGGACGGTCGGCGATCACGCCGACGATCGCCGCCGGCCAGCGTTCGGCGCGCAGCGCGGCCGCGATCGCGAGCATGTTCGAGCCGCGACCGGAGATCAGCACCACGATTCGCTTGTCCATCCGCCGATCCTATCATCGCCTTATAATTCAAGGTTTTGCATCGTCGCTCCGAAGGAGCGCCAGCCGGCCCGCCCGGATTCGCGAGCACATCGAGATGGAAGTCTTCCGCCGCCTGCCGCCGCCCGACCGACGCGCACCCTGCGCGTTGACGATCGGCAATTTCGACGGCGTGCACAGCGGCCATCGCGCGGTGCTCGGGCAGCTGCGCCGGCGCGCCGACGAGCTCGGCCTGCCCACCTGCGTGCTGACCTTCGAGCCCCATCCGCGCGAATACTTCGCGGCGCTCGCGGCAGCGCAGGCCGCCCAGGCGCCGGCGGCGGGCCCGGTGCCCGGCGGGACGGCCAGCATGCCCCCCGGCGCCGCCGCGCCGGCCCGCATCCTGACCGAGCGCGACAAGCTCGATGCGCTGGCCGAATGCGGCGTCGACCGGGTCTGCATCGCGCACTTCAACGCGTCGGTCGCCACGCTGGCGGCCGAGCGCTTCATCGACGAGATCATCGTCGAGGGTCTGCACACCCGCTACCTGCTGATCGGCGACGACT
>JANJTK010000167.1 GCA_024711155.1 Burkholderiaceae bacterium
CCCCGCGGCGCACGCCGCGCCATCGCACCCGACACGCATGCGCGCGAACGCGATCGAGTTCTGTTTGCGCACCGTCGGGCTGTCGTCGCCGACCAGCACGCGAAGCCGCGGCGCCGCGGCTTCCGCACCGAGCGGAAACGCGACCAGGTTGCTCGCTTCGGCCGCGCCCGCATCCGGCCGCGCGGCGCCGCCGGACGCGCTCGACGGCGCGGCGGCCGCGCTCGTTGACGCGGCGGCCGCGCTGGATGACGCGGCGGCCGCGCTCGTTGATGCGGCGGCCGCGCTCGTTGATGCGGCGGCCGTGCTGGATGACGCTGCAGCTACGCGCGCCTGATCCGCCTCGCGCGACCTGCGGGCCGTCTCCCGCAGGAAACCCGGCGGTGCGCTCGCACCCGCGGCGCCTTGCGCGCGCGCGTTCGCGGCCGTCGCATTCGCGCCCGGCGCGCTCCCGGCCGCCGCGCTCACGCCCGGCGTGCGCGGCGCGTTCGCCGCCTGCGCATCCTGCCCCGCCGCGCTCGGCCCCGACAGTTCCATCTCGACCACGCGATTCAGGATCGGCAGCAGTTGCAGCGTCAGCCGCTCGATCGAAATTGCGTAGCGAGCGGTGCTCGCCGCGCCGGGCGGCAGCGCCGACACGACCGGCCGCTCGCGCCCCGCGCTGCGCAGCCGGGCCACGGCGCGCAGCCCGGTGTCCTCGCACGGGTTGACGATCAGGATGTCGACGGTATCCGGCACGAGCTTCGGCTCGAGCACGAACCCGAAGCGGTTGTACTGGCTGTGCTTGAAGACGATCTCGATCAGGCGCACGTCGCGCGGGTCGAGACCGGCGGTGGCCACGCGATAGTGGGGTCGGCCTGGCATGGCGCTGGCTGGCATCCGGGGCGGCAATCGTCGCATTGTCGCTCGGCGCGCCGCCGAACCCAAGTCGGCCCTGCCGCGCTGTTCCGCAGCCGCGACGCACCGGCCGACCGCCGGCGCCGGCGCGGCCGCGAACGGCCGCCGCCATACCCCCCGTGCTAGCATCGTCCGACCGACACGGAACCCGCACCGATGAGCCAGCGCGACTACTACGGCTTCGACACGCTGTCGCTGCACGCCGGCGCCTCCCCCGACCGCGACACCGGCGCGCGCGCGACGCCGATCCACCTGTCGACCGCTTTCGTCTTTCGCGACTCGGACCACGCCGCGGCGCTGTTCGACATGGAGCAGTCGGGCCACGTCTACTCGCGCATCAGCAACCCGACCGTGGCAGTGCTCGAGGAGCGTATCGCAGCGCTCGAGTCGGGAGTCGGCGCGATCGCCACCGCCAGCGGCCAGGCGGCGCTGCACCTGGCGGTCGCGACGCTGGCCGGCGCGGGCTCGCACGTCGTCGCGTCGCGCGCGCTCTACGGCGGCTCGCACAACCTGCTGCACTACACGCTGCGCCGCTTCGGCATCGAGACCACCTTCGTCGACCCGCGCGACCTCGACGCATGGCGCACCGCGCTGCGCCCGCAGACGAAGCTGCTGTTCGGCGAGACGCTCGGCAACCCGGGCCTCGACGTGCTCGACGTGCCCGCGGTCGCGCAGATCGCGCACGAGCACCGGGTGCCGCTGCTGGTCGACTCGACCTTCACGACGCCGTACCTGATGCGCCCGGGCGAGCTGGGCGCCGACCTGGTCTATCACTCGGCGACCAAGTTCCTCTGCGGCCACGGCACCGTCGTCGCCGGGCTGCTGGTCGACGTCGGCCGCTTCGACTGGGACGCGTCCGGCAAGTTCCCCGAGCTCACCGCGCCCTACGAGGGCTTCCACGGCATGGTCTTCAGCGAGGAGTCGACCGTGGCGCCGTTCCTGCTGCGCGCGCGCCGCGAGGGCCTGCGCGACTTCGGCGCCTGCCTGAGCCCGATGAACGCGTTCCAGGTGCTGCAGGGCGTCGAGACGCTGCCGCTGCGGATGGCACGCCACGTCGCGAACGCCGAGCGCATCGCGGGTTTTCTCGCCGCGCACCCGATGGTCGCGCGCGTCTCCTACCCGGCCCTGTCCGACCACCCCGACCACGCGCTCGCCGCGCGCCTGCTGCCGCGCGGCTGCGGCGCGGTGTTCAGTTTCGACCTGAAGGGCGACCGCGCCGCGGGACGCCGCTTCGTCGAGTCGCTGCGCCTGTTCTCGCACCTCGCCAACGTCGGCGACGCGCGTTCGCTGGTGATCCATCCGGCCACCACGACGCACTTCCGGATGGACGCGGCCGCGCTCGCGGCGGCCGGCATCGGCGAGGGCACCCTGCGGTTGTCGATCGGACTCGAAGATCCGAACGACCTGATCGCGGACCTCGAGGCGGCGCTCAAGGCCGCTGCGCGCCCCCCGAAAGCCTGAGCACGCCATGCAGATCGAAGTCGACGCCACCCCGGCCTGGGCCTACACCGGCGGACGTCCGTTCGACCCCGACCGGCCCACGGTCGTCTTTCTCCACGGCGCGCAGAACGACCACAGCGTGTGGGTGCTGCAGTCGCGCTACCTCGCGCATCACGGCCATTCGGTGCTCGCCGTCGACCTGCCCGGCCACGGGCGCAGCGCCGGCACGCCGCTCGCGTCGGTCGAGGCGATCGCCGCGTGGACGCTCGCGCTGCTCGACGCCGTTGGCGTGGCGCGCGCGACGCTCGTGGGCCACAGCATGGGATCGCTGGTCGCGCTCGAAGCGGCCGGCAGCGCGCCGCAACGCGTCGAGCGCCTCGCACTGGTCGGCACCGCGTTCCCGATGAAGGTCTCCGACGCGCTGCTCGACGCCGCCCGCGACGACGAGCCGCGGGCCTTCGACATGATCAACTACTGGTCGCACTCGACCATCAACGCGCGCCCCGGCTGTCCGGCGCCCGGCTTTTCGGTGTTCGTGCAGAACCGGCGGCTGATGGAGCGCCAGCGTCCGGGCGTGCTGCTCAACGACTTCGCCGCCTGCAACGCGTACGCGGGCGGTTTCGAGCGCGCCGACGCGCTCGCTTGCCCGGCGCTGTTCGTGCTCGGCCAGCGCGACCTGATGACCTCGCCGCGCCAGGCGCGCGAACTGATCGAGCGCTGCCGCGGCGCCGCCGCGCGCCACGGCGTGGCCGCGCCGCGCGTCGTCGAGGTGCCCGACTGCGGGCACGCGCTGATGGCCGAGCGGCCCGACGCCGTGCTCGCCGCGCTGCGCGAATTCGTCGCCGGCTGAGCGCCGCGCGCCGGGACGCCCCTCACGCGCAACCGCGCCGCGGCCGGCTCAGCCACCCCGCTCAGCCACCCCGCTCAGCCTGCCCCGCTCAGCCTGCCCCGCTCATCCCGCCCCGCTGTCGCCTGCCAGCGGCTGGTCGAGGAACGCCGCTTCGAAGCGCCATTGGCCGCTGGCCGCCGCACCGTCGCACCAGACGTCGTCGAACAGCCTGCGCGCCGTCAGCGCCCGCGGATCGCTCGCCCAGCTCCAGCGCTCGTCCCACACCGGATCCGGATCGCGCCTGCGCCACCGCGACGCCGCGCCGCGCCCCGGCGCCTCGCCGCGCTGCGCATCGTCCCCCCGCGCGCTGCCGAAGGGCGCGAAGCGGCTCACATAACCGAGCCGTGCCAGTCGCTGCGCGATCTCGCGCGCGCGCTGCGCATCGCCGCCGAGTTGCGGCGCCAGGTCGGCGACCGGCAGCGCGGCGTCGCGGCGCCCGCCCAGCCGGGCGGACATCGCGGCCAGCGCCGTCCATGCGTCGTCGAAGCGTTCGGCCGGCGCGCGGGCCCGGTGCGGCTCGCCGGGCCGGCCCCAGAAGCGCAGGTTCGCGGCGAGCAACGCGCCCGCGAGCAGCGCCTCCCAGGCGAGGAACAGCCACAGCAGGAACACCGGCAGCGCCGAGAACGCGCCGTAGACGACCGTGTAGGTCGGCAGCCGCGCGACGTACCAGCCGAACAGGCCGCGCAGCGCCTCGATCAGCACCGCGGCGGCGAGCGCGCCGGCGAACGCCTCGCGCCAGCGCACCGGCGCGTTCGGCAGCAGCCGGTAGAGCAGCGTCATGCCGCCGACCGTCGTGATCCACGGCAGCAGCACGAACCACACGCTTCGCAGCTCGCGCATGTCGGCGCCGCGCAGCCACGCCCTGGCGACCGACCCATGCGCCGCGAGGTAGGCCCCCAGCAGCAGCGGCCCGAGCGTCAGCAGCAGCCAGTACAGCGTGATGCGCAGCGCGAGCGGCCGCTGGCGCTCGGCGCCCCAGATCCGGTCGAGGGTGCGCTCGATCGTCACCAGCGCGACGAACGCGGTCAGCAGGAAGGCAACGGCGCCGATCAGCGACAACTCGCCGGCGCGGGCGGCGAACTGGTTCAGGTGCCCGAGCACCGTGTCGCTGATCGCCGCCGGAAAGAGGTTCGCGACCAGGAACTTCTGCAGCGCCTCGCGCAGCCGCGCGAACGCCGGCGACGCGGTCGTGACCGCGAACGCGATCGAGAACATCGGCACGATCGCCAGCAGCGACAGGAACGCGAGGCTGCCCGCGGTCTGCTGCAGTCGCAGCTGCCGCGCCTGCGCCACCATCGAGCGACCGAGCCGCAGCCACTGCGCGACGATCGAGCCGCGCGGGTGAGCGACGGTCGAACGCTGCCGCTGCGCGTCGTCGTCCGGACCTGCGCTGCGGGCGCTCATCCGCGCTGTCTATAATCGGTTGCCATGTCGCCCGCCAGCCTGCGCCGCCTCGTCGTCGCCGCGTTCGTCGCCCTGATCGCGCTCGGGATCGCGTGGGAAGCCTGGATCGCACCGGTGCGTCCCGGCGCGTGGCTATTGTCGCTCAAGGTCGTGCCGCTCGCGCTCGCTCTGCCGGCCATCGCGCGCGGCCGCGTGCGCGCCTTCCAGTGGTGGTCGATGCTGGTGCTCGCGTATGTCTGCGAGGGGCTCGTGCGCGCCACCTCCGACCGCGGCCCCGCGGCCGCACTGGCGATCGCGGAGACGGCGCTGGCGACCTTCGCGTTCGCGCTCATCCTCCTGTATGCGCGCGCGGCACGTCGGCCGGATCGCGCAGCGCCTGCAGCGCCCGTTCGAGGATCCGCGGCCCCGCCTGCGCCAGCGTCGCCGGATCGCTGAGCGCGCGCCGCCAGCGGCGCGCCCCGGGCAGCCCGTTGAAGAGGCCGAGCATGTGCCGCACCACCGCGCGCGCCGGCACGCCCGCCGCCATCTGCCGCAGCAGGTACGGCCGCATCGCGTCGACCACCGATTCGCGCCGCGCGTGCGGCGCCGGCTCGCCGAAGTAGCGCGGGTCGACCTCGGAGAGCAGCCACGGTTCGTCGCAGGCGGCACGCCCGAGCATGACGCCGTCGACGCGCGCGAGTTCGGCCAGCGCCGCCGCGTGCTCGCGCAGGCCGCCGTTGAGAACGACGGTCAGCCGGGGAAAGTCGCGCTTCAGGCGCGCGGCCACCTCGTAGCGCAGCGGCGGCACCGTGCGGTTCTCGCGCGGGCTCAGGCCTTCGAGCCAGGCGTTGCGCGCGTGCACGACGAAAGTGTCGCAGCCGGCCTCGGCGACCGTGCCGACGAAGTCGCGCACGAAGTCGTAGTCCTCGTTGCGCCCGAGGCCGATGCGGTGCTTGACCGTCACCGGCACCCGCACCGCGTCGCGCATCGCGCGCACGCAGTCGGCCACCAGCGCCGCCTCGGCCATCAGGCACGCCCCGAACGAACCGCGCTGCACGCGCTCGCTGGGGCAGCCGCAATTGAGGTTGACCTCGTCGTAGCCGGCCTGCTCGGCCAGCCGCGCCGCCTGCGCCAGTTCGCCCGGATCGCTGCCGCCGAGTTGCAGCGCCACCGGATGTTCAGCGGCGTCGAAGGCGAGCAGCCGGTCGCGCGGCCCGTGCAGCAGCGCGCCGGTCGAGATCATCTCGGTGTAGAGGCGCGCGCGCCGGCTCAGCTGCCGGTGGAACTGGCGGCAGTGCCGATCGGTGATGTCGAGCATCGGCGCGACGCAGAAGCGATGGGAGTCGGCGGTCATGAGAGTTCGCGAAATGCCTGCAGCTCGTCGCCGCACGAAGCTTCGAGGCGCGCTTCGAGCGCAGCGTAGCGTGCGACCAGGCGCGCGCCGAGCGGCGTGAGCCGCGCGCCGCCGCCGCCGCGCCCGCCGGTGGTCGCGACGACCACCGGCCGGCCGAAGCCGTGGTTCAGGGAATCGATCAGCAGCCACGCGCGCTTGTAGGTCAGCCCGAGCGCGCGGGCCGCCGCCGAGATCGAGTGCTCGCGCTCGACCGCGCGCAGCAGGTCGATCTTGCCCGGCCCGATCGCGATCGACGCGCCGATCTGCACGCGCGGACGCACCATCACCGGCGCGCGGCCGTTCACGGTTGCCCCTGCCCCGGCGCGAGCGGCACGATGTCCTCCGCGCGCAGCCAGACCCGCACCGCGGCGCCGCGGCGCACTGCGTAGCGGCGCACGGCGCGCACCGGCAGTCGCATCTGCAGGCGCTCCGACGGCATTCCGGCCGCGGACAGCCACACCAGCGCCTCGCTGCCGAGCTCGATCACCTCGTCGACCGTGGCGTCGACGAGATTGACGAGCCCTTCGCGCGACTTGTCCGGCCGCACCAGCAGCACGTTGTTCGCCAGCACCGCCCAGCGCAGCGCGCCCGGCGCCGGGGCGCCCTCGCGCGCGAGCGTCAGCGCGTGCGGCCCCCACGTCAGCGTCGGGGCGGCGCCGTCGCGCCCGGGCTCGACGCGCCCGTCGAACACGTTGGCGATGTCGAGCAGCCGCGCCGCCTCCTCGCAGCGCGGGCGCGTCAGCACCTCGTGCGTCGGGCCCGCCTGCAGCAGCCGGCCGTGGCGCACCAGCAGCAGGTGCGACGCCAGTTGCGCCGCCTCCTCGAGATCGTGCGTGACCAGCAGCACCGTGTTGCCGAGCCGCGCGTGCAGGCGCCGCAGCTCGATGTGCAGCCGCTTGCGCGTGCTGCGGTCGACCGAAGAGAACGGCTCGTCGAGCAGCAGCACCTTCGGCGCGCGCGCGATCGCGCGCGCGAGCGCCACCCGCTGCTTCTGCCCTCCGGAGAGCTGGCCTGGCCGGCGCTCCTCGAGTCCCGCAACGTGCGCGAGCGCGATGCATTCGTCGGCGCGCGCGCGCCGCTCGGTCGCCGCGAGGTGCAGCAGCGACGCCTCGACGTTGCCGCGCACCGTCAGGTGCGGAAAGAGCGCATAGCCCTGCGGGACGAGTCCGATCGGCCGCTCGCGGGTGGCCCGGTGCACGCCTTCGTCGTCCCAGCGCTCGCCGTCGAGCGCAATGCGCGCGTGCCGCACGCGCAGCAGGCCGGCGATCGCGCGCAGGATCGAGGTCTTGCCGCTGCCCGACGGCCCCACCAGCGCGGTGATTGCCGCGCCGGGCAGCCGCGCGACGAAGTCGAGCGGCGGCGCATCGTGGCGCAGTTCGAGTTCGAGGCTCATGTCGCGCGCCTGCCGCGCAGCAGCCGCTCGGCCACGCCGTAGCTGAGCGCGATCGTGACCAGCGAGATGCCCAGCAGCAGTAGCGACATCGCGCCCGCCGCCGCATGGTCGAAGGCCTGCACGCGGTCGTAGATCGAGATCGCCACCGTGCGCGTCTGGCCCTCGATGTTGCCGCCGACCATCAGCACGACGCCGAATTCGCCCAGCGTGTGCGCGAAGCTCATCATCGTTGCCGACAGGATGCCGGGCCACGCCAGCGGCAATTCGATGCGCAGCAGCGCCTGCCGCCAGCTCATCCCGCAGCAGCGCGCCGCCTCCTGGACCTCGAGCGGAATCGCCTCGAACGCGCGCTGCATCGGCTGCACCGCGAACGGCACGTTGAACAGCACCGACGCCGCCACCAGTCCGGGGAAACTGAAGGCCAGCGTGCGTCCGGTCAGCCCCTCGAACCAGCGCCCGAGCGGCGCGTCGCCGCCCATCGCGACCAGCAGGTAGTAGCCGATCACGGTCGGCGGCAGCACCAGCGGCAGCGCGAGCAGTCCCTCGATCCACGCCTTGCCGCGAATGCGCGTGTGCGCGAGCCAGCGCGCCGTGAACAGCGCCAGCGGCAGCAGGATCGCCAGCGTCGCCAGCGCGAGCTCGATCGACAGCCGGATCGCGGTCCAGTCCATCAGCGCGCCTGCGCCGCGGGCGCATCCCGCCCGGGCGATTGTGGTCCGGACGATGTGGAGCCGGGCGACGCAGGACCGGGCGGCTCCAGCCCGTGGCGCGCCAGCACTGCGCGCGCCTCCGGTTGCAGCAGGTAATCGAAGAATCGGCGCGCGACGCTGCCGGCGCGCCTCGTCAGCACCACCCGCTGGCGCAGCGGCTCCTGCGCGTGCCAGGCCGCCGGCAGCGCCGCGAAGCGGCCGCGACCGGCCAGCGCCGGCGAGCGCGCCAGCGACAGCGGCACGATGCCGCCCTGGCTCGCCCCGGACGCCGCGAAGTGAGCCGCCTGCGCCGCGTTCTCGCCGAGCACGAGCAGCGGCTCGACGCGCTCCCACAATCCTGCGTGCCGCAGCACCGCGCGCGCCGCGCGCCCGTAAGGCGCGTGCTCGGGGTTGGCGATCGCGAAGCGCCGGATCGCACGCGCGTCGAGCGCCGCGCGCAGCCCTTCGAGCCGGGCGTCGACCGCCAGCAGCGAAGCGCGCGGCGCGAACAGCGCAATACGCCCGGTCGCGTAGGGAGCGCCGCGGTCGGTGACGTGCCCGTCGTCGGCGAGCCGGAACACGTACTGCTCGTCGGCCGACAGGAAGAGCTCGAACGGCGCGCCGCGCGCGATCTGGTGCGCGAAGTTCCCCGACGAGCCGAAGGTGAGTTTCACCGCGTCGCCGGTGGCCGCCTCGAAGTTCGCCGCGATCTCGGCCAGCGCGAATTGCAGGTCCGACGCCGCCGCGACGGCGGGGGGGCGCGCGCGGTCACCGGCTCCGGTCGACGCCCCGGGCGACGCCCCTGGCGATGTCCCGGTCGCAGCCGCTGCGCGCGCGCCGCCCAGCGCCAGCACGCTGGCGCCCGCGCGCGCGAGCGCCGCTCCAAGCGCCGCTCCAAGCGCCGCCGCGAGCGCGCGACGCCGCGCGTCCGGCGTGCCCGCCGCGTCCGGCTTTGCGGCGCGCCCGCCCGGCGCCGGATTCGATCGGGATGAGTGTCGCATGCGTTATGACGCAAAGAATATAACGCGACCTGCGCCGGCGCAAATCGCTAGGCCGGATGGCCGATTGCCTCCACCGGAAGCAGGATTTCGCTTGACGCGACGCCGCCGCGGCCGATACAACGACCCGCCCGAGGTCCGCAAGAGCACGGAGACACACCATGGCGGTCTGCGTCCTGATCATCGACGACCATCCGCTGATGCGCGACGCGGTCCGCATCACCCTCGACACCATCGCGCCCGGCAGCCGCATCGACCTCGCCGCCAGCTTCGCGGAGGCGCGCCGCATGCTCGCGCTCGACACGCCGTACGACTTCACGCTGCTCGACCTCAACCTGCCCGACAGCACCGGCTTCGAGGCGCTGAAGGCGCTGCGCGCCCAGTACCCGGCGCTGCCGACGGTCGTGCTGTCGGCGCAAGTCGACCGCGAGACGATCCTGCGCTGCCTCGACCTCGGCGCAGCCGGCTACATCCCCAAGACCTACCACGCCGACGTCATCACGCACGCGCTGCGGCTCGTCGCGTCGGGCCAGGTCTACGTGCCGCGCGAAGCGATCGACCCGCGCCGCGAGGCCAACGAGCCGATCCGCGTGCGCTTCGCCGGCAGCGACCCGCGCAGCCTCGGCCTCACCGATCGCCAGTGCGAGGTGCTGCGACTGATCCTGCGCGGCTTGCCGAACAAGCTGATCTGCCGGCAACTCGACCTCGCCGAAGGCACGGTGAAGGTGCACGTCAGCGCCGTGCTGCGCGCACTGGGCGTGCGCAACCGCACGCAGGCCGTCATCGCCGCGAGCCGCCTGGGCCTGCGGATGAGCGACTGACCGGGGCACACCCGGCCGCACGTCGCCGCGCCCGCTTGCTTCCGACCACACCCGCTTGTCTTTCGCCGCCGGCGCCCCATCTGCGACAGGGCCCGCCGCGCGACCCGTGCCGGCGGTACGCTCCCGTCGCGTCGCCGGAGTCCGAACAATGTCCGAAACCCTCCACGCCGTCTGCCCGCACTGCGGCAAGACCAACCGCCTGCCGGCCGCCCGCGCCGCGCAAAAGCCCGACTGCGGCGCCTGCGACAAGCCGCTGTTCACGGGCAAGCCGATCGAACTCGACGACGCGCGCTTCGCTGCCTTCGTCGAACGCACCGACCTGCCGGTGGTGGTCGACTTCTGGGCCACGTGGTGCGGCCCGTGCCGGATGATGGCGCCGCAGTTCGAGCAGGCCGCGCGCGAGCTCGCCGGGCGCGTGCAGTTCGTCAAGGTCGACACCGACGCCAACCCGCGCCTGAGCCAGCAGTACGGCATCCGCAGCATTCCGACCATCGTGCTGTTGCACGGCGGCCGCGAGGTGCGGCGCAACTCCGGCGCGATGAGCGCCGCGCAGATCGAGGCCTGGCTCGGGCAGTAGCGGCGCGCCCCGGGCCCATGGCGTACCATTCGGCGCGACTCCCGAACCGAGCGCCGCGATGCAAGCCGAAGAGCCCGACAAGACCTCCCTCACCGACGACGAGCGCGTTTCGCAGGTCGTCGTCCTGCCACCGCCCGACCACCTGATCCGCTTCTTCCCGATCCAGGGCACGCCGCTCGAACGCACGGTGGCCGATGGCCGCGCCGCCGTGCGCGCGATCGTGCGCGGCGACGACGACCGCCTGCTGGTGGTGATCGGCCCCTGCTCGATCCACGATCCGGACGCCGCGCTCGACTACGCGCAGCGCCTCGCCGCGCAGCGCGCCCGCTTCGCCGGCACGCTCGAGATCGTGATGCGGGTCTACTTCGAGAAGCCGCGCACCACGGTCGGCTGGAAGGGCCTGATCAACGACCCCTACCTCGACGAGAGCTGCCGCATCAACGAGGGACTGCGCATCGCGCGCTCGCTGCTGATCGAGGTCGCGCGCCTCGGTATCCCGGCGGCGTGCGAATTGCTCGACACGACCTCCCCGCAGTACCTCGGCGACCTCGTCGCGTGGGGCGCGATCGGCGCGCGCACGACCGAGAGCCAGGTTCACCGCGAGCTCGCGTCCGGCACCTCGGCCCCGATCGGCTTCAAGAACGGCACCGACGGCAACGTGCAGATCGCGATCGACGCCATCGTCGCCGCGCGCAGCCCGCACAACTTCCTCGGCATCCACAAGAACGGCCACGTCGCCATGATCCGCACCACCGGCAACCCGGACTGCCACCTGATCCTGCGCGGCGGTCGCACGCCGAACTACGATCGCGAAAGCGTCGAGGCCGCGAGCGCGCAACTGCGCAAGGCCGACTGCGTGCCGTGGGTGATGATCGACTGCTCGCACGCCAACAGCAGCAAGCAGCCGCAGCGCCAGGCCGAAGTCGCCGCCGACGCGGCGAATCAGGTCGCCTCCGGCAGTCGCCACGTGCTCGGCCTGATGATCGAGAGCAACCTGGTCGCCGGCCGTCAGCCCTTCACGCCCGGCGTCGACGATCCGTCGCGGCTCGTGCGCGGGCAGAGCATCACCGACGGCTGCCTCGGATGGGACGAATCGGTGGCGCTGCTCGAGCGGCTGGACCGCGCGGTGCGCGAGCGAAGGAAGCGCGCTAGCGCTTGAGCAGACGCTTGCGGCCGCGCAGCAGCGCGGCCCACGCCGCTGCTCCGCGTTCGGCGTCGTCACGACCTCGTTCGCCCGCCTGCGCACACTCGCCCGATCCGGCAGCCTCGTCGCCGGTCCCGACCGCGCTGCCGGTGGCCACGGCGGCAGCCGACGAATCGATCACCCCGCCCTCCGACGGCGGCGTCGCGCACAGCGCGCCCAGGCACTCGTCGATCCAGGCGGTGAGCAGCGCGTCCGCGTGCACGTCTCCCGCGTCGCGTCGCCTGATCAGTTCCTCGATCTCGTCGTCGGTCATGTCGTCGCCATCGGTTCGCATCGGTTGCGGCCCTGACATTGAGGCTGCGCACGACGAACGAAGCTGACATTTGTGGCGCCTCGGCCCCGATCGCCCCGGGCGAGCCGACCGACGGCGCCCAGCGGAGTACGAGCGGCAGGCGCCGGTGACGGAAATGGAACACCGGCAGGGCTCGCCGCTCGGTCGTACCCTCCCCCGCACTACCTGTTCCCTTCGGCGGTTGCCGACCGGCGGGTACCGGATCCTGCGGGGGTGTGAGCACCCCGTGCCCCTACTTGCAGCAACGACAGAAGCGCACCGATAGTTTACAATATTTCTTGATAGGTTTACAATCCACCCGGCTTAAGTTTTCAAAGTAACCCATGCCACGACCATCAAGATTTGATCGACTCGTCGCCACAGTGACGCGGGATGTGGTGGACCACCCACGCGACTTGACGCGCCACTATGCCGACAAACTTGGGGTCTCTCGCGTCGCGGCCAACCACTACATCCGGCGTCTGGAGAATGAGGGCTGGATCGCACGTAGTGGCCCATCGACACATCCTGTGTTCAGCCCCGGGTACCGGCGACGCATCGCTCGACTCTATCCTCTTGCAGGCCTCGAAGAGCACGTCGCATGGGAACGGGACTTCAAACCGTTCCTGAGTCTTGCCAGCAATGTACGAAATATCGCGAGCCACGGGTTCACAGAGATGGTCAACAACGCCGTTGACCATTCGGGCGGGAAGTCGGTGTTTGTCTGGGCTGATCAGGATGAAGCCGCGCTTACGATTATCGTCTCAGACGACGGAGTTGGTATCTTCGCCAAGATCACAAATGAACTCGGGCTTCCAGATATGCGCCAAGCCCTGTTCGAGTTGTCGAAGGGAAAGCTGACAACCGATCCCTCCAAGCACACCGGTGAGGGTGTGTTCTTCACATCGAGGATGTTCGACTACTTCGAAATCGAGGCCAACGGGCTGCAGTTCAATCACCGCGACAAGTCACCGAACGACTGGCTCCTGGAGGTGAAAGGTGTCTTTCCTGATGGAACAGCGGTATTCATGCGCATATCCCTCGCGAGTACGCGCACTGCGGTGAGCGTCTTTGACCAATTTACTGATGCCCCGAAGGACTACGATTTCTCGAAGACAATCGTCCCGATGAAGCTTGCGAAATACGGCGATGAGCAGCTAGTCTCCCGGTCACAAGCGAAGCGGTTCATCGCTCGATTCGATCGTTTCAGGATCGTGATCCTGGATTTTTCCGAAGTTCAAGAAGTCGGCCAGGCGTTTGCAGATGAGATCTTTCGCGTATATGCCAGCGCACATCCTGGCGTCGAATTGATACCACGGAATATGACTGAACAAGTCGAGCGAATGTGGCTTCGCGCGGTAGCACCACGAGCGTGACGACTTCCAGAATGGAGCGAAGCGTACGCGTTGTGTACGCTTCGACCGGCCGGAGACCCGCGCCGGGCTTGGTGCTTCGTGCAATCAGTCACTTGCGAGTGACTGGCGTCCCGTAGGGGATTCGAACCCCTGTTACAACCGTGAAAGGGTCGTGTCCTAGGCCTCTAGACGAACGGGACTCGTCGATACTGCTTGGTGCTGCTACTTGGTGCTGCTTCGTTCTTCTGCGTGGTGGAGGTAAGCGGGATCGAACCGCTGACCTCTTGCATGCCATGCAAGCGCTCTCCCAGCTGAGCTATACCCCCCCGAAGAGCCCTCGATTGTAGTCGATGATCGAGCCCGCGCGCAAGTCGTCCGGAGCTGCGTGCTAGACTCGATCGGCACGGCCGCGCACCGCGCCACCGCCCCCCCTTTTCAGACCACCCTCGATCCGGATCACTCTCGCCATGCCTGCACGAATCCTCGACGGAGCCGCCCTCGCCCAGTCCATCCGCGCCGACATGGCGCGCCGCGCCGCCGCCCTCGTCGCGCGCGGCCAGCCGCCCGGGCTCGCGGTGATCCTCGTCGGCGAGGACCCCGCGTCGACGGTGTACGTGCGCAACAAGGTCAAGGACTGCGAGGAGTCGGGCATCCGCTCGACGCTCGACCGGCTTCCGGCCGACACGACGCAGGCGGCACTGCTCGCGCGCATCAGCGCGCTCAACGCCGACCCCGCCGTCCACGGCATCCTCGTGCAGCTGCCGCTGCCGCCGCAGATCGACACGAATGCGGTGATCGAGGCGATCTCCCCCGACAAGGACGTCGACGGCTTCCACGTCTCCAGCGCCGGCGCGCTGATGACCGGGCAGCCCGGCTTTCGCCCCTGCACGCCGTACGGCGTCATGAAGATGCTCGAGCACGCGGGCGCGACGCTGAAGGGCGCCGAGGCGGTCGTCGTCGGCCGCAGCAACATCGTCGGCAAGCCGCAGGCGATGCTGCTCTTGCAGGCCGACGCCACCGTCACCATTTGCCACAGCAGGACGCGCGACCTCGCCGAGCACACGCGGCGCGCCGACATCCTGGTGGCGGCCGTGGGCCGCGCGAAGATGATCACCGGCGACATGGTCAAGCCGGGCGCGATCGTCATCGACGTCGGCATGAACCGCGACGCCGCCGGCAAGCTGTGCGGCGACGTCGACTTCGACAGCGCGCGCGAGGTGGCCGGCTGGATCACGCCGGTGCCGGGCGGCGTCGGGCCGATGACGCGCGCGATGCTGCTGGTGAACACGATCGAGGCGGCCGAGCGCGCCGCCGCCTGACGAGCGACACGAGGTCCATGAACGCCACGAGCCCCGCCCCCGACGCAACCCCCGCGGACAATCCGCTGCTCGACTTCTCGGGACTGCCACGTTACGCCGACTTCGCGCCCGGGCAGGTCGGCCCCGCGATCGACGCGCTGCTCGCGCAGGCGCGCGCGGCGCTCGACGCGGTGACCGACCCGGCCACGCCGCTGCAGTGGGACGCGTTCGTCGAGCCGCTCGAGGACGCCACCGAGCGGCTCGGCCGCGCGTGGGGCATGGTCGGGCACCTGAACGCGGTCGCCGACACGCCGTCGCTGCGCGAGGCCTTCAACGCCAACCTGCCGAAGGTCACGCAGTTCTGGACCGAGCTCGGCCAGCACGAGGCCCTGTTCGCGAAGTACAAGGCGTTCGCCGCGTCGCCGCAGCACGCGGCGCTGACGCCGGCGCGCCGGCGCATCGTCGAGCACGCGCTGCGCGACTTCCGGCTCGGCGGCGCCGAACTGGTGTCGCCGGCGCGCGAGCGCTTCGCGCAGATCCAGGAGCGCCACGCCGCGCTCGCGCAGAAGTTCTCCGAGAACGTGCTCGACGCGACCGACGCGTTCGCGCTCGTCGTCACCGACGAGTCCGAGCTCAGCGGCCTGCACCCGGACTCGCTCGAGGCCGCGCGCGCGGGCGGCAGCGAAGGCTGGAAGTTCACGCTGCACATCCCCTCGTACCTGCCGGTGATGCAGTACGCCGCGCACCGACCGCTGCGCGAGCGCATGTACCGCGCCTACGCGACGCGCGCCTCGCGCGAAGCGCTCGCCCCTGTCGGCGACGCCGCCGCGGCGCTCGACAACGCGCCGGTGATCGACGAGCTGCTCGCACTGCGCGCCGAGGAGGCGCGGCTGCTCGGCTACGCGAACTTCGCCGAGGTGTCGCTGGTGCCGAAGATGGCGCGCTCGCCGGCCGAGGTCATGAAGTTCCTGCGCGACCTCGCCGCGCGCGCCCGCCCGTTCGCCGAGCGCGACATGGACGAACTGCGCGCGTTCGCCGCGCGCGAACTCGCGCTGCCCGAACCGCAGGCCTGGGACCTCGCCTTCGCGAGCGAGAAGCTCAAGGAGGCGCGCTATGCGTTCTCCGACCAGACCGTCAAGCAGTACTTCCAGCTGCCGCGCGTGCTCGACGGCCTGTTCGCGCTGGTCGAGCGGCTCTACTCGGTGCGCATCCTGCCCGACCAGGCGCCGGTCTGGCACGCCGACGCGCGCTTCTGGCGCGTCGAGCGCGACGGTGCGCTGGTCGGCCAGTTCTATACCGACCTCTACGCGCGCCCCGCGAAGCGTCCCGGCGCCTGGATGGACGACGCGCGCTCGCGGCGCCGGCGCGGCGCGTCGCTGCAGACGCCGGTCGCGTACCTGGTGTGCAATTTCCAGCCGCCGGTGGGCGCGCGCCCCGCGCTGCTCGCGCACGACGACGTGATCACGCTGTTCCACGAGTTCGGCCACGGCCTGCACCACCTGCTCACGCGCGCCGACGACCTTGCGGTGTCGGGCATCTCCGGCGTCGAGTGGGACGCGGTCGAGTTGCCGAGCCAGTTCATGGAGAACTTCTGCTGGGAATGGGACATCGTGCGCTCGATGAGCGCGCACGTCGACACCGGCGCCGAACTGCCGCGCGAGCTGTTCGACCGGATGCTGGCGGCGAAGAACTTCCAGAGCGGCATGCAGACGCTGCGCCAGGTCGAGTTCGCGCTGTTCGACATGCGGCTGCACGCCGAGCACGCGCCGGGCGGCGCGCGCCCCGTGCAGGCGCTGCTCGACGAGGTGCGCCGCGAGGTCGCCGTGATGATCCCGCCGGACTGGAACCGGTTCCAGAACAGCTTCTCGCACATCTTCGCCGGCGGTTACTCGGCCGGCTACTACAGCTACAAATGGGCCGAGGTGCTGTCGGCCGACGCGTACGCGGCCTTCGAGGAGGCGATGGCGCAGCCCGACGCCGCGGCTCGTGTCGCGGAAACCGGACGGCGCTTCCTCGACGAGGTGCTTGCCGTGGGCGGCAGCCGACCGGCCATCGACTCTTTCCGCGCGTTCAGGGGGCGCGACCCCGAACTGGACGCGCTGCTTCGCCATAATGGGATGGTCGAAAAATCCGCCGGGGAGCCCTCCCATGCCTGAGCAACTGTCATTCGAGCCGTCGCCCGACGCCCGCGGCGCAGGCGCGCGTGCGCGGCCGCCGGCAGCGGCGGCGATTCCCGGCGCAACGCTGGCGCTCTTCGCACTGGCGCTGGCCGCCACGCTGGCCGCGCCGGCCGCACACGCGCAGTACAAGTGGGTCGACGCCAGCGGACGCATCAACTATGGCGACCGCCCGCCTGCCGACGCGCGCCAGGCCGCGCCCGCCGCCGCCGCGTCGGCCTTGCCCGCGCAACCTGCCGACGCGCGCCTGCCGTGGGCGCTGCGCACGGCGGCCGCCCGGCACCCGGTCGTGCTGTACACGGCCCCGGCCTGCGAGCCCTGCGACCTCGGCCGCGACCACCTGGCGCAGCGCGGCGTGCCGTTCACCGAAAAACACGTGAAGAGCGCCGACGACGTGCGGGCGTTCAACGCGCTCGCGCCGGGCGCCTCCGGTTTCCCGATGCTCACGGTCGGCACCGACCGCATGGCCGGCTACGAAGCGTCGAGCTGGAACCGGATGCTCGACGCCGCCGCGTACCCGAAGACCTCGCTGCTCGCGCCCGGCCAGACCGCGCGCAAGCTCGAGCCGATGGCCCCGCAGCGCGCAGCGGAGCCGCCGCGCGCCGGCGCAAGTGGACCCGACGCGGCGGCGCAGACCGGCGACGACACCGCGCGCGCCGGTACCGCGGGCGCCCCTCCGCCGCAGGCCCGCGCCGACGCGACCCGCTCGCTGATTCCGGCCCGGCCGGAACCGATCCGCAACCCGATCCGCTTCTAGGATCGCGCGCCGGGATCCGCGTCCGGATCCGCGTCCGGATCCGCGCCGGGCGCCGGCGGCTCGCGGCGCAGCCTCGACAGCCAGTGCTCCATCAGGCGGCCGGCGGCCTCGCGCCCGCCGAGGCCGAACGCCAGCGCGATCGCGATCGCGACGGCGCCGAGCGTCAGCCCGAACGCGAGGTTGACGATCGCCTCCGACACGCCCATCGATCGCAGCCCCATCGCCAGCACCAGTCCGATGATCAGCACGCGCACCAGGCCACCGAGCCACGGCGCGTCCTGGTGCTCGCTGCGCCCCACGGCCGAGCCCAGCAGGTTCGCGAGCCACAGGCCCACCAGCAGCACCGCGGTTCCGAGCAGCACGTCGCCGCCGAAGACGATGAAGCCGCCCACCAGGTCGCCGAGTTGCACGATCGCGAGCCGGTGCGCCGCCTGCGCGAGCGCGAACAGCATCGCGAAGAAGACCAGCAGTCGCCCGACCAGCCGCGACAGCCGCAGCTGCCGCAGCACCGGCGCGAGCCCGAGCCGCTCGCCGAGGCGGTCGAAGCCGGCGCCTTCGAGCAGGGCCGACACCAGGCCGGCGACGAAGCGGGCGACGTACCAGGTGACGGCGACGATCAGCGCCGCTGCGAAGAGATCGGGCAGCAGGTCGACGAACTCGCTCAGCATCAGGCGCGCGGGGCCGGCGACCGACTCGAGCCGCAGCGCGTCGAGCGCCGAGATCAGCGCCGGCACGAAGATCGCGAAGAACACGACCATTCCCGCCAGCCGCGGCAGGTCGGTCGCCTCGTGCATGCCGACGCGGCGCGCCATCGCCTGCACCCGCACCGCGGCGAGCAGGTGCGCGACGATGCCGCGCGCGATCTTCGCCGCGTAGTAGCCGACCAGCGCAACCACCGCGGCGCGCGCCAGGTCGGGCGCGAACGCGAGCAGCGTGCCGAACAGGCCGCGCGCCGGATCGAGCAGGTGCGCGAGTCCGAGCGCCTCGACGATCATCGGCAGGAACAGCAGCAGCACCACCCAGTACGCGACGTTGCCGATGCTGTCGCTGATCGGGAGCATGCCGGCGTCGCTGCTGAGGCGCTCGTCGAGCGTCGTGCGATCGAGCAGCCGTGTCAACGCCGCGCGCACGAGCAGTGCCAGCACCCAGCCCAGCAGCGCCAGCAGCAGCGCCGCAAACACCTGCGGCAGGTACGCGACCGCCTCGGCCACCAGCGTCGCAAGCGGCAACGAAGCCCCTTGCAGGTCGAGGCTGCCGAGCCCCGCCGCGATCCCGACCAGCAGCACGAACCAGAACACGATCCTCGACAGCCCGGTCTCGGCGTCGGTCGGGCGCCCGAGCAGCGGCGCGAGCCGGCGATTGAGCTGCGCGAACGCCAGCATGCGGCGCACGACCGCCGCCGCCACCAGTCCGACGACCCATCCGACCAGCAGCAGCGCGACCGCGAACACGGCCGACGGCAGTTGTGCGCCCAGCGCGCGCTGCATCGCATCGACGAATCCGGTGGCCTGCATGCGCGTTCTCCGGTGGCCGTATCGAGGCGGACAGTCTAACCGGCGCCGCCGCGCTCCGGACCGGACAGGATCAGATCAGGCCGAGCCCGCGCGCATGCAGCGCCGCCTCGGCGCGGCTGCCGATGTTGAGCTTGCGATAGATGTTCTTGACGTGGTCGCCCGCGGTGTGCGGCGAGATGCGCAGCTCGGTCGCGATGTCGGCGATGCGCACGCCCTGCGCGAGCAGCCCGAGGACTTCGCGCTCGCGCGCGGTCAGTTCGGCTTCGGGCGGCGCGGGCCCGGCCTGCGGGCGCTGGAAGTGGCGCAGCAGGCGGCGCGCGATCGCCGGCGACAGCGGCGGATGCCCCTCGAAGATGCCGCGCAGCTGCTGCGCCAGCCACTGCGGCGGATGGTCCTTCAGCAGGTAGCCCTGCGCTCCGGCCTGCAGTGCCTGGAACAGGTGCTCGTCGTCGTCGTAGATCGTCGCCACCACCGCCGCGCAGCGCGGCTGCTGGCGCTGGATCGCGCGGATGAGGTCGGCGCCGTCGCCGTCGGGCAGGCCGAGGTCGACCAGCGCGACGTCGAACGGACGCTTCTTGAGCATCCTCGTCGCCTCCTCGACGCTGCCCACCGCATGGCAGCGCGCGCCGGGAAAGGCGGCCTGCGCGACCTCCGCCATCATCGCCTGCGCCTCCGGCAGGTCATCGACGAGAAGCACGTCATGCATGGGGATCCTCCTCTTCGAGCGGCATGCGGATCGACGACCGTGTGCCGCCTCCTTCGCGGGCGCTCACCTCGAGCGCCGCGCCCACCTCCTGCAACCGGTGCGCCATGCCGCGCAGCCCGCGGCCGCGCACCCACGCCTGCGGGGCCGTGACCTTGCCGTCGTGGCTCGCATTCACGACCAGCGCCCGGTCCTCCAGCGCGACCTGCACGCTCATGCGCGTGGGCGCCGCGTGCTTGAGCGCGTTCGTGATCGTCTCGCGCAGGCAGCGCTCGAGCACGGCCTTTTGCCGCGCCGACAGCCAGCGCCCGCCGCGCGGGCGCGGCGACGACCAGCGCAGCGCCACGCCGGCGGCCTCGCAGCGGTCGCCGGCCTCGGCGCGCCAGTCGGCCAGCGCATGCTCCAGCGGCACCGGATGCGTGTCGAGCGCGCCGAGCGCGGTGCGCAGGTCCTGCATCGCCGCGCGCGCCAGCTCGGCGCCGGCCGGCGTCGGCGCGTGATGAATGAGCATCAGCAGGCGCGCGCCGACATCGTCGTGGACGTCGCGCGCGATGCGCTGGCGCTCCTCGGCGGCGCCGCGCTCCTGCGCCGCGCGACTCGCCTCGGCCTGGTCCATCAGGCTCGCGAGCGCGTCGACGAAGCCGCGATCGCGCGGACCGAACAGCCGCGCGCCCTCCCCGGGATAGCGCAGGCGCCGCGCGCCGATGCGCGCACACGGCGGCACGAGCAGCGCGAGCCCGTCTTCTTCCAGCCGCGCCTGCCGCTCGCCGGCCGCCGGCTCGGCGGCCGCCCGTGCGGTACCCGCCCTTTCGGCGCCTGCCCTTGCGGCGCCTGCCCGATCCGCGCCCGCCTCGCCGCGAGCGACCGCCTGCGCCTGCGCGACCATCTCGAGCGGCGCGAAGACGCGCTGCAGCAGCTCGTCCCAGCGTTTCTCGCGCACCTGCGCCACCGGCTCGAAGGCGATGCGAACGACGTCGGGCAGCAGGTCCTGCACCTGCGGCTCGGCTTGCCTCGCGCTCACCCGTTGCCACAGCCAATGGCGCAGCGGCAGGTACGCAAGCGTGCCGACCCACAGCGACACCGCGAGCGCCGCGGTCGCCGACCAGTCGAGCATCGCAACGAACAGCGCGTCGAGCCCGAGAATCGCCAGCGCAGCGCCCAGCCAGCCCAGCAGCCGGTACGCCCACGCATCGAGGTCGAACAGGCGATAGCGCCCGAGGCCGAGCGCGATGCCGACGTAGATGAACAGGAAGAAGCCGAACGCGTAACCCTGCGAGACCGGCGGCAGCCAGCCGAGGCTCGCGGTCGCGACCACCAGCACGATGAACAGGCCGCTGCCGAGCAGCATGGACAGGATGAACCAGCGCAGCGCCGCCCGTGCGACCGGCTCGCCGCGGCTGCGGCGCCACTGCACGGCGCCCAACGCCAGCGCCAGCAGCATCTCGCTCATGACCGGGTAGCGGTTGCCCCAGTTCAGGTCGGGCGCGATCCGCAACACCTCGGCAAGCCAGCACACCCCATAGAACGCGAACGGCGCCAGCAGCCAGCGCGGTCGCACGAGCGGCCGCGGCGAGCAAAGGAACACCGCGACCAGCGCGGCGCCGAACATCAGCGCCATGCCGTGGTTCATCGCCGAGAGCGCGCGGAACAGTCCGCCGTCGAGCGCCGACTCGCGGCTGCTGTAGACCGCGGCCGGCATCGCGAAGAGCGGAAAGAGCGCGCCCGTCACTGCGAACATCCGCGCGCCCCACTCGCCGGGCCGCAGCGCCCACACCCACGACGCGATGAGGCACCCGGCGGTCGACACCGCGAGCTGGAACCAGAACACCACCGGCAGGCTCGACAAGGGACGGCGCTCCGGGCGCACCTCGGTCACGCGCAGCTCGCCCGCAGCGGCGCCCTCCGCGGCGGCGCCTCCTGCGCCGACAGCGCCGGCAGCGCCCGCGCGAGTGTCGCGCCAGCCAATCTCGAGCTGCGGGTCGGCGAGCAGCGCGGCCAGCGCCGCCTGGCGCTCGAAGAACGCATCCATCTGCGGATAGTCGTCGAGGAGGTCGGGCTCCTCGATCAGGTCGCTGCCCTGCAGCACGACCCGCCGCTCGCCCGCGCGCAGGTGCACCAGCGTGGCGCCCGCCGGAATGCCCGCGGAGGGTCCGCTCGAGCCCAGCACGCGCACGCTGCCGTCCCCTGCCGGCGCCAGCGCCAGTCCGAGCCACGGCGCGCGCAGCGCCAACGCGAGTGCAGCGAAGGCGCACGCGAGGCAGAACACGATCGCCAGCGTCAGCCGGTGAGTCGGAAGGAGAGCGGAGGAGGAAAGTTTCATCGGTGCGTGAGTTTGACCAAGGTTCGGGCTGCCGGACACCCCCCGTTCACGGGATTGCGACCCCGAGGCGCCGCTTCGAGAATCGCGGCGCAACTTCTTCTCAACCTTCCTTGGAAAGCGATCGATGGCTCGAACGAAACTCCACGAATCCGGGTTCCTGGCCGCCGCCTTGCTCGCGGCCGCCGTGCTCGCCGGCTGCGCCAGCGGCTCTGACGACACGCTGTCCGGCACCGCCGCCGTCGGCGATCCCATCGTCGGCGGCCAGGTCAGCGTGCGCTGCGCGAGCGGCACCGCGCTGGCGACCACGACCGCCGCGAACGGCGGCTGGTCCGTGACGATCAACGGACAGACCCTTCCGTGCGCCGTGCGCGTCACCGGCGGCACCGTCGGCGGCAACGCGAACGCGACACCCTATCACTCGATTGCCGTCGCGTTCGGCCCCGTCAACGTCACCCCGCTGACCGACCTCGTCGTGGCCCACCTGGCGAACGGATCGCCCGCGACCTGGTTCACCGACGGACTGCTGACCAACATCTCGTCGGCCACGGTCACGAACTCGCTCAACGCCGTCCGGACCGGGCTCGGCCTGGCGTCGATTCTCGGAACGTCGAACCCGCTGACCACCCGGTTCGCCGCGCAGCAGGGCAACCTGCTCGACGACGTGCTCGAGGCGATCCGCACGGTGCTCTCCGGGATGGAGAGCAACCATGCCGCCCTGCTCGCCGCCGCGGGCGCCCGTGACTTCGGTGCCTTCGAGGGCTTTTCCGGGGCGTTCGCAACCGCGTACGCGGCGCTCGCGCCGGCCAGCGGCTCCGGGAGCGGATCGGGCAGCGGCTCCGGCAGCAGCGCCTCCTGCGCGAGCGGCGAGATCCTCGTTTCCTACGCTCCGAACACCAGCTTCAGCGGCACGAACCCGTATACCGACGGCCAGCAGCTGTGCGCCACGGCGAGTTCGACCACGCTGGTCTTCGACGGCATGACGATGACGGCGCCGGTGCAGAACACGGCGGTGCAGCCCCCGTACTACGACTACGTCTTCACCGGCTCGAACGGGTACACCTACGAAGTCGTCTTCAACGGCACCGACGTGCACGAGTTCAACGTGAACAAGGGCGCGGACTGGCTCGGCCAATTCACCCCTGTCAGCGGCTCGGGTTCGGGAAGCGGCTCCGGCAGCGGCTCCGGCAGCGGTTCAGGCGGCGGCGCCACTGGCAGCCTGACCGTCCAGGTCTCCGTCAGCGGGATGGCCTCGGCCCCGATCGAAGTCCAGGGCGTTCCCGCCCCGACGGACCAGGCCCAGTTCTGCAGCGAGGTTCAGAACGACAGCAACCTGACCGACATCACCGCGAGCGGCGGCACGCTGACGATCAACAGCTGCAGCTTCGCGGGCAACGTCGGGACGATCAACGCCACGCTGGTGCTCACCAGCCCGGTGAGCATGTCGATCCCGTACGTCGTCACCTACACCTACCACTGAAGTTCCGGGGCGGGCGCGCGCAGCGCGCCCCGCCCCGCGCGGCGGCGCGCGGCGCGCTCGGCTATCCTTCGCGGGATGAAACTCGCGACCTGGAACGTCAACTCGCTGAAGGTGCGCCTGCCGCAGGTGCTCGACTGGCTGCATGCGAACCCGGTCGACGTGCTCGCGCTGCAGGAAACCAAGCTGCGCGACGAGCAGTTTCCGCACGCCGAAATCGCCGCGATCGGCTACGAGTCGGTGTTCGCGGGACAGCCGACCTACAACGGCGTCGCGATCCTCGCGCGCCGCGACACCGCGGGTCCGCCCGCCAACGTCGTCGCCGGCAATCCGCTCTTCCCCGACGACCACAAGCGGCTGATCAGCGCCGACCTCGGCGGACTGCGGGTCGTCTGCGCGTACTTCCCGAACGGCCAGGCGGTCGGCAGCGACAAGTACGCGTACAAGCTGCGCTGGATGGACGCGCTCGCCGACTGGCTCGCGCAACCGTCGCCGCTGCCGGTGGTGCTGCTGGGCGACTTCAACGTCGCGCCCGAGGACCGCGACGTACACGACCCGCAGGCGTGGGCCGGACAGGTCCTGTGCTCGGTGGCCGAGCGCGAGCGCTTCGCGAAGCTGATCGGCCTCGGGTTCGTCGACGCGTTCCGCCTCTTCGAGCAGCCGCCGCGCTCGTTCAGTTGGTGGGACTACCGCCAGCTCGCCTTCCGCCGCAACGCGGGGCTGCGCATCGACCACATCCTGGTCGCGCACCCGCTCGCGCCGCGCGTACGCGCGTGCACGATCGACCGCGAGCCGCGCAAGCGCGAACAGCCGTCGGACCATGCGCCGGTGATCGCCGAGATCGCTTCCGCCGGCGAGGCCTGAACCGCTCCGGGCCCGAGCCCCGCTCGCTCAATCGCGCTCGTCGTCGTCGAGCCGCAGCTCCTGGATCTTGCGCGTGATCGTGTTGCGGCCGATCCCGAGCCGCGCCGCCGCCTCGATGCGCCGGCCGCGGGTGAAGCGCAGCGCGGTGCGGATCAGCGTCGACTCGAAGTCGCGCGCAAGTCGCTCCATCACGTCGCCATGCACGTCGCCGCCGTCGGGCGCGTGCGCCGGCTGCGCCGCAAGGCGCGCGAGCACCTCGCGCTCGAGCAGTCGCGGCC
>JANJTK010000196.1 GCA_024711155.1 Burkholderiaceae bacterium
GCCGCGCGCCGACTGGCGGCAGTGGTGGTGGCTGGCGGCCTTCCTGCGCGAGTGCTCCGCCGCGCGCACCCGCGAGAACATCCGCCGGCTCGTATCCCTGGGCGTGTACAGCCGCGACTGCCTGCGCGCGCTGCGCGACGAAACCGGCATCGACTACCAGGCGCAGACCCGCGGCATCGTCCACTTCTACACCGACGCCGCGGAGTTCGAGGCCGCCCGCGAGCCGGCGCGGCTGATGACCGAGCTCGGCTGCGAGCGCCGCGTCGTTTCGGCCGACGAGGCGGTGGCGATCGAGCCGGCGCTGCGGCAGGCGCGCCCGATGCTGGTCGGCGCCACCTACACCGCGGCCGACGAGTCGGGCGATGCGTGCCGGTTCACGCGCGAGCTCGCGGCGATGTGCCGAGCGCGCGGCGTGCGCTTCCTGATGAACCACGAGGTCACGGCGCTGCGCGCGGCGCAAGGGCGCATTGCGCACGTCGAGGCGATCGACGCCGAGGGGCGCTTCGCGCGCCTGGAAGCCGACCACTACGTCCTGGCGCTCGGGAGCCACAGCGCGCGGCTTGCCGCAGCGCTGGGGCTTCATCTCGACATCCAGCCGGCCAAGGGCTACTCGCTGACGATGCCGGTGCGCGACGCGACGCTCGCGCACGAGGTCTCGCTCACCGACGACGAGCACAAGCTCGTGTTCTCGCGGCTCGGCGACCGGCTGCGGATCGCGGGCACTGCTGAACTCGGCAGCCACGACCGCGCGCTCGATCCGCTGCGCTGCGCGGCCATCCTGCGCCGCGTCGAGCAGCTCTTCCCCGGCGCCGGCGACACCACGCGCATCGAGTACTGGAGCGGACTGCGCCCGTCGACACCGTCGAACGTGCCGTACCTCGGCGCCAGCGCGATCCCGAACCTGTTCCTCGACACCGGCCACGGCACGCTCGGCTGGACGCACGCGTGCGGCAGCGGCAAGGCGCTCGCCGACATCGTCGCGGGTCGCCGGCCCGACCTCGACTTCGCCTTCCGCGGCGCTATCCCCCACGGCTCGCCCGACGCTCCCGGCTGTGAGAACATGAGCCGATGAGCACCCGCAAGACTCCGGCGCCGCGCAAGGCGCCCGCGCGCCCCCGCAGGATCCCGCCGGGCGCGTCGCGCCCGCCGGCTTCCGCGTATCCCTTCGAGGGCGTCCCCGAAACCGGCGCCGCGCGCGAGATCCTGCCCGGCGTGCTGTGGATGCGCATGCCGCTGCCGTTCGTGCTCAACCACATCAACGTCTACGCGCTCGAGGACGGCGACGGCTGGACCATCGTCGACACCGGTGCGCGCACCGGAATCACCGCGACAGCCTGGCAGGAACTGCTCTCGGGCCCGCTGGGCGGGAGGCCGGTGCGGCGCGTGCTCGTCACGCACATGCACCCGGACCACATCGGCATGGCGGGCTGGCTCACGCGCAAGTTCGACTGCCGCCTGTGGATCACGCGGCTCGAGTATCTGCTGTGCCGGATGCTGGTGGCCGACACCGGGCGCGAGGCGCCCGAGGACGGCGTCGTCTTCTACCGGCGCGCCGGCTGGAGCGAGAGCGCGCTCGAGCAGTACCGCGCGCGCTTCGGCGGCTTCGGCAAGGGCATCTACAACCTGCCCGACAGCTATCGGCGCATCCGTGACGGCGAGACGATCCGCATCGGAGCGCACGACTGGAAGGTCGTCGTCGGCCACGGGCACTCGCCCGAGCACGCGTGCCTGCACTGCGACGAGTTGAAGCTGCTGGTCTCGGGCGACCAGGTGCTGCCGCGGATCACCTCGAACGTGTCGGTGTTTCCGACCGAGCCCGACGCCGACCCGCTCGGCGACTGGCTCGAGTCGCTCGAGCGCGTCGAGCGGCTGGTGCCCGACGACGTGCTCGTACTGCCGTCGCACAACGAGCCCTTCACAGGGTTGCACTCGCGGCTGCGCGCGCTCGCCAACGGGCACCGCATCGGACTCGAACGGCTGCGGCGCTCGCTCGCCACCCCCAGGCGCGCGATCGACGTGTTCGGCGCGCTGTTTGCGCGCAAGGTCGGCGACGACGAGAACCTGCTCAACATGGCGACCGGCGAGAGCCTCGCGCACCTGAACTACCTGGTCGCGCGCGGCGAGGCGCGCGTCGTCGTCGACGCGGCCGGCGTCGCCTGGTACCAGTCGAACTGAAGGAGCCCGGCGCATGTACTACGAACCGGGCGTCACGCCCCACGGCCTGCCGCACAACCCGTTCAAGTCCTGCGTCATCCCGCGGCCGATCGGCTGGATCTCGACGGTCGACGCGCAGGGTCGCCACAACCTCGCGCCCTACAGCCAGTTCCAGAACGTCACCTTCGACCCGCCGATCGTGATGTTCTGCGGCAACCAGACGACCGCGGGCACCCGCAAGGACTCGGTGCGCAACGCCGAGGACACCGGCGAATTCGTGTGGAACATGGCGACCTACGCACAGCGCGAGGCCGTCAACGCGAGCGCGCAGGAGTTCCCGCACGGCGTCGACGAGTTCGAGCGCGCGGGTCTCGCGAAACTGCCGTCGCGCAAGGTGAAGCCGGCGCGCGTCGCGGGCTCGCCGATCCAGTTCGAGTGCGTCTACCTGAACACGGTGCGCTTTCCCGGCGCATCGAAGATGGGCACGGTCGACGTGGTGTTCGGGCGCGTGGTCGCGGTGCACATCGACGACGCGGCGATCGGCACCGACGGCCTCGTCGACGTGCTGAAGATCCAGCCGCTCGCGCGAATGGGCTACTTCGACTACACCTACGTCGACAACAAGTTCTCGATGACGATCCCGGGCGACAACCGGGCGCTGCTCGCCGGACTCGAAGGCGCCGCCGACAAGGCACGCGCGGGCTGAAGCTCGATCAGCGCGCGGCGCGCCGGACGAAGCGCGAGCTCAGTTCACCCGCCGGCCGCGCCCCGCCCAGTACGGCTCGCGCAGCACGAACTTCTGCAGCTTGCCGGCGGGCGACAGCGGCAGCTCCTTGCGGAACTCGACGCTGCGCGGGCACTTGTAGCCGGCGATCAGCTTCTTGCAGTGCGCGACGACCTCGGCTTCGGTCAGCGTCATGCCTTCGCGCACGACGATCGCGGCGTGCACGCGCTCGCCCCACAGGTCGTCGGGTACGCCGATCACCGCGGACATCGCGATCGCCGGATGCTGCGCGAGCGCGTTCTCGACCTCGGCCGAGTAGACGTTCTCGCCGCCGGTGACGATCATGTCCTTGATGCGATCGACGATGTGGATGTAGCCGTCCTCGTCGAGGAAGCCGCCGTCGCCGGTGTGCATCCAGCCGTCGCGCACCGCCTCGGCGGTCGCCTCGGGCTTGTTCCAGTAGCCCTTCATCACCATCGGCCCGCGCGCGCAGATCTCGCCGATCTCGCCGCGCGGCAACTCCTTGCCTTCGGGGTCGACGACGCGGACTTCGCCGGTGCGGATCGGCCGCCCGGCCGAGCTCAGGCGGCTGGCCTGCTTCGGGCCCGGCAGGTGGTCCTCGGGCGCGAGCATCGCGATCGTCGGCGACAGCTCGGTCATCCCGTAGCCCTGGCAGAACTTGACGCCGGGCAGCGCCCTCAGCGCGTCGTTGAGCAGCGCCTCGCCGATCGCCGACGCGCCGTAGAACATGTTGCGGATGCTGGAGAGGTCGAACTCGCGAAAGCGCGGGTGGTCGATGAAGCGGCGGATCATCGTCGGCGCGAGGAAGGTCTCGCAGATGCGCTCGTCCTGCACCAGCCGCATCAGCTCGACCTCGCCGAACACCGGCATGATCACCTGCGTGGATTGCGTCCACATCAGCTGCATCGACAGCGAGCAACCGGCGATGTGGAACATCGGCGTGACGACCAGCCCCACGGTGCGCTTGTCGCGCGCCACCTCGCCGACCACCGCCAGCGTGTTCACGTACGACGCGCCCTGCGTGATCATGACGCCCTTCGGCATCCCGGTCGTGCCGCCGGTGTACATGACCGCGGCGAGGTTCTCGCCGCCGCTGCGCACGTCCTCGGCCGGCTCGGCCGCCGCGAGCAGTTGCTCGTAGTCGAGCATCCCGTCGGGCGCCGGCTCGTCGCCGCAATAGATAACCGTCTGCAGCGACTTCGACAGCGGCCGCAGCGGCTCCACCAGCGGTGCGAAGGTGCGATCGACCAGCAGCACGCGCGTGTCGCAATCGTCGAGCGAATACGCGACCTCGGCCGGGCTCCAGCGCACGTTGACCGCGTTGATGACGCCCCCCATCCACCAGACGCCGAAGTAGTATTCGACGTAGCGCTGCGAGTTCAGGCTCATCATCCCCACGCGGTCGCCGGGCTGCACGCCCAGCGCGCGCAACGCGCCCGCGAGGCGGGCGGAACGCTCGGCGAGCTGGCGAAACGTGATGCGGCGGCTGCCTTCCACGACGGCGACGTTGTCGGGGCACTCGCGCACCGCCTTGTGCAGGGCCTGGGTCAGGTACATGACGACTCCGGGAGAATGAACGACGGTCCGGCGCCGCGCCAGCGGCACCGGGACGCGAGAATAACCGAAATGCGCAGCGCCGAAGCTCCCGCCGATCGAACCGACCCGCAGGCCCCTCGATGACAGACACGCCCCCTCACCCGCTGGACCGCGCCACCGGGCTCACGCGCAACGCCGACGGCTCGGTCACCGGGCACACCGACCCGGTGTACGCCAACATGGTCGGCCCCTTCGGCGGCATCACGGCCGCGACGATGCTCGCGGCGGCGCTCGGCCATCCGGCGCGCGTCGGCGATCCGATCGCGCTGACGGTCAACTACGCGGGGCCGGTCGCCGACGGCGAATTCCGGATCGACGCGCTGCCCGTGCGCACGAACCGCTCGACGCAGCACTGGTCGATCACGATGAGCCAGGCCGGCAAAGTCGCCACCACCGCGACGGCCGTCTTCGCACTGCGCCGCGAGACCTGGACCGCGACCGAGGCCGGGTTCCCGCAGGTGCCGGCACCCGACACGCTCGAGCGCGCCCGCATCCCCGGCTTTCCGCCCTGGCTCGACGCCTACGACGTACGCTTCGCGCGCGGCGCCCACCCGGACCCGGCAAAGCCGGAGCACGAACTCGACTCGGTCACCGTCGCATGGATCCGGGACGACC
>JANJTK010000236.1 GCA_024711155.1 Burkholderiaceae bacterium
CTCGCGCGGCTGGCCGTCGACGACGACGACCCCCTCGGCCGTGGCCGCCAGCGCGGCGCCGCCTTCGCGCGCCTGGCGCGCGCCGGCGTGGCTCAGGCGGACGGGCAGGCGCACGCCGGCGCCGTCGCCCTGGGTCGCGTAGAGCACCTGCGGCTCGTCGTTGCGCACGAGCCCCGCGCGATAGGGGAAGAATTCCGCCGTCGCCACCGGCCCGGGCAGGCCGATCGACAGCATCTCGCCGTCGACGCGCACGCGTGCGGGCACGCTCCCCTGCGGCAGGCGGCGCAGCGCCTCGTCGAACAGCGTCGCATGTGCCGAACCTGCGACCGGCCCGTCGCGCTGCACCGGCAATTCGAGCGCCAGCGCCGCCTCGCCGGGAATGCAGATGTCGCGGCACATCAGCCACGACGCTTTCGCGCCGATGCGCACGCGAGTGCCTTCGAGCGCTGCCGGCACGCGCAACACCAGCGGCAGCACGAGTTCGCCTTCGTAACCGTAGTTGGCGAGCGGCGGAATGAAGAGCCGCTGCGGCGCCGGCCACTCGATCGACCCGGCCTCGAAGCCCGGCGGCAGCGTGAGCTCGAGTTGCGTCGGCAGCCCCGAGTCGCCGGGATTGCGCCAGTAGGTGTGCCAGTGCGGGTCGTGACGCAACCGCAGCCCGATCCGCGCGGTGCGCCCGGGAACCAGGGCCGCGTCCTGCGCGACCAGTTCGGCCTCGACCGCGTCGACCCGCACCGCTCCGGTGCGCGCCGGCGCGTCGGTCCCGGCCGCAGCCGGGGCGACCGCGGCCAGCAGCGCCAGCAGCGCGGCTGACGCAGCGCGTGAGAGCGCGCGCAGCGAAGTCGGCAGTGTCATCGAGGGATCCTGTTCGGCTCCCGCATGCTACCGGAAGCGCGCCGCGCCCTCCCGGCGCCCCCGTCCGCGACGGGACGTCTTGGGCTAACATCGCGGGATGGAACAGGAACTGGAGCAGCTCGAGGAACGGATCGGTCGCCTGGTGCAGCTGGCGCAGCGGCTGGCCGACGAGAACGCCGACCTGCGCGCCCGGCTCGATGCGGCCGGCAGCGCCAACCGCGAGCTCGAACAGCGCATCACGGAAGCGCGGGCACGCGTCGAGGCCGCGCTGTCGCGGCTGCCCGCCGACAGCGCCGGCTGAGATCGCCCCCACGGACATCGCGCATGGAACAGATCGACGTCAAGATCCTCGGCCGCGAATACCGGCTCGCCGTCAGTGGCGACACGAAGGATCAGCTGCTCGAGGCGGTGCGCATCGTCGACGAGAAGATGACCACGATCCGCGACAGCGGACGCGTCTCGGGCGTCGACCGGATCGCAGTGATGGCAGCGCTGCAGCTCGCGCACGAGATGCTGGGGGCCAGCGGCGCCGCGGGCGCGGCGAAGCAGACCGCGATGCTCGGCCGCGTGCGCAAGTTGCGCGAAGACGTCGACGCCGTGCTCGAGCGCCAGGATAGCCTCTTCTGACGCGCGCCCTTTGCGGCCCCGCGCACGTTTGGCGCTAGAATCGGATCGACCCTGCGGTGTTCGCCAAGGCCATACATTCCTTGAACCAATGCGCTGCATCCAGGTCGCGGCTTCTCGTGCACCGCTGTTGCGATCGTCCCGCGTCGGACGAACCTGATGTGGTGCCTGCTGCGGCCGATCTGAACTGAACGGTTCAGGATGCCGGCCTGACGGCACAGGCGGGGTCGCTACCGCCCCATCCGCCTGCCCCGCTCGCGCGCCGTCGCGCCACCGCACACGTCATTCCCCGAAGCGCCGATGCCTGCGCCTTCCTTCTGGCTGATGAAGTCCGAGCCCGGCGAATGCTCGATCGACGACGCGCTGTCGGCGCCCGGGCAAACGGTCGCGTGGACCGGCGTGCGCAACTACCAGGCGCGCAACTTCATGCGCGACGCGATGAGCGTCGGCGACGGCGTGCTGTTCTGGCACTCGGGTTGCGCCGAACCCGGCATCGCCGGCGTGGCCGAAGTCGCGTCCGCGCCGCATGTCGACGAGACGCAGTTCGATCCGGCGTCGCCGTGGTTCGACCCGAAGAGCAGCCGCGCCGCCGCGCGCTGGGTGCTGGTCGACGTGCGCGCGCTGCGCAAGACGCGCCTCGTGCCGGCGGCCGAACTGCGCCGGCACGCCGCGCTCGCCGACATGGCGGTGCTGCGGCGGGGCAACCGGCTGTCGATCACGCCGGTGACGGCGGCGCAGTGGCGCTACCTGCACGAGACGCTGCTTTGAGTCGCAGCGCCGCCTCGCCCCGACCCGCGTGGATATCTTCCTGATCGTCGCCTTCCTCGCTCTCGGCGCGCTCACCGGCTTCGCCGCCGGACTGCTCGGCATCGGCGGCGGCATGGTGCTGGTGCCGTTCGTGACGATGCTGCTCGCCGCGAAGGGTTTCCCGGCCGAGCACGTCGTCAAGGTCGCGATCGCGACCTCGCTCGCGACGATCCTGTTCACGTCGGTGTCGAGCGTGCGCGCGCACGCGCAGCGCGGCGCGGTGCGCTGGGACATCGCGAAGACGCTCGCGCCCGGAATCCTGGTCGGCGCGCTGGCGGGCGCGCAGGTCGCCGCGTCGCTGCGCAGCAGCTGGCTCGCCGTGGGCTTCGGCGTCTTCGTCGGGCTGATGGCAACCCGGATGCTCAGGCAGCGGCCCGCGCGCGCGGGGCGCGCGCTGCCGGGTGCGCCGGGCCGGTTCGCGGCGGGCACCGTGATCGGCGCGGCAGGCGCGATCCTCGGCGCCGGCGGCGGCTTCGTCACGGTGCCGTTCCTGACGCGAGCGAACGTGCGCATCCACGAGGCGGTGGCGACCAGCGCCGCGTGCGGCTTCCCGATCGCGCTCGCCGGCGCGCTGGGCTACGCATGGGCCGGTCGCGGCCTCGAGATGCCGGCCGGCACCGTCGGCTACCTGTACCTGCCGGCGCTCGCGTCGATCGTGGCGACCAGCGTGCTGACCGCCCCGCTCGGTGCGCGCGCCGCGCACGCGATGCCGGTCGAGCGGCTGCGGCGGGTGTTCGCGGCGCTGCTCTACGCGCTCGCGTCCTACATGCTGTGGAAGGGGCTGCGCGGACACTGAGGCGCGCCGCGCTGCGCGTCCTGCCTGCGCGCGCAGTGCCTCACCCGCCGAAGCGCTCGCGCAGCAGGTTCTTCTGCACCTTGCCCATCGGGTTGCGCGGCAGTTCGTCGACGACGAACACGCTGCGCGGCAGCTTGAAGCCCGCGATGCGTTCCTTCAGCGTCGTGACCAGCGCGGCCGCGTCGAGCCGCGCGCCGGATTTCGCGACCACCGCCGCGGCCACCGCCTCGCCGTAGTCGCGGTGCGGCACGCCGAACACCGCCGACTCGGCCACGCCGTCGATCTCGTCGAGGTACGACTCGATCTCCTTCGGGTAGACGTTGTAGCCGCCGGTGATGATCAGGTCGCGCGCGCGCCCGACGATGGTCACGTAGCCGTTGGCGTCGATCCGCCCGACGTCGCCGGTGCGGAAGAAACCGTCCGCGCTGAACTCCTCGCGCGTCTTCTCCGGCCGGCGCCAGTAGCCCGAGAACACGCCGGGGCCGCGCACCTCGATGCCGCCGATCCCGTCGGTGCCGCAGGCGCGGCCGTGCTCGTCGACCACCCGCAGCTCGACACCCGGCAAGGGCGGCCCGACGGTGCCGGCCACGCGCTGGCCGTCGTACGGGTTCGACGTCAGCATGATCGTCTCGCTCATCCCGTAGCGCTCGAGGATGCGCTGCCCGGTGCGCGCCTCGAACTGGCGGAACGTGTCCGCAAGCAGCGGCGCCGAGCCCGAGATGAACAGCCTGACGTTGCGGCACGCGCTCGCGTCGAAGCCCGGCTCGTCGAGCAGGCGCACGTACATCGTCGGCACGCCCATGAAGACGCTCGCCTGCGGCAGCAGCCGGATCGCCTCCTGCGCGTCGAAGCGCGCGCGCCAGATCATCCGGCTGCCCGAGAGCAGCGCGCCGTGGATCGCGACGAACAGGCCGTGCACGTGGAAGATCGGCAGCAGGTGCAGCAGCACGTCGCCGGCGCGCCAGCGCCAGTAGCGGTGCAGCACCCGCGCGTTGGAGCCGATGTTGCCGTGCGAGAGCATCGCGCCCTTGCTGCGCCCGGTGGTGCCCGACGTGTAGACGATCGCCGCCGGGTCGTCGCTGCGCCGGGGCACGGTCGCGAAGCGGTCGGACTCGCGCGCGGCCGCGTCGAGCAGCGTGCCGCGGCGGTCGTCGCCGAGCGTCAACACGTGCGGGACGCGGTGGCGCCGTGCGATCGGCTCGACCCAGCCGAGATTCGCCGGGCTGCACACGACCACCGACGGCTCGGCATCCGCCACGAAGTAGTCGACCTCGCCGGCGCGGTACGCGATGTTCAGCGGCAGGAAGACGAAGCCCGCGCGCAGTGTCGCGAGATAGAGCAGCACGGCCTCGGGCGACTTGTCGACCTGCGCGGCGACGCGCGCGCCGGGCGGCAGGCGCAGACGCGCGAGGAGATTGGCGATCATCGCGCTGGCGCGCTCGACGTCGTCCCAGCTGTATCGTGCTCCCTCGCCGGCGTCGATGCAGCAGCCGGAACGGTCGGAGGGAAAGCCGCTCGCGAGCAGCGCATACACGCTCGCGTCCGGTTCGGCGCTCGCGTCCGGTTCGGCGCTCGCGTTCCGCTCGGCGCCAGCGGTCGGCGCGCCGCTCACGCCCGCCCCCGCGCGGGAGGCCGCGCGCGCCGCGACCACGCGAGCAGGGCCAGGCCGGCGGCGAACATCGGCAGGCAAAGCCACTGCCCCATCGTGAGGCCCAGCGCCGGCAGGCCGAGAAAGGCGTCGGGTTCGCGCGCGAACTCGGCCGCGAAGCGCAGCACCGCGTAGCCGACGAGGAACATGGCCGACACGGCGCCGGCCGGCCGCGGCCGCGCCGAGTACCACCACAGGAACGCGAACAACGCGATCCCCTCGCCGGCGAACTGGTAGAGCTGCGACGGGTGGCGCGCGAGGCCGTCGACCTGCGGAAACACCATCGCCCACGGCAGGTCGGTCGGGCGCCCCCAGAGCTCGCCGTTGAGGAAGTTGCCGAGCCGCCCGGCGGCGAGTCCGATCGGCACCAGCGGCGCGACGAAGTCGATCACGGGCCAGAACGGGCGCCGGTTGCGCCGACAGTGCAGCCACACCGCGACGATGACGCCGATGAGTCCGCCGTGGAACGACATGCCGCCCTGCCACACCGCGAGGATCTCGAGCGGGTGCGCCAGGTAGTACCCGGGCTTGTAGAAGATCACGTAGCCGAGCCGCCCGCCCAGCACGACGCCCATCACGCCCCAGAACAGCAGGTCCTCGAGATCGCGCTGCGCGAGTCCGCTGGCCGACGCGAAGCGCTGCTGCGCCAGCCGCCATCGGCCGAGCAGGAAGAACGCGGCGAACGCAGCCAGGTACATCAGGCCGTACCAGCGCACGGCGAGCGGGCCCAGGCTGAAGGCGATCGGATCGAACTGGGGATGGACGAGCATCGGGCGGCGAAGGTCGGAAGGCCCCCGTATTCTGGCACGCCCCGCGGGAGGGGCGCCTCGCCGCGGCCGGCGCCGCAGCCTGCCACTGCCGCGGCCTGTCGGCGCCTGACCGACCGCTACCGGCGGCGCGACCGCCAGCGCGAACTGCGTTCCTCGGCGAACCGGGCGGCGACGCGCTCGCGCCGCAGCCTCGCCTGTTCGTCGTCCACACGCCGGCGACGATCGAGCTTGAAAAGCGGCTCGAACAGCTCGAACCACGCAAACGCGAGCGCCAGCGGTGCCAGCACCCACCACCACGACCACTGCGCAAGCGGGCCCACCCCGAGCCATTTCAGGACGATCAGCAGGGCTCCGATCCAGACGAATGACATGCGGGGCAGCGCGCGTAAGGCGTTTGGGGGTTGCGAGTCGCGTGGGGTTGCGTGCGCAAGGGGGTTGCGTTCGAATCCCACTGTGCCGCAGCCACGGCTGGCGGTCGCCGCCCCCCGGCCGAACGGCGCGGCGCAGGGTGTCAACGGCGGGGCGTGCGGTGCGTTTATGCTCGTGAAGGCCGGCACGTGCCGGCCGATCGACTGCCGAACCCCTGACCTGGAGCACGAATGAAACGGATTCCGACCCTCGTCGTCGCCATCGCGCTCGCAAGCGCCGCCGGAACTGCCGCGGCGAGCGCCGACCTCGCCAAGGCGAAGAACTGCGTCGCCTGCCACGCGGTCGACCGGAAGCTGATCGGGCCCGCCTACAAGGACGTCGCGAAGAAGTACGCGAACGACCGGGAGGCGGTCGCGAAACTGGCGAAGAAGGTGCGCGACGGCGGCGTCGGCGTGTGGGGCCAGATCCCGATGCCGGCGAACCCGCAGGTCTCGGCCGACGAGGCGTCGGCGCTGGTGAAGTGGGTGCTGTCGCAGAAGTGATCCGCCGGTCAGCCGCGCGGGACCGCCAATCGCCGGCGGCGCGCCGCGGGCCTCGCGCTTCGCTACATTGACCTCGTGCGCGGCGGTTCGCCGGCCGCGCGAGGTCTCCTCCTCCAGCCACGCAACGTATTCTTCCTCCCCGGCTGGTTCGCCCCGGAACGATCCGGGGCGTTTTCTTTTCTGCCCCCCCCGCAAGGCCGCCGGCGGCCCGCGGCCCCATCCGGCGAGGAATATTCGCTACACTGCGCGCGTCTCGCGTCCGCGATGGCCGGCGCAAGGGGTTGCGAGTGTTCGACTTCGACATCCTGCTGCAGCAGATCCTGAACGGCCTCGTGCTCGGCTCGGTCTACGCGCTGATCGCGCTCGGCTACACGATGGTCTACGGCATCCTGCAGCTGATCAACTTCGCGCACGGCGAAGTGCTGATGTTCGGCGCGATGGTCGCGGTGTGGCTGGTGCCGACGCTGCTCGCGGCCGGCCTGCCCGGCCCGCTGGTGCTGCTGCTCGTCGTGCTCGCCGCAATCCCGGTGTGCATCGCGCTGTCGGTGGCGATCGAACGCGTCGCGTACCGGCCGCTGCGCGGCGCGCCGCGGCTGGCGCCGCTGATCACGGCGATCGGCGTCTCGATCGTGCTGCAGACGATCGCGATGATGATCTGGAAGCCGAACCCGATCGTCTTCCCGGACCTGCTGCCGACCGATCCGGTGCCGATCTTCGGCGCGATCCTGGCGCCGAAGCAGATCCTGATCCTCGTCGTCGCGGCGTCGATGATGGCCGGCCTCGTGCTGCTGGTGAACCGCACGAAGCTCGGACGCGCGATGCGCGCGACCGCCGAAAACCCGCGCATCGCGGGCCTGATGGGCGTCAACGCCAACCAGGTGATCGCGGCCACCTTCGCGATCGGCGCGGCGCTCGCCGCGGTGGCCGGCGTGCTGGTCGCGCTGAACTACAACATCGCGCACTTCGCGATGGGCTTCATCCCGGGCCTGAAGGCGTTCACCGCCGCGGTGCTCGGCGGCATCGGCAACATCGCCGGCGCGATGCTGGGCGGACTGCTGCTCGGGATCATCGAGAGCCTCGGCGCCGGCTACATCGGCGACCTCACCGGCGGCTTCCTCGGCAGCCACTACCAGGACATCTTCGCGTTCGCGGTGCTGATTCTCGTCCTGCTGTTCCGGCCCTCGGGCCTGATGGGCGAGCGGGTGGCGGACCGGGCATGAAACAGAACCCCGGGAACCCCGCGCCCGCCCGATGATCGCGCACTTCTTCCCTTCGCTGAGAGAACGCCCGCGGGCGGCGCTCGCCGCGACGCTCGTCGTGGCGCTCGCGCTGGCGGCGCTGCCGTTCGTGCTCGGGCTGGGCGGCAACCGCTGGGTGCGGATGGCCGACTTCGCGCTGCTCTACGTGATGCTCGCGCTCGGCCTGAACATCGTGGTCGGCTACGCGGGACTGCTCGACCTCGGCTACGTCGCTTTCTACGCGGTGGGCGCCTACATGTACGCGCTGCTCGCGTCGCCGCACCTGATGGAGAACTTCGAGTGGATCGCGGCCGCCTTCCCCGACGGGCTGCACAGCTCGATCTGGCTGGTGGTGCCGCTGGGCGCCCTGCTCGCCGCGTTCTTCGGAGTGCTGCTCGGCACGCCGGTGCTGAAGTTGCGCGGCGACTACCTGGCGATCGTCACGCTCGGGTTCGGCGAGATCATCCGCATCTTCATGAACAACCTGAACGCGCCGCTCAACCTGACCAACGGCCCGCAGGGCATCACCAACATCGACCCGGTGCGCATCGCCGGGATCGACTTCGGCGAGCCGCTCGCGCTCGGCGGTTTCGAGATCCCGCCGGTGACGCTGTACTACTACCTGTTCCTGCTGCTCACGCTCGGCGTGATCCTGGTGTCGATCCGCCTGCAGGACTCGCGCATCGGCCGGGCCTGGATGGCGATCCGCGAGGACGAGATCGCGGCCAGGGCGATGGGAATCAACACGCGCAACGTCAAGCTGCTCGCGTTCGCGATGGGCGCCTCGTTCGGCGGCGTGTCGGGCGCGATGTTCGCGTCGTTCCAGGGCTTCGTGTCGCCCGAGAGCTTCATCCTGATGGAGTCGATCGTCGTGGTCGCGATGGTCGTTCTCGGCGGCATGGGCCACATCCCCGGCGTGATCCTCGGCGCGGTGCTGCTCTACGCGATTCCCGAGACGCTGCGCGAGGTCGCGCGGCCGGCGCAGCTGGCGCTGTTCGGCCAGGAACTGGTCGCCCCGGAAGCGCTGCGGATGCTGCTGTTCGGCCTGGCGATGGTGCTGATCATGCTCTACCGGCCGACCGGGCTGTGGCCGGTGCCGCGCCACGGCATCGACGCGACCCGGCGCGGCGGCTGAGGCGATGGACAACGACCCGCCCCTGCTGCTGTCGGCGAGCGGCGTCAACAAGCGCTTCGGTGGGCTGCAGGCGCTCTCCGACGTCGGTCTGCGCATTGCGCGCGGGCAGGTCTACGGGCTGATCGGGCCCAACGGCGCGGGCAAGACGACGTTCTTCAACGTCGTCACGGGCCTCTACACGCCGGACTCGGGCCGCTTCGAGCTCGACGGCGCCGTCTACGAGCCGACGGCCGTGCACCGCGTCGCCGAGGCCGGCATCGCGCGCACGTTCCAGAACATCCGCCTGTTCGGCGACATGACCGCGCTCGAGAACGTGATGGTCGGGCGCCACGTGCGCACGCGCGCCGGCGTGCTCGGCGCAGTGCTGCGAACCGCGGGCCAGCGCGCCGAGGAAGCCGCGATCCGGCGCCGGGCGCTCGAGCTGCTCGACTACGTGGGCATCGCGCGCTACGCGGAATTCCAGGCGCGCACGCTGTCCTACGGCGACCAGCGCCGGCTCGAGATCGCGCGCGCGCTCGCCACCGACCCGAAGCTGCTCGCGCTCGACGAGCCCGCGGCCGGCATGAACGCGACCGAAAAGCTGACGCTGCGCGAGCTGCTCGTGCGCATCCGCGACGACGGCCGCACGATCCTGCTGATCGAGCACGACGTGAAGCTGGTGATGGGACTGTGCGACCGCGTCACGGTGCTCGACTACGGCAAGGTGATCGCCGAGGGCGCGCCCGGCCAGGTGCAGCGCGATCCGGCCGTCATCGAGGCCTACCTGGGCGCAAGCGCCGCCCACTGACCGACGCGCGGACACCGACGATGACAACGCCGCTGCTCGCCGTCGCCGGACTGCAGGTCTCCTACGGCGGGATCCGCGCCGTCAAGGGGATCGACCTCGAGGTGCGTGAAGGCGAGCTGGTCGCGCTGATCGGAGCCAACGGCGCCGGCAAGACGAGCACGCTGAAGGCGATCACCGGGACGCTGCCGTGCGCGGGGGGCGACGTGTCCTACCGCGGCGAGTCGATCCGCAGCGCCGGCCCGCACGCGCTGGTCGCGCGCGGTCTCGCGATGGTGCCCGAGGGCCGCGGGGTGTTCGCGCGCATGACGATCACCGAGAACCTGCTGATGGGCGCGTACACGCGGCGCGACGCCGCCGGCGTGCGCGAAGACCTCGAGCGGATGTTCGAGACCTTTCCGCGGCTCAAGGAGCGCGCCACGCAACTCGCCGGCACCCTGTCCGGCGGCGAGCAGCAGATGCTCGCGATGGCGCGCGCGCTGATGAGCCGGCCGAAGCTGCTGCTGCTCGACGAGCCGTCGATGGGCCTGTCGCCGATCATGGTCGACAAGGTCTTCGAGGTGGTGCGCAGCGTCTCGGCGCAGGGGACGACGATCCTGCTGGTCGAGCAGAATGCGCGCCTCGCGCTCGAGGCGGCGGCGCGCGCCTACGTGATGGAGTCGGGCCTGGTCACGATGACCGGCGAGGCGCGCGCGCTGCTGGGCGACGCGCGCGTGCGCGCGGCGTACCTCGGTGAAGGCGCCGGCGGCTGACCGGCAGACCGGCGCGCCGATCGGCGCGCGCCCGTCAGTGTCGTGCCGGCGTCTCGCGCACCATCGCGCCGTCCTCGAGATCGTTGCCCGGGTGTCGCACCACCCGCTGCCCCTCGCTCAGCCCGCCGAGCACCTGCACCTGCGACGCGTTGCGCTGCCCGACCTCGACCGCGCGCCGCCGCGCCCGCCGGCCGTCGACCGCAAATGCGCACCACGCATCGGCGCAACGGAACACCGCGCTCGCCGGCACCGTCAGCACGTCGTCGGCGCTCCAGACCACGATGCGCGCCTCGATGCGGTAGCCGTCGCCGAGCGGCCCCTGCGGATCGACCAGGTCGGCAATCACGCGCGTGCGCTTCTCCTCGACGCCGAGCGCCGACACCTTGGTGAACGCAAAAGGCTCGACCCTCCGCACGCGGGCGCGCAGCGGCGCCGCCCCACCCCAGCCCTCCAGCAGCACCGGCATGCCCGGCGCCACCCGCACCGCCTCCGAGGACAACACCTCGACCACGGCCTCGAGCCGCGACAGGTCGCCCACCGTCATCAGCGGGCTCCCGGCGGCGACCACGCGCTCGCTCGGATCGACCACCCGCAGGACACGGCCGGGCGCCGGCGCCGCGACCGGCACCAGCGCCGACGCGTCGCCGCGCACGGCGGCCTGCGCGAGCAGCGCCGCGCGTGCCGCCCGCAACTCGGCCGCCGCGGCACGCGC
>JANJTK010000178.1 GCA_024711155.1 Burkholderiaceae bacterium
GCGCGACGCGTCGCGCCTGCCGAAGCTGTTCGTGCTCGACACCAACGTGCTGATGCACGACCCGAGCAGCCTGTTCCGCTTCGCCGAGCACGACGTGTTCCTGCCGATGATGACGCTAGAGGAACTCGACAACCACAAGAAGGGGATGTCGGAAGTCTCGCGCAACGCGCGCCAGGTCAGCCGCTCGCTCGACGCGCTGATTGCTTCGTCCGACGGCGACCTCGAACGCGGCGTCGCGCTGTCGGCGCTCGGCAATCGCGACGCGCAGGGGCGCTTGTTCTTCCAGACGCAGGCGACCGCGCCGATGCTGCCGTCGTCGCTGCCGATCGGCAAGGCGGACAACCAGATCCTCGGCGTCGTGCGCGCGATGCAGGATCAGCTGCCCGACCGGCAGGTGGTGCTGGTGTCGAAGGACATCAACATGCGGATCAAGGCCCACACGATGGGTCTGCCCGCGGAGGACTACTTCAACGACCAGGTCCTCGAGGACACCGACCTGCTCTACACCGGCGTGCTGCAGTTGCCGGCCGACTTCTGGGAGAAGCACGGCAAGGGCGTCGAGTCGTGGCAGCAAGGGGGCCAGACCTTCTACCGCATCAGCGGACCGCTGGTGGGTTCGTTGCTGGTGAACCAGTTCGTCTGCTTCGACGGCGACATGCCGCTGGTCGCGCAGGTGCGCGAGATCGCCGGCCGCACCGCCGTGCTGCAGACGCTGCGCGACTACGGCCACCTGAAGAACGCCGTCTGGGGGATCACGGCGCGCAATCGCGAGCAGAACTTCGCCCTGAACCTGCTGATGAATCCCGAGGTCGACTTCGTCACGCTGCTCGGGCAGGCCGGCACCGGCAAGACGCTGCTCGCGCTCGCAGCGGGACTCGTGCAGGTGCTGGAGACGAAGCGCTACGGCGAGATCATCATGACCCGCGCCACGGTGCCGGTCGGCGAGGACATCGGCTACCTGCCGGGCACCGAGGAAGAGAAGATGCAGCCGTGGATGGGCGCGCTCGAGGACAACCTCGAAGTGCTCAACCACAGCGATCCGTCGGCCGGCGAGTGGGGCCGCGCGACCGCGAACGACCTGATCCGCAGCCGCGTCAAGGTCAAGGCGCTGTCGTTCATGCGCGGACGCACGTTCAGCAACAAGTTCCTCGTGATCGACGAGGCGCAGAACCTGACGCCGAAGCAGATGAAGACGCTGATCACGCGCGCCGGCCCGGGCACCAAGGTCGTCTGCCTGGGCAACATCGCGCAGATCGACACGCCGTACCTGACCGAAGGCTCGTCGGGCCTCACCTTCGTCGTCGACCGCTTCAAGGGGTGGCCGCACGCGGGCCACGTGACGCTGCAGCGCGGCGAGCGCTCGCGGCTGGCGGACTTCGCGACCGACGCGCTGTAGCGGCGGGGCGCGGCTCAGGCGCCCGACGCGAAGTTCTCGAACCGCGTGTACTGGCCCACGAAGGTCAGCCGCACGGTGCCGATCGGCCCGTTGCGCTGCTTGCCGATGATGACCTCGGCCACGCCACGATCGGCCGAGTCCGGGTTGTACACCTCGTCGCGGTAGATGAAGAAGATCACGTCCGCATCCTGTTCGATCGCGCCCGAGTTGTGGCTGACCAGACCGTCGGCCAGCCACGACGCTGGCCCCGGAACGGTGAGGTCGAACACCTCTTCTTCGGCCTCCGGTTCGACCGCGACGACGCGGTCCCAGAAGAGGTCAGAGTCCGCCCACTGCCGCAATTCGTCGTCATCGAGGCGCTGCGCGTAGTCGGCGATCGTGTCTCGCGACGGCGCGAAGCTGAAATGCGACGCCCCGCCGTACGAAGTCCCCCGCAGCGCGGCCATGCCTAGCTGCGGAACCCCGCGTTCGCCCATCGCTGCGCGCACCCGTGCGAAGGCCTCGCGCGGCAAGGTGTCGACGTTGGCGTTCGCACGCGGCAGCAAGCCAGCCAGATGCTCGGCGAGCTTTTCGACTGCCAGCCGCCTCGGTCCGAAACCCCCGACGCGCTCGACGAAGAGCTGCTGCTGCCGGGCGCCAGATACATCGACGTTCCACAGCGGACGCGCGCCGGCGCGCCGCAGGCAGCGAATTCGCGCCACGATCCCGAGCCGCAGAAGCAGCGCGGCAAGATCCCGCGCCAGCCCCTCGCTCGCGGTTGCCAGATACACGCGCGGTGCCCCTCTCTGCCCGGCGGCGCGCAGGTGCACGCATCCGTCGGTCGCCCAGAGGTGGCGCACCAGCAGTCCGATCTTCTCGTCGGAGAGACCGAATGCGTCCGCAGGCACGCGCTTCTCGTGCGAGCGCTGGCCGAATACGCCGAGCGCGCGCAACCAGGCGTTGGCCGCTTCGGGATGCCAGCGATCGCCGTTGCCGGACAGAACCAGCTGATGCCAGTTCCCGCGCCCGGCATGACGCTTGACAGAGCATCCGAGGGCCTCGGCAGCGCTCCTGACGACCTCGGAGTTATCTTCGGACGCCGTCGTGTAGCGCATCGGTTGCCCACTGACGTAGCTGCCGTCGCCGATCATGTGGCCAAGAAAGGCAACCTGCTCGTCGCTCCACGCGACGGCGCCACCCGACTGCGGCTGGCGCCGCGCAAGCGCAACGCGATCGCCCGGTCCCATTTCCGCCAACGCGCGCCAGCCGGTGGCCGCGAGCACGCGGTGACCCGCAGTTGCGCGCAGCACGCGTCCGCTGGCGAGCGCAAGCCGCAGCACCAGCTGTCGCCCCACCGGCCACACGCACTCGCTCTTCGCGGCAACGATCTTCCGGGCGTCGTCGACAGCGAGCACCTCGGGTTGCGTGCCGACCAGTTGCGCGATCGGAATCCGGCGCCCGTCGGCAAGCAGCACCGGCGTGTCGCCAGTGACGCATTCACGCAGATCCGACATCACCGGCCGCTTGTTCGGTCGTTGCTCGAGCGAGCGGTTCAGCTGCGAGAGCGCGATCACCGGGCAGTCGAGTTCCTTTGCGAGCGCCTTGAGGCCGCGCGAGATTTCCGAGATCTCGGTGGCGCGGTTCTCTCCCGACGAGGTCGAAGACATCAGCTGCAGGTAGTCGATGACGATCAGGCCGAGCTTGCCGCACTGGCGCGACAGGCGCCTCGCGCGCGCGCGCAACTCGAGCGCGTTCAGCGCCGGCGTCTCGTCGATGAACAGCTGCGCGTCCTGCATCTTCTGGATCGCGGCGGTCAGCCGCGGCCAGTCGTCGTCGAGCAGGCGGCCGGTGCGCAGCCGCTGCTGGTCGAGCCGGCCGACCGAGCACAGCATCCGCATCGCGAGCTGCGTCGCGCCCATCTCCATCGAGAACACAGCCACCGGCAGGCCCTGGTCGATTGCGACGTGCTCGGCCATGTTCAGGGCGATCGACGTCTTGCCCATCGACGGCCTGCCGGCGACGATGACGAGGTCGCCGGGCTGCAGGCCGGAGGTCATCCGGTCGAGGTCGACGAAGCCGCTCGGCACGCCGGTGACGTCGCTCGGGTTGTTCTGGTTGTACAGCGTGTCGATGCGCTCGACCACCCTGCCGAGCAGCTCGGGCAGCTGCTGGAAGCCCGCCTGCCCGCGCGCGCCGTCCTCCGAGATCTGGAAGACCTTCGACTCCGCCTCGTCGAGCAGCTGCCGGGTGTCCTTGCCCTGCGGGTTCAGCGCGGCGGTGGCGATCTCGTCGGAGGTCGAGATCAGCTTGCGCAGGATCGAGCGGTCGCGCACGATCTCTCCGTAGCGGCGGATGTTCGCCGCCGACGGGGTCTCGCGCGCGAGCGCGCTCAGGTACGGGAGGCCGCCCGCCTCGTCGGCCTTGCCGAGCGTCTGCAGCGCCTCGTAGACGGTCACGACGTCGGCCGGATGACCGCGCTCGACCAGCCTGGAAATCTGGTGCCAGATCAGCCGGTGGTCGAACCGATAGAAGTCTTCCTCGCGCAGCACGTCGGCGACGCGGTCGAACGCGGCGTTGTCGAGCAGCAGCCCCCCCAGCACGGCCTGCTCGGCCTCGATCGAATGCGGCGGCACGCGCAGCGCCGCGAGTTGCGGATCGTCTTCCAGCGGGGGATTCGTGACTGAGGACATCGACGGTATCTTAAGGAAAAACGGGGCGCCGCGGCGCCCCGTTTCGTCGAGCTCGGGACGGCTTTCGTCAGGCCGCTTCCGCAACGACCGAGACGGTCACCGGAACCACGACGTCGCCGTGCAGCGCGACTTCGACGGTGGCGTCGCCGATGGTCTTCAACGGCCCGGCGGGCAGCCGCACCATCGACTTCTCGACCTCGAAGCCCTGCGCCTTGAGGTTCTCGGCGATGTCGAAGTTGGTGACCGAGCCGAACAGCCGGCCGTCGACGCCCGCCTTCGCCGCAACCTTCGCGACCGCGCCCTCCATCCGGCGGCCGAGCGCCTGCGCCGCCGCGAGGCGGTCGGCCTGGACCTTCTCGAGGTCCGCACGGCGGACTTCGAACTCCTTGATCGCCGCTTCGGTGGCGCGCCGCGCCTTGCCTTGCGGGATCAGGAAGTTGCGCGCGTAGCCGTCGCGCACCTTGACGACGTCGCCGAGCTGGCCCAGGTTCGCCAGCTTTTCGAGCAGGATGACTTGCATCTCGTGTTCCCCCGGCTCAGTGGTTGTCGGTGTACGGCAGCAGCGCCAGGAAGCGCGCACGCTTGATCGCGTCCTGCAGCTGGCGCTGGTAGCGCGCCTTGGTGCCGGTCAGGCGCGCCGGGATGATCTTGCCGGTGTCGGTGATGAAGTCCTTCAGCAGGTCGACGTCCTTGTAGTCGATCCACTCGATCTTCTCGGCGGTGAAGCGGCAGAACTTCTTGCGCTTGAACAGCGCGCTCTGCGCCGGACGGCGGGGTTTCTTGTCCTTGGAACCGCGGCGGAATGTGGCCATGGTGTTCTCTCTCGATGTTTCGGTTCAGTGTATCCGGGCAAATTCGGTG
>JANJTK010000246.1 GCA_024711155.1 Burkholderiaceae bacterium
CAACAGGTCCGACCATAACCGCAGGCGAGCGCAGGTGGTCGCGGTGATGCGGCTTTTCCGTCGCTGGCCGAAAGCGGCGCGCCGTCGCACAATGGCGTCATCGACGGCGCGCGGAGACTTCGATGCAGACCACGGCAGGCAGCGGCCAGCAATACGTGCTGGCCCTCGATCAGGGCACCACCAGTTCGCGGGCCATTCTCTTCGACCGCCGCGGCCAGCCGGTGGCCATCCGCCAGCAGCCCTTCGCCCAGTCCTTTCCGCAGCCCGGCTGGGTCGAGCAGGATGCCGGCGAAATCTGGACCAGCCAGCTGGCGGTGGCGCGCGCCGTGCTGCGCGAGCACGGCATCGCCGCCGGCCAGGTGGCGGCACTCGGCATCGCCAACCAGCGCGAGACGACCATCCTCTGGGAGCGCGCCACGGGCGAGCCGCTGGCGCCGGCCATCGTCTGGCAGGACCGGCGCACGGCGGCACAGTGCGCCGCGCTCAGCGCCGCCGGCCATGACGCGCTGTTCGAACAGCGCAGCGGCCTGCGTCTCGATCCCTATTTCTCCGGCACCAAGCTGGCCTGGCTGCTCGAGCACCTGCCCGGCGCCCGCCGGCGTGCCGAGCGCGGCGAGCTGGCCTTCGGCACCGTCGACAGCTGGCTGGCCTGGCAGCTGAGCGGCGGCCGCGAGCATGTCACCGATGCCTCGAATGCCGCGCGCACGCTGCTGTTCGACATCCATCGCGGCTGCTGGGACGAAGAACTGCTGGCCGTTCTGGACATCCCGCCGACGTTGCTGCCGCGCGTCGTGGACAGCAGCGGCGTCGTCGCCAGGATCGACGCCAGTTGGCTGGGCGGCGACATTCCGCTGGCCGGCATCGCTGGCGACCAGCAGGCGGCGACCTTCGGGCAGGTCTGCCTGGCCCCGGGCATGGCCAAGAATACCTACGGCACCGGCTGCTTCCTGCTGCTCAATGTCGGCCAGCAGGCGCAGGCGTCGCGGCACCGGCTGTTGAGTACCGTCGGCTGGCGGCGCGGCGGCGCCACCACCTACCTGCTCGAAGGCAGCGTGTTCATGGGCGGCGCCGTGATCCAGTGGCTGCGCGATGGCCTCGGCATGATCGCCAGCGCCGCCGAAGTCGAAGCGCTGGCCGCCTCGGTGGCGGACAGCGGCGGCGTCTATCTGGTGCCGGCCCACACCGGACTTGGCGCGCCGTACTGGGATCCGCAGGCGCGCGGCGCGCTGCTCGGCCTGACCCGCGGCAGCGGCCGTGCCGAGATCGCCCGGGCGGCGCTGGAAGCCATCGCCTTCCAGAGTGCCGAAGTGCTGCAGGCCATGCAGCAGGATGCCGGCCAGCCACTGGCCGAACTGCGCGTCGATGGCGGGGCAGCGGCCAACGACCTGCTGCTGCAGTGCCAGGCCGACCTGCTCGGGGTGCCGGTGCTGCGCCCGCAGGTCACCGAAACGACGGCGCTCGGCGCCGCCTATCTGGCCGGCCTGGCGGTCGGCTTCTGGCAGGACGAGGCCGAACTGGCCGCCCAGTGGCAGATCGACCGCCGCTTCGAACCAAGCCGCTCGGCCGACTGGCGGCAGGCGCAGCTGGCCGGCTGGCGCCGCGCCGTGCAGCGTTCGCTGCGCTGGGCGGAGGACGCCTGATGCCGAGCACGCCGACCCGCCGCGAACTGCTCGCCCGGCTGCGCGACGGCCGGACCTGGGACGTCATCGTCATCGGCGGCGGCGCCAGCGGCCTCGGGGCCGCCGTCGATGCCGCCGCCCGCGGCTATGCGACGCTGTTGCTCGAACGCGGCGACTACGCCTGCGGCACCTCGTCGCGCAGCACCAAGCTGATCCA
>JANJTK010000056.1 GCA_024711155.1 Burkholderiaceae bacterium
GGAGCGTAGTCGAAGGTGACCATGATCGCCGACACGGTCCCCGGCACCAGCTCGGCCGGCCGCGCCCGCTTCATCCCGTGGCGAACCATATAATCCATCCCGCCGTGGAACCCGGCGTCCAGCCACGCCTGCAGGCCGGGCTCGGCCTGCGACAGGTCGACGTCGGCGACGCCGATCGAGCCGAACCCGAGCTCCTGCCCCCACGCGCGCAACTGTTCGATGGATAGATCCACCCCGGGATTCTAGTGTCCCCACCCCTCACCAGCCCGGACCCCAGCCCCGACCCCGACGCGGGCCTCGAGTTGCCGCTGCATGGCCTCGAGGCGACCGAACGCCTCGCCCGGCGCGTTGCGCAGTGCCTCGAGCCCGGTTTCATCGTCTTCCTCTCGGGTGACCTCGGGGCCGGCAAGACCACCTTCACCCGCGCGCTGCTGCGCGCGCTCGGGTTCGGGGGTCGCGTGCGCAGCCCGACCTTCACGCTGCTCGAATCGTATGACCTGTCGAGGTTTCAGCTGTACCATTTTGATTTCCATAGGCTGACTTCCGACAGGGCCTGGCTGGATGCCGGTTTCGACGAGTACCTCGGCGGCGACGGCGTCGCCGTCATCGAGTGGCCGGAACGTGCCGGCGGCACGCTGCCCGCGCCGGACCTGCGGCTGCGCCTCGAATTCGACCCGGCGCACGCAGACGACGCACGCGTGGCCCGGCTCGAGGCGGGTTCGGAGCGGGGCCGCGCGTGCCTGACGACCCTCGCGCGAGCCGGCGCCGGATCCTGAGCACCGGCGCGGGGTCGGCGCTCGGCGCGCTCGGTGCGCTCGGCGCGCTTGCAGCGCGCGCAGGCGCGGCCGGCGCGCTGCTCGCCCTCGACCTGCCGCTGGCGCACGCCGCGTCGATCGTGGCGGTGCGAGTGTGGCCGGCGCGCGATTACACGCGCGTCACGCTCGAGCTCGACCGGCCGCTGAAGTCGACCCAGCTGCAGCTGTCCGATCCGCCGCGCCTGGTCGTCGACCTCGAAGGTCTCGAGATCGACCTCGCGCTGCGCGAGCTGGTCGCGAAGGTCCAGCCCGACGATCCCTACATCCGGCAGGTCCGGGTCGGGCAGCACCAGCCCCGCGTCGCTCGGCTGGTGTTCGACCTGAAGCAGGAGATCGCCCCGCAGCTGTTCGCGCTCGAGCCGGTCGGGCGCTACCGGCACCGGCTCGTGCTCGACCTGCATCCGGTGGTGCCGGTCGATCCGCTGAAGACGCTGCTCGACGACGTGCGACGCCGCGCGCTCCCTTCCGTCCAGCCCGAGACCGAGGATCCGATCGCCGCGCTGCTGCGCGGGCGCATCGAGAGCCCGGAGGAAGTCGCAACACCCGGCGTCATCGAGCGGGCGGCGCGCGAGCGGCCGCGCACGGCGACCGGCCGGCCTGCCGCGCCCGCGATGACGCGGCTGGTGACCATCGCGATCGATCCCGGCCACGGCGGCGAGGATCCGGGCGCGATCGGGCGCCACGGCACGCAGGAGAAAGACGTCGTGCTGCGCATCGCGCAGCTGCTGCGCGAGCGCATCGACGCCGACCCGAACATGCGCTCGTTCATGATCCGCGACGGCGACTACTTCGTCCCGCTCGCCGCGCGGGTGGCCAAGGCGCGGCGCGTGCAGGCCGACCTGTTCGTGTCGGTGCACGCCGACGCGTTCGTGCGCCCGGACGCGAGCGGCGCGTCGGTCTACGTGCTGTCGGAACGCGGCGCGTCGAGCTCGGCGGCGCGCTGGCTCGCAGGCCGCGAGAACGCGTCGGACCGCATCGGCGGCGTGAGCCTCGGGCGGCGCAACCGCGAGGTGCGACGCGTGCTGCTCGACCTGTCGACCACGGCGCAGATCCAGGATTCGAGCCGGCTCGGGCATTTCGTGCTGTCCGAGCTGGGCGGCGTCGGTAGCCTGCACAAGCCGCGCATCGAGCAGGCCGGGTTCGCGGTGCTCAAGGCGCCCGACATTCCGTCGATCCTGGTCGAGACCGCGTTCATCAGCAATCCGCGCGAGGAGCGGCGGCTGTCGAGCACGCGCTACCAGGCGCGCATCGCCGACGCGATCTTCCGCGGGCTGCGCGGCTACCTGAAGCGCCACCCGCCGGCGCCGAAGATGCACGCGACCTGAACGCGACACCCGGCGGCGCGGGCGCCCGCCCGGTCAGGCGTGCTCGGCGTGCGCGACCGCTTCCGGCTCCTCGAGCCGGTAGCCGATGCCGCGCAGCGTGCTGATGCGCGCTCCGGTGCCGGCGAGCTTGCTGCGCAACCGGGAGACGTAGACCTCGATCGCGTTGGGCGCGATGTGCTCGTCGAAGCCGGTGATCGCGCGCAGCAGATGCTCCTTGGTGACGGAGGTGCCGACGTTGAGCACCAGCTGCTCGAGGATCGACCACTCGCGCGGCGTCAGGTCGATCGGCACCGAGCCGTGCCGGACTTCGCGCTTGCGGCTGTCGACGACCAGCTCCCCGCAGGCGACGACGTCGGCGCGCAGCGCGTTGCCGTTGCGGCGCGTCAGCGCGGCGCAACGCGCGACCAGCTCGCGCGCGTCGTACGGCACTTCGAGGTGGTCGTCGGCGCCGGCGTCGATCGCCTGGATGCGCGCGTCGACGTCCTCGCCGCGCGAAAGCACCAGCACCGGCAGCCTCACGCGCCGCTGGCGCAGCGCGCGCAGCCAGTCGAGGGCCGGGCGCGGGTCGCCCTGCAGGTCGAGCACGATGTCGTCGAAGTGCACGCCGCGCAGCGCGGCATCCGCGTCCCCGGGGCGGTCGACGATGTCGACGGCATAGCCGGCCTCGCGCAGCGGGGTGAGTATCCGTGAAGCCGTGGACGGATCGCCGCAGACGATGAGGATCTTCATGGCCGGCCACCGGGGGTCCAGGTAACAGGACATTCTAGGACGCGCGGCGCACCGCCGGGAAGTCCTCGGGCACGCGCGCCGTTCCACGGAACGGATTGCGTGCGCCCGGCCGCCGCGGGCCGCCGTGCACGGCGACGGTCCGCACGGGCCGCCGTGCGCGCCGCTTTTGCTCAGGCCCGGCGCGCGCGGCGCTGCCGCCGCCAGTGCCGAAGCACCTCGAAGACCGCCGGCAGTCCGGGAACGACGATCATGGCCAGCGTCACCCAGGCGAAGTTCTCCTTCACCCAGCCGGTGTTGCCGAACAGGTAGCCGATGCCGGAGAGGCTCGTGACCCACAACACCGCGCCGGCGACGTTGTAGAGCGCGAACCTCGGGTAGCGCATCTGCGCCACGCCGGCCACGAAGGGCGCGAAGGTGCGCACGAAAGGCAGGAAGCGCGCGACGACGATCGTGATCCCGCCGTGCCGCTCGTAGAACGCGTGCGTGCGCTCGAAGGCGGCCTTGTTGAAGAAACGCGACTGCTCCCAGCCGAACACGCGCGGGCCGACGACGCTGCCGACCGAATAGTTGAGCGCATCGCCGAGCACGGCGGCGGCGACCAGCAGGACCATCAGCAGCGGCAGGCTCATTCCGCCGACGGCCGCGATCGCGCCGGCGACGAAGAGCAGCGAGTCGCCAGGCAGGAACGGCATCACGACCAGCCCGGTCTCGACGAAGATCACTGCGAACAGCAGCGCGTAGACCCAGGGCCCGAACTGCTCGACGACGGCGGCCAGGTGCCGGTCGAGGTGAAGGAAGACGTCGAGCAGCTGCGCCGGATCCATGGGCGCGGATGTTACACGGCCCTCCCTATAATCCGCGCATGCCCGCCGCCGACATCCGGGCGCGACCGATCGCGCCGCTGCCAGACCGGTTGATCAGCCAGATCGCCGCCGGCGAGGTGGTCGAGCGCCCGGCGTCGGTCGTGCGCGAACTGCTCGAGAACGCGATCGACGCGGGCGCGCGGCGGATCGCGCTGCGCATCGAGGAAGGCGGCGTGCGGCGCATCGTCGTCGCCGACGACGGCGGCGGCATCGCGCGCGAGCAGCTGGCGCTGGCGCTGGCGCGCCACGCGACCAGCAAGATCGCGTCGCTCGACGAGCTCGAGCGCGTCGGCACGCTCGGGTTCCGCGGCGAGGCGCTGGCGTCGATCGCGTCGGTGGCGCGCGTGCTGATCACCAGCCGTACCACGGGCGACACGGCGGCTGCTCGCATCGACAGCGCGAGCGGCGAAGTGATTCCCGCCGCCGGCGCCACCGGGACCACGGTCGAGGTGCTCGACCTCTATTCGCAGACGCCGGCGCGGCGCAAGTTCCTGAAGGCGCCCGCAACCGAGGCCGCGCACTGCGTCGAGGCGTTCCGGCGCGTGGCGATCGCGCACCCGTCGGTCGCGTTCGAGCTCGCCGTCGACGGCCGCGAAGTCGAGCGCCTGCCCGCCGCCGACTGGCGCGCGCGCGCGCTCGCCGGGCTCGGCGACGACTACGCGCAGGCGCACCGGATCCTCGACGCGCAGGCCGGCCCGCTGCACGTGTGGGGCGTGCTCGGGGCGCCGACCCTCAACCGCGCCCGCGCCGACCGGCAGTTCCTGTACGTGAACGGGCGCTTCGTGCGCGACCGGCTGCTCGGCTACGCGCTGCGGCAGGCCTACGCCGACCTGATGCACGGCGACCGTCACGCGGCGTGGGTCCTGTTCATCGAGATCGATCCG